>CAZFDW010000186.1:4168-11248 GCA_964517865.1 uncultured Chitinophaga sp.
GGGATCGGGGCTGAGGCTGCAGGCATCTCGCATCGCAACCAGCGCTGGATCGGTATAACCAAACCGATTCAGAACTTCGGCCAGTCGAATGAGATTTGCTTTGACACGGCGATCGCCAGCGGCAATTTCCTTCCAGGTCGCAATCGCTTCGTCGTTTCTTTGCAGTCGATTGAAGTATTCGCCGAGATACTCACGATACTGCGGCTCGTTTGGCGACTTGCCGATGGCCTGCCGGTACAGTTGTATCGCGCGATTAGTGAGTTCGGCACGCCGCATCAGTTCGGCCAGACGACTCAATGCGGCTGAATCGTCGGTTCGATCGACGATCAACCGTTCCCAGATTGCTGCAGCTGCAGCCTGCCGTTCGGGAAGCGGCAGATCTTTGCGTGCCAGATACAACTGGCCCCAGGCTTCGATGTGATCCCGGTTGCCCGCATCGAACTGAGCCATCTGTTCGTACTGCGAGATGGCATCGGTCAACTTGCCGTCGCGGACGAGTTGTTCAATCAGCGATTCTCGCAGTCCGGCATTCGACGGCGCCAGTGCGATCGCTTTGCGATACCATGTTGCGGCTTCGCTTGTCTTATTCTGCAGCGACAGTGTACGCCCCAATCGAGCCATCGCATCGACGTCTTCGGTGTGACCTTTAATCCATGTTTCGTAATATGACACGAGCCCCGGCAGATCATCCCGGCTGCGAAACACGGCTTCGATAAGCCGGCGAATCTCCTTGAAGAGCCAACCGTCAACATCCAGCGATGCCAATTGCGATTCAAGCAGAGCAATCGCGTCCTGTGGCCGCCCGAGCTGAATCATCAGATCTGCCGCAGCAAGATTTGCCTGGACGCGCTGATCCGGATCTTTCGATTCATTTGCAATCGATTCGTAACGCGACAATGCGTCCTGCCAACGTCCGTCCTGAGTCAGCGCGATGGCAATTTGTGTCTTAACGCGCAGGTCGCCGGGAAACAACATCTCCAATCGCTGCCATGCATTCAGTGCCTGAGCGTCCTGTCGAGAATTTTGCAGCGTGCGTGCCAGCTCTTTGTAGATCTCCAGCAAATCGGATTTGACAGGACGACACGTGATCGCTCGTTCAAACGAAGCCGGTGCCAGATCAAGCTGGCGGTTCATGATGCGGGCTTTCCCGAGATACCAATGCGTAATGGCATCTTCAGGTCGCAGCTGCGCCGCTCGTTCCAGTGCGGTGATCGCCGCCGCTCCCTGGACATGCTGCAGGTCGAGCATTCCGACAAGCAGCGCTGCCGCGCCCGGATCTGGCAGCGCTGCAAATTCCGGAATGGATGAGTCCGCTGCCTGCAGCTCCGCAGCCTTCAGCTCCGGCAGTCCGGCGACATCTGCCATCACATCGTGAAAGGCCTGAATCGTGCCTCTGTTCGCATGGAACTCATAGACTCGATCGTACGCAGTTCCAAATCGCGGATTGCGAAACAAAACCTTTAAGAATTGCTGGTACGACTGCACGGCCACCGCTTCGTCAGCCGGTTCGTCGTATGCGGACCTCGCGACTGCAGAAAGGGAACAGGCATGGATTATCAGTAACAAGCGCAACAGCAACGCATGGCGTCCAATTCTCACGACTCCGACGAGACCGGTCGAGAAGGTGGCCGAAGGCAGGATGCGGACGTTGACTGCAGATTGAAGCTGGTTTGGCTGTAACGCAGGGG
Organism: uncultured Chitinophaga sp.; assembly: GCA_964517865.1. Classification (GTDB taxonomy): domain Bacteria; phylum Planctomycetota; class Planctomycetia; order Planctomycetales; family Planctomycetaceae; genus SXXK01. The sequence goes on from CAZFDW010000186.1 coordinate 5,857, forward strand.
GCATCATGGAAGGGCGACTGTCAAGCGGCGGTGGAGAATGGTTGATGGAACAACGTTATCGTACGCTGAACCGCGTTCCGGAAAAAGCAATTCCCGCAAAGACTAAGGAACGACATCAAAGGGAATCCGTCTGGGCCAGTCTGAGAGAAACAGACTATTCCCTGATAGGGGTAGGGAAGGTGCCTGCCGCCACTGTCGTGGCTCAGACACAGCATCCACTTAGCCATCGACGATTTCAGTGCTTCAACCTCAAACATTTTTTAACGGCGTTGCCCAGTGGTGTCTGCATTCAATCGCATTTTGGATTCGGTTCATTTATACCTCACATGCACAGAAACTCGCGTTGCTGAGTTGCACAGTTCAATTTTGATGGAGACACAACAGCATCATGAAAATCACTCAGATCGAGGCTATTCCGGTTTGTGTTCCGCTCAAGACGGGAATGACGGCAAAGACGGCCCATGGCGAGCACGCGACGTCGCCTTTTGTCATTGTTCGCGTGCATACCGATCAAGGACTGACTGGCCTCGGTGAAGCCACGGTCACAGCATTGTGGAGCGGAGAGACTCAGGCCACGGCGATGGCTGTGCTTCGCGACTGCATCGAGCCCGTGCTGCTGGGGCGTGATCCGCGTGACATCACCGCGATTCGCCGTGCGATGGAGTTCGCGGTCAAGCTGAATCCGTTCACTCGTGCGGCGGTGGAAATGGCGATGTGGGATATCGCAGGGAAGGCCGTCGGGCTGCCTGTCTATCAGTTGCTGGGCGGAAAGGTGCGTGATCGAGTCCGCATCAAGCTGGTTGTCTGGGCTCGTGATATCGCAGGGTCCCGCCTGATGGCCGAGCAGCATCTGGCTCTCGGCGTGACCTGCGTCAAAGTCAAGACGGGACTGGACCCGGTCACCGATATTGCGCGAGTCAGAGCTGTGCGGGAAGTCTGCGGTCCCGACATTCCGATGACAATCGATTCAAACTGTGGATGGACCATTCAACAGACGCATTACTGTCTGCGCGAACTTCAGGACGTGAATTTGCTCCTTGCAGAACAACCGATTCCACCCGGAGATCATGCGGCCATGGCTGAACTTCGGCGAGCGACAGTGACACCACTGATGGCTGACGAAAGCATCTTCACACTGCAGGATGCGTGGCTTCTCGCCAGTCATCGCGCAGTGGATGTGTTCAGCATTTATCCAGGGAAGCATGGAGGGATCGCCGCGACGGGCGATATCGTGGCAATCGCGCGCGCCGCCGGAATTCGCTGCACAATTGGCAGCAATCTGGAACTTGGCGTGGGCACCGCCGCGATGCTCCATGTCGCTGCCGCATTTCCGGAAGTCGATGTGGATACGTTTCCGGCTGACACGATCGGGCCGCTGTATCATGAAACAGATCTGCTCACGCAGCCATTGAATCTGGGGCCTCCGTCCGCGATCGTGCCGGATGGTCCGGGACTTGGCGTTGAACTGGATGAAAAGCTGCTGCAGAAATACCGAGTCGATCGCTGAGTCAGGTTCGACAGGTCCATTTCAGAGTTTTATACTCCACGCGGGCATGATAGAGAGAATTGGCGAGCGGCATGCGTCAGCTTGCCGGTACAAAAACGAGGTACCGGAGGGCTCACGCCACTCCGCTCGCCGGACTCATTTCTGGCCACGCGAATTTTATGTTCACTGCCAACATTCTCAGCGAAGGATCACGTTATGCCGCAGCCGCCGGACAGCGACGCATCCTCGAAGATGACCAAAGCTCGCTTCAAAGTACTCGGCGTGCTCTGTTTGTTGTCCGGAGTTCTCTATCTGGATCGCATCTGCATTTCGGCGGCTGTCGATTCTATTCAGGCTGATCTGAACATCACGAACACGCAGACCAGCTATTTTTTGATGGCGTTTACGCTGGCCTATGGACTATTTGAAATTCCCACCGGCCGCTGGGGAGATCGGTTGGGGGCTCGACGAGTGCTCACGAGGATTTCTCTGTGGTGGTCAGCATTTACGGCGCTGACCGGGGCCTGTACGGGGTTATGGATGCTGGTGGGAGTTCGATTTTTGTTCGGGGCCGGCGAAGCAGGTGCTTTTCCAAATGTAGCCCGTGTCATGTCACGCTGGTTTCCCGATCATGAACGCGGACGAGCTCAGGGTGTTCTGCTTGCGGCATCTCAGATTGGCGGTGCATTGGCACCGTTTCTGGCGGCACTGTTGATTCAGGAGATCGGATGGCGCTGGACGTTTGTGGCGTTTGGAAGTGTCGGGGCCGTTTGGGCGGCGGGATTCTACTTTTGGTTCCGCGATGATCCGGCAGATCATCAGGCGGCGAACGCGGCGGAAGTCGCTTATATCGGCCGCGGTGCCTCGGCCTCCAATGTGCATGCAAGAATTCCGTGGGCTCTTGTCGCGGGGAATCCGAGTATCTGGTTTCTGAGCCTGATTATGGCCTGCGGCTCCTTCAACAGTTACATTTACTTTTCCTGGTTCCCCAAGTATCTGAAGTCCGGGCGAGGCGTTGCTGATGTGACGGAAGCGGGGCTGATGGCATCGATGGTGCTGGCCTTTTCGGCGGCAGGAACTCTGGCCGGAGGATTTCTTCTCGATTGGTTTGCCTCTCGCGGCGGTATCGGCAGAAAGCGTCTGATGGGGGGCTGCTCGTTCTTTCTCGCGTCCGCCATGCTGGGATGCAGTCTCCTTTCAAGCAATCCATGGCTCGCTGTCTTTTTCGCGGCCCTGTCCTGTTTTGCCACTCAGGCGACACAGCCATTGTGGTGGACATGCGCCATCGGCATCAGCGGAAAGCACATCGGCGCGCTGTTTGGATTGATGAATTCCGTCGGTGTGTTTGGTGCAATGAGTTCGCAATACCTGGTCGGAAAACTCGCCGACCTGCTGGGAGCACGAGGTTTCACAGGACGGGCTCAGTGGGATCCGATTTTCTACATCAATATGGTCGTACTGATCGTCGCAGGACTTCTCTGGTCTTCGTTCGTATTCAAAACGGTGGAGGAACGCGATGCCGATCATTGATGTCCACAGTCATTTCTGGTGTTATCCCGATCACTTCAACGATGATTTTCGTCAGCAAAGTCGTCGAGCCAAAGCGGGCGTTGAACTGGATCTGACGGTGCGCTTTGAAGACTACCAGCGGACCTCCGTGCCGGATGTTCGGACAATCGTGTTTGGCGGCAAAGCGAAACTCAGCGGGCTTTGGGTGGACGACCGATCGGTGCGAAATTATGTAGATGAACATCCCGCGCAACTGATCGGCTTCCTGTCACTGGATCCGACTCAGGACGGCTGGGAGCGCGACCTCCGGGCCGGACATCAGGAGCTCGGGCTGAGAGGCATCAAGCTCATGCCGATGTACGCCGGTTTTCGTCCTGATGAAAAGTGGCTGGCCCCTTTGTGGGAGTATGCTCAGCAACATCAGTTGCCGGTCCTCCTGCACACCGGGACGACGTTTATCTCTCAGGCTCCGCTGGAATGCACGCTGCCGAGACATCTCGACCCGGTTGCCGCTCGTTACCCGGAACTGCGACTCATCCTCGCTCATCTGGGACATCCTTATGAGGGCGAATGCGTGGCCGTGATCCGAAAGCATCCCCACGTTTATGCTGACTTATCGGCTCTGCATTACCGCCCGTTTCAGTTATATCACAGTTTGATGCTCGTGCAGGAGTACGGCGTCTGGGACAAGGTTCTCTTTGGAACGGATTATCCGTTTACGACAGTGCAGGCTTCGATTGACGGACTGCGAGGGCTCAATGCAATGCTGGCCGGGACGGCACTTCCACGACTGAATGAAGAGGCGATAGAACGGCTGATTTTCCGAGACAGCCTGCCGCTGCTGGGTTTGTGAATTCTCAGAAGAACGGGAACAACTTTCGGATTTCATCCTCAGTCGGCTGGTGGCCGAACTCGCAGATTTCAAATGCTTCGGCATACTTGATCTGTTTGCCGCGTTCGTCACCGTACCACTTCACCAAAGCGCTGCGATACAAATTTGCTTCGGAAGTTTGACGTGAATCCCAGCGTTCCCGAAGCCACGCGCGGCGGAGTTCGGGCTGTGACGCCGGTGGTGCCTCTGCAGTCTTTTCTTCGGACACTCAACAGATCCGGGGAAGCGGCGCACCGGAGGGTTCGTCGAGTGGTTGTGGCGCGCCAAAGGTTCGTCGGATTGTAACGGGACTAATGCCTCGCGACTGAACCTCGCCGATGATCGTGGCCTGCTCACAACCCGGCACATGGCGCAACGCGGTCGCAGCGATTTCAGCGAAGCGTGGATCAACGGCAGCGACGATCGTTCCCTCGTTGGCCACATCAAACGACGACTGAGCCGGGCACCTTCACCATGCTTGTTCTTGTGAGCGGCAAGGCGCTAGCCGCCGTTTTTTTCTGGTATTCCTGCGATGTCCACCGGCGGCAAGCGCCTTGCCGCTCGCGAACCTGGAACGTCGGGACAGGCTCCTCGTGTCCCTTCTTCCGCGAAATCGGGAGAGTAGGTGGCCGCAGGTCGGATGAGCGGGCTTGACAGCATTCATGATGCACCCTGTTGCGATGCAGTCAGTCGCTCCGCTTCATCAGCATCACGCACAGCCAGCATTTCAGCCCGTGCGTCCTCCAGAAACTGACACCATTCCTGCAGTCCTTCATCTCGTGTGGCACTGGTCAGAATCGTCACAAGATCCGGCTGAATCAATCGCGCATCCTGAATCGCAGCATCCACTGAGAACGGGACGTAAGGCAGCAGGTCGCTTTTGCTGATTACCATCGCCTGACTCGTGCGGAACATCTTCGGATATTTGCCGGGCTTGTCGTCGCCTTCTGTCGTGCTCAGGACGACGACTCGCACATGTTCGCCAAGGTCATGCGATGCCGGGCAGACAAGGTTTCCGATGTTCTCGATGAACAGAAAATCGTACTGCTGCTGAGGAAGACGGCTCAACCCCTGCTGCACCAGCGAAAGTTCCAGATGACAAGCACCACCAGTCGTCAACTGTTCGACCGGAACATACGGCCGCAGACGTTCGGCATCCCGATCCGTGGCCAGATCTCCCACAAGGACTCCCACGCGGAACCGATTCTGCCAGTACCTTGCCGTTGCCTGCAGCAGACTGGTCTTGCTGGCACCGGGGGAAGCAACCAAGTTGACAACAAACGTGCCCTGCGCTGTAAAGCGATCACGCTGTTCCATGGCCCGCTGTTTTTTGGCAGCGAGCACATCCTGATTGACGGCAATGGTTGTAAATGGCATTTTAACGGTACTGTTATGTTCGGTTCGCGACATCACGCCCTTTCAGACAACGCCGTGAAGGATTATTTGTAGGGAAATCGTGTGATTCAACCCCGAACGGGTTTCACAACACAGCCTGGGGTCGCCGCTTTGCGGCGCACCCCAGGTAA
>CAZFDW010000187.1:0-11211 GCA_964517865.1 uncultured Chitinophaga sp.
GCAGCAAGGAGTAAGCCAAAATAGAAGTTTTTAATTGATCTAAGCTGCATCATGTCGATTCTGCCCGGTGAGAAGTCGCTGTCGAGGTTCGGGGTGGATTTCCTGTTGCTGGATCTATGTCACACTTTGGCAGACGGGGATGCACTTGCGGCCAGTGTTTGTCTTCGATCGCGCCACCATTCAAAAGCGATGGGAAGAACCGACACGACGATGATGCCAAGCATGACGAGCGAGAAATATTTTTTTACGATCGGGAGATTTCCAAAGACGTAACCGCCAACCAGAAACAGCCCCACCCAGATGATGGCTCCGCTGACGTTGAACATCCAGAATCTGAAGTAGTTCATCTTGCCAGCGCCTGCCACGAACGGGGCAAATGTGCGTACGATGGGAACAAAACGCGCAAGAAAAATGGCCTTGCCACCGTGCCGTTCGTAGAAATGCTGCGCTTTCAACAGGTGATTCCTGTTGAGCAGTCTGGATTTTTCGCTGCGGAAAATCTTTGGTCCGATCATCCGGCCAATGCGATAGTTCACTGCGTCGCCCATAATCGCGGCGACTGTCAGCAGCACGAACATCAGCGGCAGACTGAGTCCCGCTTTCGGCAACGCCACCAGGGTTCCGACAGCAAACAGCAGCGAATCCCCTGGAAGAAACGGCGTGATAATCAGTCCAGTTTCACAGAAAACGACAGCAAACAGGATCACGTACAACCAACCGCCCAACGAGTTGGACAACGTCGACAGTTCCTCATCCAGGTGCAGAATGACTTTGATCAGATACGCCAACGACTCTTTCACAAACGGCACTCCGTCACAATGCGAATTCAGAAAATCAGGCAACCCGTTACGACGACAACTTATGCCCCGTATGCTGTGAAGTCACCCTACGTCAAACTGCATCTCGCGTCCGACAGGATGGCATTCTCCTGCATGTTGCAAAAAAACAACAGCCTGATTTTCACGATCGTATGGAATATGAGAGCGATTCGATGACGGCGTTGCAGTCTCCGGCCCGCCAGATCTGTGGAGAACACAATCGTTCCGACAAATCAATGCCGGCTCGGAAGCCTACCCAACTTCATTTGCCCTTCCTTTGTTCGTTCGCTAAGACTCCACACCATGCGAACGACATCCGTCCTTATGATCCTGCTGATTCTCGGGGGCATGGTGCGCCTTGTTGGAGGGTTGATGCATCCCTCGGATCTGACGGCCGACAACGATGGCTACCTGGCGCATGCGGAAATGGTGGCCAATGGTGAAGGATTTGCCGGGCCATACACGCATCATCCGACCGCATTTCGTCCGCCTGCGTACCCGATTGCACTCGCGGGACTCAAAGTGTCAGGACTGCCGAATTGGGCCAGCGTTGCGATAATCAATGGTTTGTGCAGCGTCGCCGTGATCTGGCTGTCATGGATACTCTGCCATCAACTTCAGTTGCCGCTGATTGTTTCGATCATCGCCGCAACGATGACGGCATTCGACCCGTTGCTTGTGCGTTACACCATACTGCCGATGACTGAAGTTGCGGCGGCGGCGATGTTGACCGGCGCCGTTGTCGCGCTGAAGACTGGCGATCTGCGTCGCAATCTGTCTGGCGATAAGGGGCAAGTATTTCGTATCCTTTCAGGTGTTCTCTTCGGTCTGGGTTCGCTGGTGCGACCGATTTTGCTGGTGTCTTGTGCCATTGTGGTTCTGTCACGCTTGCCGCTCAATCGGAAAATCGGCGCGCGTTCCCTGAAAAATATGACACTTGCGGTTGTGCCGATGATTGCCGCAGTTGTGGCGATTTCGCCGTGGATCATGCGTAATGCTGTGCAATTTCGGAAATTCATTCCAGCGACGACGCACGGTGGATACACCCTTGCCTTGGGAAACAATGCAGATTTTTATCGCGACGTGATTGACGGCGACATTCCGTTCCCTTGGCCTGGGCCGCAACTGGATGCGTGGCAGCAGAGGACGATTGCTGATGCAGCGGCGCAAGGTGTTCCGGTCGGCAACGAACCGGCTCAGGATGCGTGGTACTATCAGCAGGCCGTCGCTTCGATCAAGGCGCAGCCCTTGAGTTTCTTCAAATCGTGTTTGCTGCGTTTGCGGCGATTCTGTGCAATTACGCCAGGCTCAGACGATGGCCTGCCACGTTTTGCCACAACACTGATTGCCGTCTGGTATGGCCTGATCTGGATTGGTGTCGCGGCGGCAATTGGCCGATCGATTCCAGCCTTGCGTGGAATGCCGGGATTTCGCTCGAAAAGTGGTATTCTGTCGGGTCACAGCCTTGCAGACTTGTGGCTAATCGTATTGTCATTCATGCTGCTGCATACTTTCTACTGGACTGATACCCGAATGCGCACTCCGGTGATGCCATTTATCTGCATCATTGCCGCAATCGGCTGGCAGTCGATGGTCATTTTTGTCTCTTCCCATTTCACCTCCAAATCGTCAACCGGGCCAGGAACATGATCTGTATCTCCGTGACTCCGACCTCGCGTACGTTGGCTCCTGCAGATCTGCTCAACGCATCGCGGAATTGCGACCTCATTGAATTGTGCCTTGATCACTTTATTGCCGAACCGAACGTTGGCGAATTGATCAGAATGGTGGACAAGCCGATGTTGGTCTCGTGTCGCCGCCAGCAGGATGGCGGAAAATGGAAAGGCAGTGAATCGCAGCGGATGCAGTTGCTGCGTGAAGCGATTGTGGCAGGCCCGGCATACGTCGAGCTCGACCTGGAAATGGCTGAAAAAATCCCCCGCTTCGGCCAGACGAAGCGAGTCATCGCATACACGAACCTCAATCGACCGCTTTCAAAGATCGACGAAATCTTTGCTCAGTGCTGCAAAGCGAAAGCCGATGTCGTCAAGTTTGCATGGCTGACGGAGGATCTCGACGGAGCCTGGCCACTTTTGGCGGCAGTGACGCAACCTCGGGAAGTTCCGATTGTCGGAATTGGATTTGGTCGCTCCGGCCTGACTTTCTCGTTGCTCGGCCTCAAATACGGATCGCCCTGGATCTACGCGGCGCTGGAACGCGGTATGGAGGCATTTGCGAAGCAGCCAACTGTCTGGCAGTTGCAGGAAGATTATCGCTGTGGCGAAATCAATTCTAAAACTCGCTTTGTGGGAATCATCGGTTACGGAGATTCCGAGAATATTGCTGCGCGAGTTTTTAATGCCGCGTTTTCTTCAATGGAAAAACCCATTCGTTGTCTTCCGTTACTGCCGGGCGATCTTTCAAAGTTTCCAAAGATGCTGGAGAAAATGAAGATCAACGGGCTGATCGTCGATCCGGCATACGATGGAAACCTGACTTCAATTGCCGCATCGCGGGACGAGTTCGCCACGGTATCAGATCGCATTGATGTGCTCAAAGAAGGCACCGGTGGCTGGAAGGGGATTTGCACGACATTCGAAGCCATCGAAGGGGCCGGCAAAGTTGTCACCGGCAGTGCCGAATGGGCGTCGCGTGGTTCCGTGACGGTCATCGGGAACAGCTCCATGGCGCGGGGAGCGGCGGTGTACTTCAGTCAGAAGGGAGCGGCCGTGAGTATCGCTGGTCCGTCCGACAACACCGCTGCATCAATGGCGCGCGCCATCGGCGTGCGGCACGTTGGCTGGAACGCAGTGCATGACCTGCGAACAGATACGCTGGTACTGGCTGACTTCGGAATGCCGTGTGGCCTTGCGAAGGGCCAGGTTAACCCGTCGATGATTCGTGAGCGTATGACGGTGATCGATCTGACGGTTGGGTTGCGAGGGTCCTCATTTGCTGATGAAGTCCATGCACGCGGCGGCCGATATATCGATCCTGCGTCAGTCTTTGCGATTCAATTGAACCTTCAGTTTCGTCAATTGACGGGGCGTGACCTGCCGGAGGATGCGTATGCCAGGGGGCTGGCCGAATGACGCTGCTGTATCGCGATGATCGCTTTCTGCTGCATCAGACCGGTTCGCATCCGGAATGTGCTGAGCGGCTGCGGGCAATTCACGCGAGACTTGAGCAGTCTGGTTTACTCAGACGCAGCACGCCACAAACTGTCGTGCCGGCTGGGGATGATGATCTTCTGAGAGTTCACCCGGTATATCATCTTGATCGCATTCGTGAGTTCGCACACGCAGGGGGTGGGCGAATTGAAATTGACACCGTGATGAGTGCTGAGTCTGCCGAGGTTGCAATTCTCGCGGTTGGCGCTGCGGTGGATGCTGTATCGCAAGTCGTGAACGGCGGCGATTCCACGGCGTTATGCCTGGTGCGTCCACCAGGGCATCATGCGGTCCCTGACGCTCCGATGGGATTTTGTCTGTTCGGAAATGCGGCAATCGCCGCGCGAACCGCTGTGGAACGCCTTGGTCTGGATCGCGTGCTGGTCATCGACTGGGACGTGCATCATGGCAATGGGACGCAGGATGTTTTTTACGAAGACGAACAGGTCGGTTTTTTCTCGGCCCATCGATTTCCATTCTACCCGGGGACCGGCCGCAGATCGGAAACCGGTTGCGGCGCCGGTCTGGGGACAACGTTCAATCTGCCGCTGGAATTTGGAATCTCCCGTCTCGACTATCTGTCGGCCTTTGAAAACACGCTGACCCGCGCCGCCGATTCGATCAAGCCGGACCTGATCATCGTCAGCGCCGGATTCGACGCGCACGCAGATGATCCAGTGGGATCGCTGGGGCTGGAGACTGAGGACTTTGTAAGGCTCACGGAGCTTGTGCTGCAGGTGGCAGATACGCACTGCGGCGGACGAGTGGTGAGTATTCTGGAGGGCGGCTACAACGTCGATCGCCTTGCTGATTGCGTTGAAGTGCACCTTGAGACACTGTTGAATCATCACCGGAACACGAGACTGCCCGCCGATCCTTAAACGATCAGGGTGTCTCAACGATGCGTGTCAAAAACGCATTCGTCAGAGCGTGGCCGTTGTGCAGAATTCGGATTGCCTCAACTCGAAATCCCACATGCAGAACAGCGACATTTGGAATCCAGTGGGACAGTTGCCCGGCATTTGTCGTGTGCGACAAATCGGCGGAATCCGTGGCTTGCGTTTCGTTAAGGATCACGGCGGCAACATCAAGTCCACTCTGACGCAGACGATCTACGGCGAGTCGCGTGTGGCTGATGACGCCCAGGCGATTTGCGGCCACGACAATCACGGGGGCCTGGATTTGTGTTGCGAGGTCCAGGACGGTGAGTTCATCGGACAGTGGACAGAAAATACCGCCGGCACCTTCCACAACCAGGGCTTCAACTTTTGTCGTCCATGCGAAAAATCCATTCAGCAGCAGGTCGTTGGATACTGTTGATCCTTCCAGTTCTGCGGCAACGTTCGGAGCGACAGCTGCGAGGAATCGCTGAGGACAGATGAGATCAAGCGGCACTTCTGCTCCCGCAGCCGACCGCAGTGCCTCGATATCGGACCAGAACGGACGGCCGTCGGCACCAAAATCGGCCCCGCTGCACACGGGTTTGTAGGCACCGGTCGCCAGTCCAACCGCCCGTAGTTTTCGAATGAGCAGACATGAAACATACGTCTTACCTACGTTCGTATCAGTCCCGGTGACAAAAATCGTCTGCATTCGTTTCATTCTATCAAGGCGGTACTATATTCTTTACGCGGCCAGAAATGAGGCAGCGGCGAGCGGCTGGGCGTCAGCCCTCCGTGTGTTCATGCACGGGCCACGGAGGGCTCACGCCCAGCCGCTCGCCATTGTCAATTCGCACCGCATGAAGCTTAAGCTGATTAACAAGACTCATTGTGTCCATAACCCTGAATTTAACTTCATCGTCAACTCACTCCAATGACGGGCAAGTCCGTTGCGGACAAGCCGTGCGGATTCTAGCCGGGTTTCAGTTTCTTCTGATAACGTCTACATGGCCGCTCTGGTGGGGGAACAGTTCGTTTCCAGTGATACCTCTGATCAACAGGCTCTCGCTGCCCATCGTAGCTGACCGGATCGTGGTCGGCATTGTATTGACAGTGTGCATGTTTGTCGTTGGATCTAACGGCCAACGGCGGTGTGACAGATTCTTGCGTGCCGCTGGACTTGCCGCAACATTGATGCTGTGTGTTTCCAACCAACATCGTTTGCAGGCATGGAACTGGTTGTTTGTCCTGGGGCTGGGAGTCTCCTTGTTCAAATCTGAAAATGGACTCCAGTTGCTGCGATCCGTGCTGGCGTCAATCTATGTCTGCTCGGCACTTTCGCGTCTGGCACCGATAGCACATCAGGGGATGTCGGCAGCCATCGTGGCACAGATGTCGGAAATGATTGGCATCAATTCAGAAGTGATTGCCGGAAGAACGGGTGAATTGCTTTGCCATGCACTCAACCTCGGCGAACTCAGCGTCGGATTCCTGCTGCTTTGGCCGAAGTCGCGACACTATGGCATCCTGTCGGCGATGCTTCTGCACGGGACGCTGCTGCTGGCACTGGGACCGATAGGACTTGGACATCACCTGGCGGTGTCGATCTGGAACATCTGCTTTCTGTGCCTGATTCCGGTGGTGTTTTCCGGGCCTGCAACACCTTCGCCCTCAATGCCGACCGGACATCGCCTGAGGTATCGAATGGCAACTCTTTGCGTGTGGCTGTTCCCACTCTCCGGGCTCGTTGGCATTGCTGACAACTGGCCCGCATGGCAACTGTATTCAACACGTCCGGAAACATGGGTACTGCGGATTCGGGAATCCAACATACATGACCCTGGCAATGGCCTACAGCAACACATTGCTGAACCTGCACCATTGGACAATTGGGTTGTCGTCAGACTTGATCGTTGGTCACTGGCCGAAACCGAATCCCCGCTCTACCCGGAAGATCGATTTCAAAGAGAAGTCATTCGTCGTGTCCTGTCGATGTTGCCGGATGACGCAGAATTTCGTGTAGATATTTCAGAACCAGAACGTTGGTTCTGGTGGAGGCGGATCCAGCGCACGCTGGAAACACGCGCCGAACTGGAGGCGGAGTGGCTCTAATGCTCTGTCAGTCGTGTCTTGTTGTGTGCCACTGGCTCTGCCAGTGCGTCGTGCAAATGGGGAGCACTGGCAAAGCCACTGGCACACAACCTTTCAATGAATGCGCGACAAGGATCTAGTTGCGAACTGGCAAAGCGCTGAGGCCGATGCCGGAATAGTAAAAACCGCGAGCCGCCATTTTTGTACGATCGTATAAGTTTCGACCATCAAAGATCACCGGTGACTTCATCTTCAACTTAATGTAGTCGAAGTCAGGATTTCGGAATTCATTCCATTCCGTCACGATGGCAATCGCATCGGCACCTTCGCAGGCGTCATAATGATGGTCGCAGTAGGTAATCCTGTCGCCGATCTCTTTCCGGACATTCTCAAGTGCGACTGGATCGTGGACTTTAACGATCGCACCTGCTTCAAGCAGACTATGAATCAGGACCAGCGCCGGAGCTTCACGAATGTCATCGGTCCGCGGCTTAAAACTCAGTCCCCAGACCGCGATCGTGCGCCCGGTCAGATCACCGGCAAAGTAATCAAGTAGTTTACGAAACAGCACTTGCTTCTGCTGATTATTCGTTTCATCGACAGTTCTCAGAATGCGCGGCTCGACGCCATATTCGGAAGCCAGCGCCGCGAGAGCTCTGACGTCTTTGGGAAAACACGAACCCCCGTATCCGACGCCTGGGAACAGAAACGCAAATCCAATCCGGGCGTCGTGACCGATACCTTTGCGGACTTCATTAATGTCCGCTCCGACACGTTCGCAGATGTTTGCCATCTCATTGATAAAGCTGATCTTAGTGGCAAGCATGCAATTTGCTGCATACTTGATCATCTCTGCGCTTTCGATGCGAACCGAAATGAACGGCTTCTCGGTACGCAGAAACGGCCGATACAATTCGAGCAATATTTCAGCCGCAGCGGGATCATCGACACCTACGACGACACGATCAGGTTTTGTAAAGTCATCAATTGCAGCGCCTTCCTTCAGGAACTCGGGATTTGATGCAATGCTGAAAGCCGTGTCCGTTTTGGCCTCGATCCATGCGGCAACTCGACGATTCGTGCCCACAGGTACGGTACTTTTGCAGACAACGACAGCATTGGCGTCCAGATAGGGAGCCATGCTCTCAGCCGCACTCTGTACGTACCGCAGATCGGCGGCTCCGGATTCGTCCTGCGGTGTGCCGACACAGATAAAGATGCATTGTGCCGACGGAATGGCCTCTTCGTAGCTGGTGGTGAAGGTCAGACGACCGGCTGCGGCGTTGCGCTTCACAAGTTCTTCCAGTCCCGGTTCATAGATCGGCACGCCACCGTCGTTGAGCATTTGAACTTTACGACTATCGACATCCAGACACGTCACATCATTGCCACTTTCTGCGAAACACGTGCCGGTCACGAGTCCTACGTAACCGGTTCCAATCATCGTAATTTTCATGATGTCGCTCAGCAATTTCCGGCAAAAGAGATGGGGTAAAAATCGATCGTGCGTCAGACGTGTCGTTTGTCCGAAGAAGAATACTCCTGCTGCAACGCAGACAGCAATGCTTCAATACGGTTCAATTCGTTGACAGGTGAATGAGTTCCGTTCAGCATGTGCGAGGCCGGGGAAATTCCGGCATTCAGCGTTTCGGCTTTTACGTACACAGGGCGAGCCCGCACCTGATCGTAAATCCGGATGACATATTCACCTAAAATCGAAATTCCGAGCGCGTTCAGTGATCCAAAAAAAGACGCGGTAATAATGACTGAAGCCCAGCCTGGAATGGCGAGTCCGGTGAAAAGGCGATGCCACAACACAAAGCCAATAGTACCCATGCAGACCGTGGCGGAAATACCAGCAATCACATAGAAGAACTTCAGCGGGAAGGATGAGAACGAGAAAATAGCCGTCTTCGCAAGCCGCATCAATCCGTGCAGGGACACACGCGGAGTATCGTCGTGCCGAGCGGCGCGCTCGACGGGAATTCCCGTCTGCCGAAAGCCGACCCAACTTCGCAGACCCGGGAAGAATCGTTCTCGCTCCGGCAGCGACAGCACAGTATCTACGACCGCCCGGTCCAGGAGTCCGAAGTTACCGGCATCGGCAGGAATCGGGCTGTCGGCAATAGCATTCAGCACGCGGTAAAAGCTATAGAAGAGAGCGCGCTTCGGCATGGATTCCTTGCGCTTCGTGCGTTGAGCATACACGACATCGAAGCCACTTTCCCATTGGTCCAGAAAAGCAGGAATGGCTTCCGGGTTATCCTGCAGATCAGAATCCATCACGATCACTACGTCGCCGGTTGCATGTTCCAGACCGGCATGAACGGCCGGCTGATGTCCGAAGTTGCGTGACAGATGAACAACGACGGTCCGTCGATCCTGTTCCGCCAGCGTGCTCAGAATTTCACGCGAACCATCGGAGGACCCGTCGTTGACATAAACCACTTCAAAGTGCGCTGTCGTACGTTCAAGGACGGTGACGATCCGGCGATTGAGTTCCTGCAGAATGGCCGTTTCATTAAACACCGGCAACACAACTGAAACTTTCGCCCTTCGACGATCACGGGTTATGCGAGTCGTCTGGGATTTCATTTCTGCAGAACTCCTGCGAGTGACAGTCCGGTTGGAAGTCCGAAGTTCGTCAGGCACCAGCGTTCCGCCGCTGCCGCTGTGAGCAACGCGCGATTGGTGAATGACGAGACAGCCGGGAAGTCAGGTTGGGTACGGCTCGGAAAGAATTTTTCCCAGCCGCGTACCGCCACGGCTGCCGGCATCGTAAAACTGTTCCAGTAGTTCAGGAATGAAACCCGGAACCCTGCTTCGTTCGCGTGAAGTCGAAACTCACGCGTCGTGTAACGGCGAAAGTGCCCAAGCTGTTCGTCCCAGCGACTATACAGCCACGGATGAGCGGGCACAGTGACGATCACAGCACCGCCGACTTCCAACGCCGCGTATGCGTGACGCAGCACCGTGATCGGATCTTCCACATGTTCCAGTACGTCCAACAGCACAACCGCGCGAAGCGAAGACGCATCGACCGGCCATGGCTCACCAAGATCGTGAACTCGGACATCTTCAATGCCGCGACCGCGGACATGCCGCACGGATTCCGGCATCAGATCGAAACCGGTAACGTCGTAACCCAGTTCAGAGAACTCTACCAGATTGCGACCAGAACCGATTCCGCCTTCCACCAGTCGTCCCGGAGCCGGGCAGTAACGAGCCATCAGCCGCGTGACCAACCGGCGTTTGGCAACGTGCCACCAGTAATGATCTTCGAGCGTCACTAGTTCCTGCAGATGACTGGGGTCCATGTTGAGAGCTCTCACATGCCGGACGTACGGAATATCGGGGACTGAGAGAATCTACCACATGGAATCGATTGGTGAGTTTTGGAAACATGGACCGAGGGTTTTCGCAGCACAAAACGGGTATCTGTAACAGTGATGCCGCCAGATCCAGTTACATGATTTTGACCGAGATGATGATTCTGCTGATTGTTCGTGCTATGATGATGTGTGGTTGGGCAGGCGTTGCTGTCCGTTTGCTGAGCGTCTTCGACATCGACGTGATAATTACGATCGACAGGATCTGGATGACAGCCAGCGCTGATTCCATACTTGCTGAAAGGACACCACCATGCGTCTTCACTGGCCAATCGGTTTAGCCACCCTCGTCATGGCGGGCTGTCTGGAATCTCAACCACCGTCACCGCCGAAACAGAAAACTACCGACAAGATCGGGGAATTCGATCCCAACGCCGGCGAGAAAGTCGTGAAGCCGGATGTGAAAATGACCAACCCGATTACTGGCCCGCTTGAGGCCTATCAGCCGCTCGTGCAACAAATCGCGGCACTGGGGATCGATCACGCGGTCAATCTGTTCAATGCATCAGAAGGTCGCTATCCGAATTCGTATGACGAATTCATGACTCGCGTAATCAAAGAAAACCACATCAGGCTGCCCGTGCTGTCGCCAGGACTGGAATACCAGTACGACGTCGAAAACCACAAGCTGCTCGTGATTCGAGCCGCCGAGGCAAAGATACCGTAGTGCGCCTTCCGGACCAGGGATTTGGGTTGAGTCTGTAGGCCGGACCAAGCGCAGCGCAGTTCCGGCAATTGCCTGACACCTGCCGGAACTGCGCTGCGCTTGGTCCGGCCTACCCAAAATCAAGCATTGACGTCGCCGCAGGCGATATTCCGCAGGTTTCGCATCCTAATTCGGAATGAAATTCCTGAGGAACGT
>CAZFDW010000188.1:0-7970 GCA_964517865.1 uncultured Chitinophaga sp.
CCTCAGACAGAACACTCTGGATCGTGAAATCATGCCTCCTCGTCGTCCTCAATCCGACACAAACAAGAACACCCGTAAGCCTGCCAAACGCAACCCGGTCGCACGCAAGTCGGTCGCACGCAAGCCGGTGGAACGCCCTTCGCGCGGTGCCTCAAATGGGCCGAAAGGGAAACCAGATCGAGGCTCACGATCGACCGTAAAGCGAATTCGACCGGCCTTTAACGTACCGGAAGCACGTGGTGGACGATCTGCGCCCGTTGCACCCTTAGCCGACGCGACAGAAGCTATCGAAAAATCACCGGACCAGTTGCGACTGCAGAAGTTTCTGGCCATGGCGGGGGTCGATTCCCGACGCAACTGCGAAGAGTACATTCGGACCGGCCGCGTTACCGTGGATGGTGAAGTCGTGACCGATCCTGCGCGCGGCGTCGATCCGAAAACGCAGGACATCAAGCTTGATGCCGAACGACTGAAGCCACCGCGTTTTCGATATTTCCTGATCAACAAGCCACGTGGTTTTCTGTGTACCAATTCCGATCCTCAAGGCCGACCGCGCGCTATCGATCTGGTTCCCGTGGTCGATCAACGGTTGTTTACAGTTGGTCGACTGGACGAAAGTACCGAAGGGATGCTGCTTGTCACGAATGACGGCGATCTTGCACAGCAACTGGCTCACCCTCGATTCGAAGTCATTCGCCGCTATCGCTGTCTCGTCGCCGGTTTTCCTCAACCCGATATCCTGCATCAGCTTCGCGAAGGCATGTACTTTGCCGAGGGTTTTTTCCGTTTTCGCAGTGTGCGGGTTTTCAAGCGCCGTGGCCGCAGCACGATTCTGGAACTGGAACTCCAGGAAGGAAAGAACCGCGAAATCCGGCGCTTGATGGCACGCGTCGGACACAAAGTGCTGGCGCTGGAACGCATTGCCTTCGGACCGCTGAAGCTGGGAAGTCTGCCGCCAGGACGTCATCGTGAATTGTCATCGTTTGAAATTCGTCAACTTCGACAGTTTATCGCTCATGGAGAAGCCTCGGAATCCGATGCTCACCGTGCAGAAAGCAAGCAGAAGTTCGGCTACCGCACCGGACAGACTCGCGGAGATCGCAAACGCTCATCGCCGATCGAAGCAGAATCTGCGACTCCGGCCACCAGAACCAGAACACCGGCAACCAGAACACGTGTCTCCGCCAAACCCGTCGTGTCACGTCCGCAGCCGTCTGGCAAGCCCGGACTGAAACCCAAAGCATCAGGCATTGTGTCGCGGAAACCGGCAAAGCGCAAGCCGAGTTCCGGAGCGGCCACCGAACGCCCCGTGCGCCCGATAAACAAAGGTCGCGATCGGCGACGGGAGCGATGATGGTGGCTTGGAAAAGGGGTCAGTGGCTTTGAAAAGGGGTCAGGAACCAATAGTGCGCAGCACCCTGCGGGCCATTTGGCTATTGGTTCCTGACCCCTTTTCCAAGCCTTCGCTCTTTAGCTTTCAGGAAAACCGGGGCAGGATCCTCTTCGCGAAAACATATCATTCGAGTTGATCATTGAGGGGTCAAACTATGTCTTTTGAAATCACGATTCCCCGACTTGGCTGGTCGATGGAAGAGGGTACTTTCGCTGGTTGGATGAAGAAAGACGGAGACATCATTCGGCGGGGCGATGCGTTGTTTGAACTGGAGGGCGAAAAAGCGCTGCAGGAAATCGAAGCACTGGATGATGGGGTGCTGCGTATACCGGCTGATGGTCCTCGACCTGGCGCGTTGCTCAAAGTGGGTGTGGTGATTGGGTATCTGGTTGCGGAAGGGGAAACACTGTCGCAAAGCCAATCTGGCGGCGCAGTGGATCTGATCGCGACGACAACAGTGGAAGATGAAGTGACCAGCGGCACCAAAGGCAGCGTTACGAACGGTGCGCCGTCAGTTCGTCGGCTTGCCCGAGCACTGGGCGTCGATCTGTCACGCGTGACGGGGACAGGTGCTCGTGACCGCATTACGGAAGACGATGTGCGTGCGGCTGCGGCAAAAAATGTCGATCATCGTGCGGCGGATAACACGCCGCCAGCAGCGGCTGACATCACCGCAACTCCACGAGCCCGGCGCGCAGCCAGACGCGCGGGCATTGACCTGACCGGGCTGCGCGGAACAGGGAGGCATGGGCGAATTCGTGAACGCGACGTTGTGAACGCTGCAGGGACTCAAGTGGTCGAACCCACGGCCGTCGGCGGGCAGCGAATGGAGATGACCAGTCGTCGAAAAGTTATTGCAGAGCGGCTGGCGGCGAGTCATCGGCAATCCGTTCCGGTGACACTCACAACGCAGGCCGACGCGACCAATCTGGTCAGCCTCCGGGAACAATTCAAAGCCGCAGGCGAGTCGCTGATCCCGGCCTTTCACGATATTGTTGCAAAACTGGTCGCGGGATGCCTGAAGCACCAACGTCAACTGGCTGGGCGCTGGGACGGAGATACGATCGTATTGCCGGACGACAATGGAATTCATATCGGGCTTGCCGTCGATACACCGGAAGGCCTGATCGTCCCGGTGCTGCGTAATGTTTTGAATGAGCCGCTGCAGAGTCTCGTTGTCGAGTCGTCACGTATTATCCGCAAAGCGCGGGAGGGCCGATTGTCGGGGCCGGAAATGCGGGACGCAGTGTTTACGATTACAAATCTTGGCAGCTTCGGAATCGATGCCTTCACACCGATCATCAACCTGCCGGAGACCGCCATTCTGGGACTGGGCGCGATTCGCAAACAGGCGGTGGTGGGAGGCGATGATCGCATCGAAGTTCGGTCGATGATCACACTCAGCCTGACGTTCGATCACCGCGCCATCGACGGTGCACCGGCAGCGAAGTTTCTGCAATCCGTCGTTGCTGCAATCGAAAATCCAGCGGCGTGGCTGTTGATGGTTGAATAAGAAAGCAGGATCGCAGACCGCGCCTTACTTCTTAGTAAACACGAACCCATCCAGGGCGGCGTCGATCTCGATCGTATCTCCGGCGGTGTATGTGCCTGCCAGCAGTTCATTGGCCAGTGCGTTTTGCAGGCGCTGCTGGATAACGCGTTTTAACGGGCGTGCCCCGTAGGCCGGATCGTAGCCTTCATTGGCGAGCAGTTGTTTTGCCGCGTTGGAGACTTCCAGCTTGTAGCCGTTCTTTTCCAGCTGGTTGTTGAGACGCTGCAACTGGAGATCAACGATCTCACGGATTTCGCTGCGGCCCAGCGGATGAAACACGATCACTTCGTCCACACGATTCAGAAACTCCGGCAGGAAGTGTTTCTGCAGAGCATCCATGACTCGATTATGGATTTCCTTTTCATCGACCTGACCTGACAGTTCCTGAATCGCCTGACTTCCAATGTTGGACGTCATGACGACAATCGTGTTTGTGAAGTCCACCGTTCGCCCCTGGCTGTCGGTCAGCCGACCGTCGTCCAGAAGCTGCAACAGAATGTTGAACACGTCGCGATGAGCTTTTTCAACTTCATCCAGCAGGATCACACAATAGGGATTTCGACGCACGGCTTCCGTCAGTCGACCACCTTCCTCGTAACCGACATATCCCGGAGGCGCGCCGATGAGGCGGGCGACACTGTGGCGCTCCATGAATTCGCTCATATCAATGCGAACCATATTGCGTTCATCATCGAACATGAAGTTGGCAAGTGCCTTACACAGTTCTGTCTTTCCCACGCCTGTAGGGCCGAGGAACATGAACGAACCAATCGGACGGTTCGGATCGCCCATGCCCGATCGGGCTCGACGAACCGCGTTCGAAACGGCCTCGACTGCTTCGTGCTGGTTGATCATCCGTTTGTGAATTTCATCTTCCATCCGGAGCAGCTTCTCGCGTTCACCCTGCATCATGCGGGACACCGGAATATTCGTCCAGAGACTGACCACGCGGGCGATGTCTTCCTCCGTAACTTCTTCCCGCAGCAGCCGATTTTCCTTGTCGGTATTGAGTTCGGCGGACTTCTGCTCCATTATCTTCAATTGCTTCTCAGCATCTTTGAGCTGCTGCTCGGTTTTCTGAGCATCGACGAAGTCTTCGTTGAGCAGGGTTTGCTGAGCCCTTGAAAAGGCCTGCTGAAACGCCGTACGCAGCCGTTCGATGTTTTCCCGCAGCGGCTTGATGCCGGAAATCGCTGCTTTTTCCGTTTCCCAGCGGGCTTTCAACACGCTGGTGGATTCTTCCCGCTCGGCAATCTGACGCTTCAACTCCTGCAGACGTTCGCGGCTCTCTTCACTGGTCTCTCTGTCCAGAGCCGCAGCTTCGATCTGCATCCGCGTCAACTGACGAGTGGCCTCGTCGATTT
This sequence comes from uncultured Chitinophaga sp., assembly GCA_964517865.1. GTDB lineage: Bacteria > Planctomycetota > Planctomycetia > Planctomycetales > Planctomycetaceae > SXXK01. The sequence goes on from CAZFDW010000188.1 coordinate 4,310, forward strand.
CGACCGGCATCGAATCGATTTCCATGCGAAGTCGGCTGCCAGCTTCGTCCACAAGGTCAATGGCCTTGTCAGGCAAAAAGCGGTCGCTGATGTATCGGTCTGACAGTGTCGCGGCCGCGATGATCGCGTCGTCCGTAATACGAACGCCGTGATGGCTTTCGTAGCGGTCTTTCAGGCCGCGTAGAATTGAGATTGTATCTTCAACATTGGGTTCCTGGACCATTACGGGCTGGAATCGTCGTTCGAGTGCCGCGTCTTTTTCGATATGCTTGCGGTATTCATCCAGCGTGGTCGCCCCGACGCAGTGCAAATCACCCCGAGCCAGCGCGGGTTTGAGAAGATTGGCCGCATCCATCGCTCCTTCCGCATTACCGGCACCAATGACGGTATGCAGTTCGTCGATGAACATGATGATCTCGCCATTTGACGACTGGACTTCTTTCAGCACGGCCTTGAGGCGATCTTCGAACTCGCCACGATATTTCGCTCCGGCAACCAGCGCGCCCATATCGAGCGCGAAGACGCGTTTGTTCTTCAGGTTTTGCGGCACATCGCCAAGCACGATGCGATGGGCCAGTCCTTCAACGATCGCGGTCTTGCCAACGCCCGGTTCGCCGATCAGTACGGGATTGTTCTTGCGTCGTCGCGAAAGCACCTGAATCACTCGGCGAATTTCGGTATCGCGTCCGATCACCGGATCCACTTTCCCTTCGCGGGCGAGAACAACAAGGTCCTTGCCGTATTTTTCGAGTGCCTGAAACTTGTCTTCCGGGTTCTGATCCTGCACTGTTTGTCCTCCTCGAATGCCCTTCACCGCTTCCAACAGGTCTCGTTCATCCACACCGTTGAGTTGCAACAACCGCTTCGCCTGATCTTCCACCTGCGTCAGCGCAACCAGCAGATGCTCCGTTGACGTGTATTCGTCCCCCATTGAGTCCGCTTGCTTCTTCGCGGCGTTGAGTACCTTCATGGCTTCGGGGCCCGCATTGATGCCTTCGTCTGTTGACGAAGTTGACTGCGGTAACCGACTGAGTTCACCGTCAACCATCTTCTGCAGTTGCGGGATCTTGACACTCATCTTCTGCAGGAGTGACGTCATCAGCCCGCCTTCTTCGTCGAGCAGCGACTTCAGCAAATGCAGCGGTCGAAGAATCCGATGGTGCAACTTTTCAGCCAGCTCCTGAGCCCGCTGAATTGCTTCGGAAGCTTTCATTGTGAGCTTGCGAGGGTCAAATGCCATGACAAAATCACTCCAGCGGATGAACTACAATGAATCATTGATATCGTGCAAAACGCACAGTGCAGACGTCGAGATGTGTGACAAGGTGTCCCACTTAGGTGTGCCTGGCGGGTACGAGTGAGAGAAAGCAGTTTCCGTGCCTGTCAAAAGTATTCCTGTTCCATGGCGTCTGTAGGCCACAGGCTGTGATCACTCCTCGTTTATCACAGACGCACGGGCACACCACGGGCGGCCATGTAGCGTTTTGTCTCGTCGATCGTGTACGTACCATAGTGAAAAATGCTGGCTGCCAGAGCTGCACTTGCGCCGCCGAGGGTCACGGCCTGGAAAAGGTGCTCGGGTGATCCGGCACCGCCACTTGCGACGACCGGTATAGAAACGGCGTCAGCGACGGCACGAGTGATTTCAAGGTCGTAGCCGTCCTTCGTACCATCGGAGTCCATACAAGTGAGCACGATTTCACCGGCACCCAGACGCTCCACTTCGCGTGCCCAGGCGACGGCTTCGAGTCCCGTGGGGAGTCGACCGCCATTGATGTGAACGTCCCAGAATTCCCTGCCGTTCCGCTGAATTCGCTTCGGGTCGATATTCACGACGATACACTGGCTGCCAAACTTCAATGCCGCTTCGCGAACGAAATCCGGCCTTGTCACGGCAGTCGAATTGATCGATACCTTATCGCATCCCGCGCTGAGCAATCGACGAATATCGTCCACTGTGCGAATTCCACCGCCAACCGTAAGCGGCATAAACACAACTTCCGACGTCCGTGCGACGACGTCCAGAATAATGTCCCGCTGTTCGTGACTGGCCGTAATGTCCAGAAACACAAGTTCGTCGGCACCCTGCTGTTCGTACCGCTGCGCGATTTCTACGGGGTCTCCGGCATCCTGGAGATTGACAAAATTGACCCCCTTGACCACTCGGCCTGCGTGAACGTCGAGACAGGGAATGATACGCTTTGCGAGCATAAAATGGGTTTCCGGAATTTCGTCGCAAATGCGACAGTCTGAGTTGCGGTGAGTATCTGACAGACGACACTGAAGCCTTTCAACCGTGAAGCGGACCGCTGTGAGCGGTTTCGCTGATTCTGTAAAGGTTCTATACTTCTGGCGGCCAGAAATGAGTCCGGTGAACGGAGCGGCGTGAGCCCTCCGGTACCTCGTTTTTGGTACCGGCAAGCTGACACATGCCGCTCGCCGGTTTTCTCACACATCAACTTGTGGACTATCATTTGGCTATTGGTTCCTGACCCCTTTTTGAAATCCCAAACGACATTCTCTATTAGTCAGCCTCCATGACCGCACCATTTTCTGCATGGGAACGTATCGTTCCGGTAAATCTCGGTTCGCGAAGTTACGACATCGTGATCAACGAAGGGGGCATATCGCAGGCCGGTTCGCTCCTGGCCGGATGGCTGAAGCTGGACACCGCCAAAGGCCTCCGCGTCCTGCTGATCGCCGATGTCGCCGTGTTTGCAGTACATGGTGCCGCCGTGCAGCGCAGTCTGGAGGCGGCCGGTGCGGAAGTCCGTGCAGGCATTGTGCCATCGGGCGAACAGACAAAGTCGTATGCACAGACTCAGGCGATGTACGATCACCTCGTCGATATGACCGCAGACCGCAAGGTGCTGGTCGTGGCAGTCGGAGGCGGTGTGACGGGTGATCTCGCTGGATTTGTCGCAGCGACCTATGCGCGCGGATTGCGGTTCGTGCAGGTGCCGACGACTCTGCTTTCGATGGTGGATAGTTCCGTCGGCGGCAAGACGGGAATCAATCATCCGCGCGGGAAGAATCTGATCGGTGCCTTTCACCAGCCGTTGGGTGTCATCATCGATCTCGCGACGCTCAGGACGCTGCCTGATCGCGAGTATCGTTCAGGGCTGGCGGAAGTCGTGAAGTACGGCGTCATTCTGGATGAAACGTTTTTTGCCTTTCTGGAGCAGAACATCGCTGGCTTGAATTCACGTAATCCAGATGTGCTGCGGCATGTGGTCGCCCGCTGTTGTGAACTCAAGGCCGATGTCGTGCGTCAGGATGAATATGAAACAACGGGACTGCGTGCCGTATTGAATTACGGGCACACGTTTGGCCATGCGTTTGAAACGCTCGCCGGTTACGGAACTCTGCTGCATGGCGAAGCGGTTTCCATCGGCATGATCTGTGCCAGCCGTCTTGCGGAATCTCTCGGCCGCATCAATTCCCACGACACATGCCGCCAGCGTGACCTGCTGTCCGCGCTGCATCTTCCCGTCGAGGTACCGTCCGATTTAAAGAATCGTCACGACGACATTGTTCGTTGCATGATGTTGGACAAGAAGACCGAAGGCCGCGAACTGCGTTTCGTACTTCCTTCACGCATCGGCCACGTCGAAACCGTTCGTGGCGTATCACCGGACATCGCGTTGCGTTGCGTGTGAGC
>CAZFDW010000188.1:8070-11207 GCA_964517865.1 uncultured Chitinophaga sp.
TCGTGAGCCTTCAGATAGGACTCAAAATCGGCCAGATGAAAATAGGATTCACCGTCCGCCAGTAATCGATCACAAATCCAGCCGTATCGGCCCTCGGATTGCGGACAAAATCGATTGTCCCGCAGCGAGTCGATCACTCGTCGGACTGCCGAACTCCGCTCATAGATCTCGGACGGACGATGTCCGCTTCGTTGCATGTTCCGGATTTCTTCAACAGTGTGCCCGAACAGAAAAAAGTTATCTGCACCGACTTCTTCGCGAATCTCGATGTTTGCCCCGTCGAGAGTCCCGATCGTGAGAGCGCCGTTCATCGCAAATTTCATGTTGCTGGTGCCGGACGCTTCCATACCGGCTGTCGAGATCTGTTCGCTCAGGTCTGCCGCCGGAATGATGATCTGTGCGAGTGACACGCGATAGTCCGGCAGAAAGCAGACACTCAGGTGGCCTCGGCAGCGGGGATCACGATTGATCACCCGGGCGACATCATGAATCAACCGGATGATCTGTTTGGCGAGATAGTATCCGGGTGCAGCTTTGCCGGAAAACAGATACGTACGTGCCTGTTTCGGAATCACCCCGTCGTCAACCAGACACAGGTATTCGTAAATAATGTGCAGCACATTCATGAGTTGGCGTTTGTATTCATGAATCCGCTTGACGTGGACATCGAATAACGTTTCAGGATCGACCGATTCGCCGATTGTCTGTCGAATCCACTGTGCCAGACGTTCTTTATTCCATTGCTTGACAGCCAGAAATCGTTCTTGAAATGCCGTGTCTCCTGCCAGGGGTTCCAGTTCGCGGAGCCGGTCGAGATTCGTAATCCAACCGTCACCGATCACTTCGGTGACCAGTGCTGCGAGGCGAGGATTGGCTGTCAGCAGCCAGAGTCTGGGAGTGACCCCGTTGGTCTTGTTATTAAATTTCTCCGGAGAGAACTGGTGGAAGTCCGGGACCAGCTCAGTTGTCACAAGTCGCGTATGAACACCTGCAACGCCGTTTACGGAATGGCATCCGGCGATCGCCAGATGTGCCATGCGGACCTGTTTCTGTGATCCTTCTTCAATAATGGACATCCGGTTCAGCCGATCGCTGTCCTGAGGCCAGCGGAGTGCGACCGCCGCGAGCAACCGATCGTTAATTTCATAGATGATCTGAAGATGCCTTGGCAGTACACGTTCCAGTAATGCGACTGGCCAGCGTTCGAGTGCCTCGGCCATTAAAGTGTGATTTGTGTACGCGCAGGTGGCGGTCGTGATTTCCCATGCGCGATCCCATGAAAGGTCATTCTCGTCGATCAGAATTCGCATCAGTTCGGCCACGGTCAGTGCCGGGTGGGTGTCATTGAGCTGGATGGCGACTTTGTTTTCGAACTGATCGAAGCCGGCATGAGTTCGCTGGTAACTGCGAACGATGTCCCGCACAGCGCACGCGACAAGAAAGTATTCCTGCACAAGTCGCAATTCCCGTCCAGCCGCGATGGAATCACTGGGGTACAGGACTTTGGAAATTGTTTCCATCTGAACTTTAAGTTGCACGGCATTCAGGTAATCGCCCTCATTGAAGATATTCATGTCGAACTCCTGCGACGCGCGGGCCGCGTACAGACGCAGATAATTCACCGTCCTGCCTCCGTAGCCGACGACAGGCATGTCGCATGGAACACCGATCACGACCTTCCAGTCGAGCCACATCGGATTGTATCGGCCCTGCCGATCCATGGCGTGTTCAACATGGCCGTACAACGAAACCAGCACCGCATCCTGCGGACGCTGAATCTGCCACGGCGTGTCATATGTTCGCCAGTTGTCAGGCCTTTCTACCTGTTGATTGTCCCGGATTTCCTGGCGAAAAAGACCGTATTCGTAATTGATTCCGTATCCAAACCCCGGCATTCCCAGCGTGGCCAGCGAATCCAGAAAACAGGCAGCAAGTCGACCGAGCCCACCGTTCCCGAGTGCCGCATCTGTCTCATGTTCTTCAACGTCCGAGAAGTCCACGCCGAGTTCCAGCAGCACTTCACGGCAGGTATTGAGCAGACCAAGGTTTACAACATTGTTGCGCAATGACCGACCGATCAGGAACTCGAGCGACAAATAGTACAGTCGCTTTGCGTCGGCGCTTTGATACGTCGCCTCCGTGGACAAAGACCGTCCGACCATAAGATCACGGATCGCAAGCGACACAGCCCGAAAAGCCTCACGAGGCGTCAGTCCTGCTGCACTCAGCCCCAGTGAATAATTCACATGATGCAGGATTGATTCACGCAGACTGTCATGGTCTGGAAATCCATGATTCGGAACGACGGCTGGAACTTTGTCGATCTGCATGAACTCTCTCCCAGTTTTTGAATCTGCGATTCCTGCAGGGGGCATGAAGCGAAACGCATCATGCCCATGTCGCTTTTAAATGGGTCAGGCACCAATCGTGCAGAGCACCCCTGGCCATTTGGCGATTGGTGCCTACACCCTTTTTTAAAGCCGTGCCTGTGCTGATTTGAATTCTTCCGTCGTGGGAGTATACTCAATCCATACGTTCTGCAACATTCAACAGCAGCGACGACAAGGGCTGAGCCCATGGTGGAATTGCGACGCCATTTTCCAGGCAAGCCGCGTCTGATCTCTGATCTTCGGGACTACACACGAACGAGTTGCCGCCTGATCTGGAATGAATCATCAGATATTCCCGCGATCTCGCAGCTGGAATTGGCAGTGAGCGAAGTGGCCAGCAATATCATGTTGCACGGTATGCGGGGGCAGCCCGATGGGTTGATTGAACTGACACTCAATATCGAACAGATGCGTGCGTGTGTGACGTTTTCGTATCCGGGTTGTGCATTCAGTCCGGAAACCGTTTCACCTCCCGATTTCACTGGCCGAGCTGAAAGTGGTTACGGTCAATACCTGATTCAGCGGTCAGTGGACGAGGTTCATTTTTCGCGGAACGATGCAGGGCTCTGCACAATCTGCCTCATCAAAAATCGCAGACGCTGCGATTAGCTACGCTTACTTTTTGAAACATGTTGCAGATGAGTCAGGTTCTGGTGTTTGAAGATGCTGCGGGCTACCTCGTGAAATCCGTGGTGATGAAACGAAATCAGTGCGATTCAGGCGTGGCCATCGAAGCGACGAAGGCTG
>CAZFDW010000189.1:0-11206 GCA_964517865.1 uncultured Chitinophaga sp.
GCCTTCCTGCGGCGAAAGCCTGACGCCCGGTTCCGGAACCCAGGTCTTACCGTCCCCAGAAACTGCGCTTAGAATGCGGGTTGAAGCGTTATCGTAGTCGTTGGCTCCAGCCGGAAAGCCGGGACGGGGAAGCATCTGCGAATAGTACATGCGGAATCCACCGCCGGGCAGTGCTAACACTCGCGGTGAAACAACACCGCACAGTCCGGTGCGAAGATCTTCGCGGGGCCACGTGGCATCGGGACGAGGATTGGCGTCGGAATCAGGCGGTGCGTCGATCGCGACGTCCGCTTCCGTTGACCACAGAATTCCGGGGTCCACATCGACCGTATGCACCAGCGGAGAGGCCGCCGAACATTTCGAAAGATCAATCATTGCCGTCGCACCTCAGGTCTTCAAACCCATCGCGCTATGCTGTTCCCGTGCCGATTCAGAGTATCGAGCGAAGGCTTCTTCATCACGCTGACACGAGACGCCCGTAAACACCATCGCGAAGGAACGTCGATGGCGCGTCTGCGACAGGTTCGCATCCGCCCGGTGAATCGTCATGCCGTGATGCACGACCACATCGCCGGGCTGCATGACCGCCGCCACTTCGCGATTAAAATCATCCGTGGTGAAGTCGTTGATCCCCTGCGAAAATCCGAGGATCTGCGATTTGGCATGCTTGCGATAACCACGTGTATGTGACCCATCGACGTAGCGCAGGCAGCCGTTCTCCGCATCCACGTGATCGAGTGCCATCCACATGGTCAGCACATTCGCCGGCTTCAGACAGAAGTAGTAATTGTCCTGATGCGGCGGAGTCACATGATGTGTCGCGGGGGGCTTGTTGAACCATTCCGGTTGATCAACTGTCGCGGGTTCGCCAATCATCGCCTCGGCCAGCGCTTTCCACTTCGGATGATGAACGTAGTCTCGAAAGTATGGATCGCCGCCCATGCGCTGCATCTGCTTGAGCGTCTCGGCGCGGGAACGATCCTGATAAAAAGCGTCGCCGTCGGGAAGACCGGGCACCACGTCGCGAATGTAACGGTCCAGGTTCTGCTTCAGCTCTTCAAAGTCGCTGTCTCCCAGCAGCTGGCGGACGATCAAGAAGCCATGCTGATCGTAATGTTGCTTTTCTGATTCGAAGTTCATGAAACATTTCCCTAGATGAGACAAACCCACAGTCCGCTCACCACGGCTCCAGACGTGGTTTTTCGAGAGGTTCACGGCACTGTTCACTGGCCCATCAAATAAAATGGTATTATATTTTCCTCCGGGCCGCAAGCACTCGGGAAGGCTATCAACAGGTCACATCCGATGCCAGACCGTGCGATCAGCAGGATCTCACAGACCTGCACGAATCTGATAGCGTTGCCTGCCATGATCGAGTTTCTGAGCAACCTGTTCGGGGATGACCTGATCTGCACCAGTTGCGTCTTCGCACTCTCTCGTCCGGGTCATCCCGGCATTGCGATTCACACCGATGCTCAGCCCGATGGCGATGGAAGATAAGCACCTCGGCAGAAGTCGTTTGGCATAATATCGTTTAACCGCGTGGGCAACGCCCCGCGATTGCCAGCGAAGCGCGGCCCGCTGGGCACGCGGTTAAACGAAGGAACTTCCGGACTGGTGCTTACCAGCCACGTGAGCCACTTGAGACGTGACACCGTCTCAGCGTCTGAAGATGAGGATCCCGTCCGGCTCGACAGAAAATCCTTCTCCAGCACGGCACAAGCCGAGTTCACGCCCGACGACAGACTCGACGATGCGGCGGACAGTATTGCAGCCAGCACAAGTCCTGAAAGCCCGGCCGGCATCTGCGCCATGATGAACATGGGAAAGAGTCGATCGCCCATCGAATGCAGGGTCTGGCCAGCAGCGAGTTCGGGCGAATGGACTCGGTAAAAGCCCAGAACTGCGATGCCCGTTAACCCCAGCAACATCATCACCGTCACATCGGTGACCTGCGAAACGAACAATGTCCTGCGAGCGGCCGACGCATCGCGCGTCGAAAGGAATCGCTGGATCGACATCTGATCTGAGCCGTTCGTGCAGACGTACCACAGCGTCGTTGAGACCATCAGTATTCCGAAAGACACGCGAGGCTTGGGATCGAAGCCCCAGCTTGGTTCCTCGTCACCGGCTGACGCATGAGCAGCGGAATCAGACTAGAGCCGACAATTACGCAGATCAAGGGATGCGCTAACGACTGCGTCGCCATCATCGGACCGTACGCAATCATTTCACCCGGATTACCGAGATACGATAACGTGCTGACGAGTGTTGCGAATAGCGACAACCCCAGCGCGATCGGTGACATTCTCCGCCCACCGAGCAGATAGTCGTCCGCCGTCTTGTTCTGCCGCGAATAAAACGCACCGACACCCAGCATCAGCAGGGCGTATGCGGCCAGGACCAGCCAATCAAAAATCTCCACGACGTTGCATCCTCGAATGACCAGTGACCGCAGTCTCTTGAAGACCATATAAAATAGTATTATATTGAGTCGGGGCTCGCAAGCGCCGGACAACCGACACCAGACAAAACCGATCTTGCTGTAAGACAAGGGACATTGAATCATGATTCGAAACCATCTGTTGGCTGCCTTTACAGGAGTCATCCTGACAAGTGCGGTGGCTCCTGCTTTGGCTGCCGATGAACCGATTGCCATTGGTACTCGCCGCGAGTTGTTCGTCGATCGTTTCCTCATTGAAAAGCTCGATGGCGTTTCCCTGGAGCTTCAGCACCCACAGCCGGCGGGCATCGTTCTGAAATTCGATCAGCCATGGGAAGGTCAGGTCAGCGGGTATGTCACCGTCATTCAGGATGGCGAACTTTTCCGCCTTTACTATCGCGGCCGCCCGTTAACAGGTTACGGAGACACCGACCCTCGCGCGCAAGAAGTGACGTGTTACGCAGAAAGTCGGGATGGAATCACATTCACGCGGCCTAAACTTGGTCTGGTCTCTTTTGGGGGCAACAAGGACAACAATGCCATTCTCGCTGATGTCGGCCATGTAACACACAATTTCGCGCCGTTCCTTGATACTCGCCCCGGCGTGCCGAAGGCGGAACGCTTCAAGGCCGTGGGGGGCAGTAGCGCGTCCGGGCTGATCGGTTACGTTTCCGAAGACGGCATCCGTTTCCGCAAGCTGCAGGACAAGCCGATCATCACCGGTGGTGCGTTCGATTCGCAGAATAATGTACTCTGGTCGGACCACGAACAGTGCTATGTCTGTTACTTCCGTACATTCAGGAATGGCGTACGCTGGATCACGCGAACGACCTCCACCGATTTCCTTACCTGGACGCCGGCGGTCGATATGACCTTCGGCGATGCGCCCAACGAGCACCTGTACACCAATCAAACGGTGGCCTATTTTCGCGCGCCGCATATCTACATCGGCACAGCGGCTCGGTTCTGGCCCGATCGCCGTTCGCTGACCGACGCGCAGGTCGATGCCCTGCAGCTTGACGCCCCCGTGAACTACGGCGGATTGAAGTTGGAATCGTCCGACGCAGTGCTGCTGACCAGTCGCGGCGGCAATCGCTACGATCGTACCTTTCTCGAGTCACTCGTCCGGCCCGGTGCGGAACTGCAGAACTGGACTGCACGATCAAACTATCCAGCCCGCGGAATCGTTGCCACGGGTCCAAACGAAATGTCGATGTACGTGCAGCGACATTACGGACAGCCGACGCATTATCTTGAGCGACTGACGCTCCGCACCGACGGTTTCGTTTCCGTGCATGCAGGGTATCAGCCCGGCGAACTCATCACCAAACAAGTGACATTCGAGGGCCACCAGCTCACTTTGAACATGGCCTCCAGCGCCGCAGGTGGCGTGTTCGTGGAAATCCAGGACGCGGCCGGACAGCCGATTCCCGGTTTCGCGCTTGCGGAATGCCGCGAACTCAACACGGACGACCTGGCCTGCGTGGTTTCGTGGAAGAACGGTTCCGACGTCAGTTCGCTGGCCGGCAAGTCGATCCGACTGCGATTCCGCCTGAAAGATGCAGATCTGTTCGCATTGCAGTTCGTCAAGTGATTTCCAGGCCCAACAACCTTTGCACAGCACCCAACCGAGGAGATCAGCATGCGAGTTTGGATTGTCGAGCGATGAAGGTCAGAACAGGTCTGCAGCCCAGACTCTGTACGACGGGCTGTACAGGGAAGACGGCAGGAAGTCGCAAGGCTCTGTTGCGTTCAGCGACGACGGGGGCAAGACATGGCGGCCGGAAGTTCTGATCGACAACGGGGGCAGGGCGGGGTACTCGGCAGCTACAGCCTAAATCAACATCAGGCTCCGAATGAAGTCACACTGACCGTCATCTGCGAACAGGGCACGGTTCGCTGGGAATCGCATGCACATCGTTGGCGCTGGATGTTGCGACCGGATGAAGCGTGGCACGACGAGCCGCATGAACCGCTGCCTCGCGATGCCGCGTTTGTCACTCAGGCCAGTCGCTTTCTCGATGCGGTTGAAGGTGTCACGAAACCGCTTTGCACCCTGGACGAAGGCGTGCAGACCTTGCGAGTCAACCTGGCCGCTCTGGCCAGCGTTGGATCTCGAAGTTGGCAATCCGTGGGAGGATACCCGTCATGAATCACTCATCGAATTTACACGAGCCGACGATCCAACAGCTCTTCGATCTGAGCGGCCGAGTCGCATTGGTTACGGGCGGTTGCGGGGATCTTGGTTCGGCGATGTGCCGCGCGCTGGCTGAAGTCGGAGCATCGGTCGTCGAGACCAGTGTTCGCACAGCAGCGTTCGTAGTCCCGGCTTTAGCCGGAATTCGCTGACTTTGGCCGCCTCGAACCCACCTGAAGGCGGAACTACAAACATCAGACAAACCCTCTCACGGAACTCAACATGCCCGTCTCCATCAACGATTTCTCACCGCACGATCAGCAGATTTGGGATGAGGAACTGCAGGACTTCGTTCCGGATCGCGTGTTCGACGCGCATATTCACATGTTTCATCCCGAACATTTGAAAACTTCAGTCCCGTCGGCTCTTAGCTCGTGAGGTCTTGCGGATTTCCCGACGTTGCAGCAGTGGGCGGCGCGGTTGTATCCAGGTCGCGAGGCCCATTTTCTCGTGCTGGGCACTCCGGCGCCGGGGATCGACGTGACGGCTCACAATCGCTGGTGCATTGAGGAGGTCAGCCGGGACCCGCAGTCACGTATGAATCGCCTGGTGACATGCCAAACATCTGGTACGACGTCTCGGCGGTGACCGACGTGCGACCGCTGATCACGTTGTTCTCGCGCGAGGATCGGCGGTGGATTCTGTACGGCTCGATGTCGTCTCTGAACGCGGCCGAGGGCGACGTGCTGCAACGACTTCAGACGATCGGCGTTCCGGTTCGCCACACGGGCTTCGCCCGGCTGACATGATCCCCAAAAATAGTAGAACTTCTTTCCGGGGATTAAATCCTGTTTATTGACATGACGAACTTCATGGAGCTAGAATTTGCGACGGGGAGACAAGATTAAATGCGTACTTTGCTTTGGGATTCCCGTAATTCTCGTCCGGCGACTCAAGTCAGAGAACTCGCTCGAAAGATTCGCCAGCGAATTCAGACGGAGCAGTTGGCCGACGGCTCGTTCTTTATGACCGAGGCTCAGCTCGCTGCGGAATACGGTACGTCGCGGACCGTCACGCGCGAGGCGGTCAGTCGTTTGCAGGCGCTGGGGATTCTCGAAGGACGCAAGCGGAAGGGGCTGATCGTTCGCTGTCCTGACCCGCTGCGGCTCTTTCAGAACAGTTTGCCTTCGCTGATGACGTCACCCGACGATTGGCGGGATCTCGCTCAGCTTCGTTACGCGCTCGAAGTCGGGTCCATTGAACTGGCGATTCGTGCGGCCACTGATGAGCAGATCGAACGGCTCGGAAAGATCGAGGAGGAGCTGGAGCAAGCGGTTCAGGAAGACATGCAGTCGTCTCGCACGGTCGAGCTGGACGTGAAATTTCACTCATTGATTCTCGAGATGACCGGCTCGCGACTGATCGCCGGCATGCAGCAGGTTCTGGTGCAGTTCTTCCAGACAATGCCACGTTCAGAGCCGTCCTCGGCTTCGTCCGAGCGCATTTGTTGGGAGCATCGCGAGTTGCTTGAAGCCATTCGCGAACGCGATGTGGAACGAGCGCGTGCGATGATTCGAGTTCAGATTCGTGCGACTTTGGATGCCAGCAGCGAGGCTGCTGAAGATCGGTCGGTGACCGTAGAAGGAGATGAGGCTGCGGAATGACATTTCCGAATACACAGCGACAGGATTTGTGTAAGGCGGAACTGTATTGCCGCTCATCGACTTGTCGAATCCGGTGCACCTTTCGTGACGGTCTTTTGGTCCGAAAATGATGAGAAGATTGCAAAAAAGTGCCTGAGTGGTGGAAGGTGGCGAATCTCAGTTGAAACCCGAGGACGTTCTGACGACGGTTCTCGGCCCCGGAGTCAACCAGCCTGATCCATATCCGGGCTACGGCGGTTTCGTCGGCTGGGTGTCGCCCATCCGGCTTCGCAATGGCGACTGGGTGCTCGGATTCAGCGCGGGCTACTGGCACGCTTCCGCGCCGACGCCGCTCCGTTTTTCATCGGGCACCATAGCGGAGTATCAGAAAATGGGGCTACCCAGGGACATCATCGCGCCGACGGGTGGCGTCGCGATGATCGTGCGGTCAACGGACGAAGGCAAGACCTGGTCCAGGCCGAAAGTCATGCGCGACACGCCGGATGACGACCGCCATCCCGCATTTTTCATCAGCCAGGATCGGGGTGCGACCTGGAAGCTGCTGTCGATGCTCAAAGCTGACCACAACCTCGACGAAGCCAATGCGACGCAGTTGCCGGATGGGCGCTTGGTCATGATGGCGCGGCCCGAGGGCGACATCAATTGGTCGTCCGATGAGGGAAAGACGTGGACCGCGCCGGCCACGTTTGGCATGCGGCTTTATGCAGTCTGACTACGACTCCGCCGGGATCACCACCGGTGAGGTGATCGCCCCATTGAATGCGGGCGATCCGTGGACGATGTTTCTTTCTGCCTGGCAGGTTCCCGCTCCCGGGGCTGCGGTCCCGGTCCATCCCAGCCATGACGTCGAGGCCATTGCCAACGGACGCAGTGCCGACTTCGCTGCTGCCTCGATTGCCGCGGACATGTCGGGATTTCGCTCACGCATTTTCGTGTCGCACTCTATGGATGGACTGAACTGGGGGTCGATGGAATTGGTGCTGGAAGGAGGGGGGTACTAGCGTGAGGGAATCGACGCCGTCCATGCGGAAGATATGCCCCTCATCCAGATCGCACCGGGCCGGTATCGCATGTACTATGCCGCATGTGACGCGCGAGGGCATTGGTGCGTGGCCAGTGCGATGTGTGCCGGCCCTTCAGGCCTTTGGCGATTGACACTTGCAAAGCGGTGGCTCACGCCACCGGCATGGGAAATGTCGGCCCTCCGGGCCTGAAATAGCGCAACTTCAAAAGTCGCTGGTAAGGGTGCGATATGCCGGCGCCTGCGGCTGGGCGGTAAACAGGTCGTTCGAACTGAGTCCAAGTTCCATGCCTGAAGAGAGAGAGAGATCATTAACAATGCGTATCGCCGTAGGCGGGATTGAACACGAGACCTGTGGATTTGCAGCCCCGCCGCGCACTGCGGACGCGACCACGCTGGTTTCCGTTGCTCGCACGATGAAGTTCGGGGACGAACTCCGCTCACTGGGAGATGCCAACACGATTGTCGATGGGTTGGTGCGCGGCGTCCGAGAGACCGGGCATGAAATCGTTCCGCTCTTATGGATCGATGCGAACACCAGCCCGCCCGTCACACGGGAGAGTCTGGAAAGTGTCATTGAGGACTTGCTGGACCGGTTGCGAAAGGCACTTCCCGTCGATGGCGTTTTGCTCAGTCTGCATGGAGCGTTTGCTGCAGAGGGCATGGATGATGCTGACGGAGAGGTCCTGTCCCGTGTCCGCAAACTGGTTGGGCCGAAGATTCCCGTGATGGCCGTGCATGATCTGCACTGCAACATTTCACCCGTCATGGAGCAGGCCGCGAATGTGATGGTCGTCGCACGGGCGATTCACATACGATGGTCCGATGTGGGCCAGGGTGGTCGGCGAAATGGGTCCATCGGCATGGCTGGAGCAGGACGGCGTGCATGTCGTCGTGATCAGCGGCCGTCATCAACCGGTCGATCTGGCTTTCTGCGGCAGCCTTGGCCTCGATTGTCGCCAGATGCGATACCTGGCAGTCAAATCAACGGGACACTTCCGTTCCGGATTCGCCCCCATCGCCGGTTCGATCTTCAATGTCGATACGGCCAGCACGCTGTCGCATGATTTTCGTAAACTGCCTTACACACGCCTCGGCCGCAGGATGTATCCGATTGACCCGGAGATTCGATGGAATCGATGAACTTCATCCAGAAAGCAAATCATGAGCGACCCAGTTGAATCGTCCGTTCCGGAATCGGCGCAGTTCCGCAACGGGCTGGTGTTCATGATTGCGACATCACTGACGTATCTGATTGCGCCGGTGACTTACGTGGGTGTACTGCACGCGACGATTCTTGAATCGCTCAAGGCCAGTGATACGGTGGCCAATCTGCCAGAGGCGGTCTACTTGTGGGTGACTCCGTTGCCGTTGCTGATCGCATGGTTCTGGCCATCGCCAAAGCTGCTGCGTCCCATGCTGACCTGGGCATTGATTGTGAAGGGGGCAGCGGGGGTGCTCGCGGCGCTGGTCTTTGCGTTTGCACCAAAGTCATTCTGGATTCCCGTCATGATCATTCATCCTGGCATCATCGGGATTACCGGGGGAGTTCAGACGATGTGTCTCTGGGAACTGATCGGGCGCGGGATGACTCCGAGGATGCGAGGACTCACGCTCGGCTGGACCTTCGGCATCGGGCCGATCTTTGCCGTGCTCGGATCATGCGCTTCGCAGTTAATCCTTAAAGGCGATTTCCTTGGGATGCTGAAAGTGACACCGATTCCGCAACCGTGGAGTTATGTGGTCCTCTTCGGAGTGACCTGTCCGACGATGTGGTTGTCTGCTGTCCTGGTTCAGTTGGCTCAGGTGCCTCCGGTGTCTGAATCTGCGTCTGCACCCGAGTCCGGGGCGCAATGGAAAGATATCTTGCGCGGGCTTCGGTCTTACTTCCTGAATCCTTTGATCGTCACTGCAGCCATCGGATTCCTGCTGACCTATAGCGGCACGATGATCATGAACAACATGTCGCTGTATGCTCGCGAAACGCTGGGTGAAGCTCCCGAAAAATACGCGGGAATTCAGCTCGCGCTGCGATTCGGATTCAAGTGCGTCATGGGCTTCGGATTGGGTTGGCTGGTGACGAGGATACATGCCAGAGCCTCCCTGATCGCGACAACGTCGATCTGCATCGCAGGGATCGCCTGGGCTCTGTTTGTGCCGGGCAAATGGTATTTGCTCGGCTTTGGACTTCTCGGTGGGGGCGAACTCTTCTATGTCTACTATCTGAACTACATTGTCAGTTGCTCTACACCGGAACGGATGCGAGAGAACACGGCCTACACCACTCTGGTGACTGTTACAATCGGCGTGATGCCGATTGCTTTTGGACTGGTGTCCGATCGCTTCGGCCTGCGAGCAAGTTTTGTGGTGGCCATTGGCATCCTGGTCGGAGCACTGATCCTCGTTCAGTCCCGTCTGCCAAAGCAGCCCCAAACTGCCTCCCCCCGACCCGACTGAAAATTCTTTCGTCCTCTGCCCTCTGCCCTCTGCCCACTCACCACTCACCACTCACGAGCCCCCTATGTCGAACAAACGCTTTCCCGGTGGCATCATGGCGACCTGCTGCATTCCGTGGGATGAGAGCGGTTGCTTCGCCGAACGCATTTTTAGGCAGAACGTGCAACACTCTCTGCAGGAGACAAAACTCCTCTATGTCTTTGGCACCGCAGGAGAAGGCTACGCTGTCACGGATCGCCAGTACGAGGAAATCGTGACCGCTTTTGCCGACGAGATGCGCGGGGGAAAAGCCGAGCCGATGGTCGGCGTCATCGATCTGTCCCTCGGCACGATCATGGAACGTATCAAGCGGGGACGTGACCTCGGCGTGCTCCGGTTCCAGATCTCGCTCCCCTGTTGGGCGGCACTCAGCGAAACGGAGTTGTTCAGCTTCTTCAAACATGTCTGCTGCGGATTTCCCGACTGTCAATTCATGCACTACAACCTTCCGCGAACGAAGCGAATGGTCACGGGTAAGGAGTACGGACGACTCGCAGCGGAACACCCGAACCTCGTGGCGACAAAAAATTGCGGCGACTCGCAATCACACCTGCGGAGCCTGCTTGAGGATGCTTCCCAGTTGCAGCACTTTCTTTCGGAAGCCGGCTATGTCTAC
Source organism: uncultured Chitinophaga sp. (assembly GCA_964517865.1). Taxonomy (GTDB): domain Bacteria; phylum Planctomycetota; class Planctomycetia; order Planctomycetales; family Planctomycetaceae; genus SXXK01. Next base: position 10,378 of record CAZFDW010000189.1, read on the forward strand.
GGATCGCTGTTCGGAGAGTGCGGGATTCTGGTTTCGTTCATCATGAACTGGCCGAAGATCCAGGCATTGTTTGAAGCTGGCCAGCGCCGCGACGTGACCACGATGGTCTCCATTCAGCGTGAAGTGGACATTGTGTTACAGACCCTGTTTGAAGCGATCCCCGATAGTCGCATCGACGGCAGTTACGACAAGCTGTTCGAGAAGATGTATGTACCCGACATGCCCTTGCGACTGCTGCCTCCCTATATCGGTTCCAGCGACGAGGAGTACCACAACTTTGTGCGCCTGCTGAAAGAGCGGCTCCCGGAATGGGTGCCTCAGACATCAAACGGTTGAGTCGAGCCAGACATCGTTTACCGTGTAATAAACGTGCTGTAATGTAATAAACGTGCTAATAATTTTTCGCGTCCTGCGCAGATTTTCCACATTAGTAGTATACTACTCCCTTGTGATCAGTTCATCGAGGTTCAGCAGCGTCCGTGCCACGCCGTGCCAGATGGCTTCATCCGACGCTCCAGCGCCGCGCTGGGCTTCGATGAGTTCCCGCATCACGAGCAATTCGTCAGCATCCGGCGGACGCGACAGGCACAACTCAAACCCCGCGTGAATGCGGCCGGTCTGCAGAAACGTCACCGCCGGGTCATGATTGATCGGCTCGGTGTACATCGACCGAATGACGGCGAGGCGGTCGGCGACGGTGGCGAGATTCGGCAACAATTCGCTGAGTTCCAGGCGCGATTCGCCACACCGCGAGAACTTGAACTGCGAACCCGCTATACCGAACGCGGTTGAGAATGGCACATTTGTTTAACCGCGTGGGCAACGCCCC
>CAZFDW010000190.1:0-11188 GCA_964517865.1 uncultured Chitinophaga sp.
GTTTTCAGCCGGGCATCGAGGTCGGCAAGCGGTGGGCCAGCCAGCTTGAGAGTTGCCTCGCGCTGTAATCTCAAAATGGCCGCCCAGGTTCGCCAGTCATGGGGCCGGGGAACGCTGGCTCCCGGGTCTCTCTCGCGTTGGTCCTGGATCCAGCTGTGCCCCTCTTCGAGCAGTTGCCGGGCGCGAACCTGATTTCCCAGTTGTTCATGGGTCATCGCCGCCAGGAACAGGAATTCCATGCCGCCGGAGTTGGCGTCGAACAACTCGGCCGCTTGCTGATAGTCACCACTGCGAAAGTGAATCGCGGCGGTGAGCCTCGGTTGAAAGTTCGCGTCGCTCCTTCCCGCTATTTCCAGCAGTCGGGAGCGGTTCTCGTTCGAGATCATGTCCGGGTACTGCAACATCGTGAGGACGATCCACCCATGATCACCCGCGTTCAGATTTCCGGTGGAGTACTTGCTCGAGCATTCCGTGGCAGCCTGGCGGTAGTGCTCCACGTCTCCGGCCATCGCATAGATCAAAGCCGCATCACGCAGAGCCCACCATTCCTGGAGCAAATCCGTGGGTCGCTCGTCAGCCTGCCGCATGACTTCTGCTGCCTGCTTCCATTGACCTTGCGTCGCGAGGTGGCGGGCCATGTAGGATAGAAAAAATTCGCGCTCCGCCGCTGAAGCGACCTTGATCGCTTGCTCATAGTCAGCCCGTGCCTGGTCCCATTGCCGCAAACGATCATAAGTCTCTCCGCGTTTCACGAAGATCCATTTTTCGTTTCCGAGTCTTTCCGGTTTCAATAATTCGGTGCAATCGAGTAATTGTTTCTCGTATTGCTGGAGCCGACCGTGGATGTAATAGCGATGTTCCAGTGCGGGATACGAGGGGTTTCCAAATCTCACTGTCTTGTCGGCCGCATGGAAGTCGGCGCGGCCCCAGTCGGCGGCAGCGAGTTCCCATTGTTCAAGCTCTTCGTAAGCCTGGGCCCGCGCGGCAAAGGTTTCGGCGTCCGTGGTCTGTGCGTCGATCGCCCTGGTGTATTCGGCAACGGCCCTCTCCCAGTTTTTGTCCGCCGCATACAAGTCGCCGATTCCGGCCGCCGCGGCCGGCCGCGCCTCGAGCAGTCTGTCAAGTGCCGGCTGGTCGCCGAGGATGTGGTACGCCGCTACAAGCTTTGCCCACGGATTGGTGAGTTTCATCGCTGTGATTTGTTGCTGCATCCTGCGAGGCTCATACGGCATCACATCAAGACCCAAGTCAAGGTGCTGTCCACCGGAATACTGATGGCAATGGACGGAAATCGTGTTGGTTCCGGCGTGCAATGCTCCGACGGCAGCGGCGTCCAGCGAGTGAGTGATGTACTCTGGCGTCCATCCAGGCAGATTTGCCACCTGCTGGCCATTGAAGTAAACCTCAACATCATCATCGTGAATGAGTCGCAGACTCAGCGAATGTTCCGTTGAGCCTGGTTGCCACTCAAATGTTCGCCGCAGCCAGATGTCGTTCGTGGTCCAGGTGCTGCGCCTCACAAACCCTTCACTGCTCCCCGCTCCAAAACCACCGAGTCCTTCCTGCCAGGTTGAATCGTCAAATTGCTCTTGCATCCAGTCGTCAGGTGGTTGCGTCGTGGTGAATTGCCACGGGCACCCTTCAGACTCCGACGTCGGCAGAATCGTGTTGTCGGCCCTGGGCGCCAGCAAGAGTTCCGCCAGACAGCCGGCCGCTTCCTGGTTTGGCTTCAGTTGCAGCGATTTCTCCAGGTCGGCGCGGGCCGGATCTGTCTGCCCGCGGTCATTAAGGACCTTGCCGCGAGCCGCGTAAACGAGCACATCCCCGGTTTCTCCCTCAATCGCCCGGTTGAGATCGGGCAGCGCTTCGTCGGCCAGATTCAGGCTGGCCAAAACGCGACCGCGCACGCTGAAGAAGTCCACGGTCGATGCTTCTGTCGAGCCGATTTGCGTCAGGTCGGCGAGGGCTTCGTCGAACAGGCCAAGATCAGCCAGGCGGTGAGCGAGTTGCAGCCTGAGAGCGGCATTGTTCGGCTCCGTTGTGATCCGGGCGTCAAGATCAGCAAGTGGCTGACCGTCGATCTTCCGCGCCGCTTCACGCTGCAACTTTAGGAGGATGGCCCAGTCGCCCCACCAGTGGCTTTTCGGCACGCCGCTGCCACATCCGGGGTCTTTTTCACGCGTTTGCTGAATCCACGAACCGGCCAGTTGAAACAACTGCCGGGCTCGATCGGGGTGCTCAAGCTGTGCGTGAGTCATGGCCGCGAGGAATTCAAATGCGGGGTGGCCGCCATGCTGGTCCAGCAGATCGGCCGCCTGTTGAAATTCTCCGCGGCGGAAGTGAATCGCGCCTTTCAGCCTGGGCTTCCAGAAGGAATCAGTACGATCCGCGGCGGCGGTCAGTTGGGTGAGATTTTCGCTGGAAATCGCAGCGGGGGAAGCCACGAGCGTGTAAACCAGCCAAGTCGACGAATCCCTGTCCGTCAATTTCTCTGTTCCCGTCAACAGTTCGGCTGCCGCCTGGCGATAACCTTCGCGGTCTCCTGAAATCAGGTTGAGAAGCGCCCGCTCACGCGAATAGTACCATTCGACATACGAGCCGGGGTCGCGTTTGTTCCATAGCTGGCGGTAATCGTCAGCCGCCTCGGTCCACCGGCCCCGTTTCGCCCAATGATCCTTGCGCCACAGGAACGGGTCGAGACCGGCATTCGGGAGTTCGACGGCGCGGTTGTAGTCCGCCAGCGCGTTGTCAAATTGCCGCAGGCGATCGTACAGCTCCGCCCGGCGGACAATACTGAAACGGCCTTGAAACCGCCGCGTTTTGTCGGTGAGGAGTTCATCGGCACGGCTCCAGTCGGCGGCAGCGAGTGCCCAGCGTTCGAGCTTTTCATAGGCTTCAGCCCGTTTGGCGAAGAGACTGGCGTCGGTCGTCTGCAACGAGATGGCTCGGGTGTATTCGGCAATGGCTCGCTCCCAATCCAACTTCGCCGCCAACAGGTCGCCAATGCCGCCCGCTGCGGTGGGGTGTTGGTGGATCAAACGTTCGATGGCCGACTGGTCGTCGAGCAGGTAATAGGCGGCCGCCAATCTGGCCCAGGGATCGGTGATTTTCATGGCCGCGATGTGTTGCTGCTCGATTTCGAACGCGTCGGGGTCACTGGAAACGGAGAGGCGGAACCTACCGAGATTCTGCCCGGGCCACTCCGGGTTCGTGGAAAAATGCATCTGGAATTCCAGTCGCGCTCCATTTTGGCAGTCCAATGGCTGACTGGGCAGATAGACGGCAACGTGTGGTTTGGAAACACCTCCGTTGATATTCCAGTGATTGGTGGTCAGCTCGAAGCTGTGATGGTCGGCGATAACGCGTTTGAATTCGATCGGCTTTGGCTCACCCTCGGGAACGTGGGCCGTGATCGCAAAACTGACCATATCAAAGTTTCCACGATCACGTTCAGCGTCACGCCCCGGTCCCTGGTTTGGCAGCGACCAGTCAGTCATGGCCTCCAGTCGGACGGCATGGACCTGACGCACCGTGGTCTCGGCCACCATGGTGTAGGCATCCCGCAACGGATTCTTGCCGCTGGCGAGGATCGAGCCGTCAGGGAGGCGCGTCAGCGTTGCTCCTCCGGCGGATTGCACTTCCGTCGGAGTCAGCAAGGTCCAGTCTCCCGCGCCGAACAGTAACTGGTCGGCCAGTTCCGCGGCCAAGGCCGAGTTCTCTGGATATCTCTCGAGCTCGGCTTCGAAGATTTTCTGGAATTGTTTGCGATGACTTGCGGCCAACTCGGATTGGCCGACATTTGTCAGCCGTGCAGTAAATTCGGCGTGGAGCCGCCCGGCATCGGGGCTGGCTTCCAGCGCCTGCGTCCAGTCGGTCGAAGCGGCCGGCCAGTTGCGAAGCGATTCAAAAGCCTGTGCTCTCCGGGTGAGCACCTCGGGATCGCTGGCTTGAGGCGTGACGACGCGGGTAAAGTCGTCCACCGCGTTTTGCCACTGCTGTAATCCGAAATACGCATCGCCGCGGCGGCGATACACTCGCTGCAAATCGGCCTGCACGTGCTCCAAAGGTTGGATGGTGAGTTTGTCAATGACGCGGGTCAAGTCGCGCACTTGATCAGCGAACCCAGACCATTGCCCGGCGAGCGCGGCGCGGAGCTCAAGCAATTCGGTGTCATGAGGATCCTTGACCAGCCCCTCCTCAATGACGGCGAGCAGGGAACGGCACAGATCTCCCGTTTCCGGATCAACGGAATACCGTTCTTTGATCAGTTCAATGATTTCTGTCCGATCCTCTCCCAGATGCTTCACGGTCAGACGGACTCTGGTGCCGGCGTTCCCTTGGAGCAGGTCGCTGATGCTGGGAAGATCCGCATGGGTCACTTCGACGTCGTTGACCTGTAACAGGATGTCGTCGACGCGCAATTTGCTGTGCACGGCGGGCGAACCGGGCGCCAGATGGGAAATTCGGATGGCGTCGCCCGTTTTCCCGTACGCGAAACCGAATCCGACCTTCTCAACGACCGGGGGCAACCCGTCCTGAATGCGACGGTCTGCGTCCGCGGTCAACAACCTAGCCGCCGCGGCCGGACGCCTGCCGTGAAAGAGCGCCGTCGCCACGCGGATGAGGCCGGGGGTCCGCAGCCAAGCCTGCGCCGCGTCGGGACTGAGCTCATTCAGTCGATCGTACTCCTGGACGGCGTCGGTCCAACGCCCGTGCCGGGCATGCCAGTTGGCGCGGGTGGCGGCCAGCGCGGCCTGAACTGACCGATCTTTTGAGTCAAGCTTTTCCAACGCCTCGTGCAACCGAGGGATATCGGACAACAGGTGAACTCGACTTCGAAATTCAGCTGGCGAATGCTGCAGCAGTTTCAATTGTTTCGCAGCCAATGTCGGGTTGTCCCAAACCGCAGGCGCCGTTGACCAAACGACCGCTTCATCCTGGCCCACCGCGAGCAATTGTGTTCCGTCGGGTGAAAAGGTGAGCGATCGGAGCTGCCCCAGTTTGAGGTTCTTGGAATTTAAGACCATCAATTCGCGACCGGTCGCGACGTTCCAAAGCCGAACCGTCTCGTCCGAACTTCCCGAGGCCAAGGTGCGACCGTCTGGGGAGAACGTGACGCATCCGACGGAATTGGCATGTGTCTTTGGCAACGCAACCCGGTCTCTCGTCGCCACGTCCCAAAGCAGGATACTCCCTCCCATCGTGCCCATGGCAAGTGTGCGACCGTCCGGCGAAAAGGCCAGCGTTTCGACAGAGTTCTCCTGCAATTCGGGATCCCCCACCGTGAGAGGATCGCCAACCGCCTGCCAGGTCGCGGTGTTCCAGATTCGGGCCGTGCCGTCGTGACTGCCGCTCGCCAACCTTGTCCCATCGGGAGAAAAGCAGATCGACACACCGGCGTTGGTATGTCCGGCTAACCGCGCAACTTCTGAGCGCGTCGCGATCTCCCAGACTTTCAGGTCGATTTTCGCTTTAGTGAAATGCGCCTCTCGGCTTCCGAAGCCCGCGACGAGAAACTTTCCATCCGGCGAAAACGCCAGCGTCTCCACTGCACAATACGCAAAATGATTTCCTAACGATTGATCGTCCATCCCGATGAACTCGGCGACTCGCCGTCCGGAGTCTATCTCCCAGAGCGACACGTTGGAGGGACGAGCTGGATGCAGTGGGCCGGTCGTGGCATACCGTCCCACCGCCAGCATGCGGTTGTCGGGCGAGATGGCAAGGCTGAGAATCATTCCGCCTTGCGCTAGGCTTCGCAACCGCTGGCCGGAAGCGGCGTCGCGGATTGTCACGCGGTTGGATTCCGCCGTGGCAATCAGCAGCCCGTCCGCAAAGTAGACTGGGTCGACACCACTCGATTCGAACCGCTGAGTTGCAGACAGCGATTGCTCCGGCGCCCAGAGCCGGACGGTGCCATCCTGGCTGACACTGACAAGCTGATTTCCAGTCGTTGACAAGGTAAGCCTGGAGACGGCTTCCGTATGGCCTTTGAGCGTATGTTGCGGTTCGCTGTTCGATGTCAGCTGGCGCGCATCGCCCCAGATCTTGATCACGCCCGCGACGTCCGCGGTCACCAGATCCGCACTGTTCCGAGAGAACGTGATCGCCGAGACGGCCGCTGCATGAGCCGAACTATGCGCGGCAATCATCTGCCACGTTACTGCATCGTAAACGGCAATCATTCCCGTGAAATTCGAGCTGACCGCCAGCAGTTTGCCATCCGGGCTTAACGCGGCGGTCTTCATCGAACCGAAATTCAACGCGTTGGCCGAATACGTCACCTGCTTCGCGATCGGGTCCAAGCGGAAAATGGAGATCTGATTGGCCGTGTTGCCCTGGCCCCAGACGGCCAGAGTCAAACCATCCGCGGACAAGGAGAGCCCCGGACGCCCGATATCGAAATCAGCGAGAGCCTGATTGTAGTCGGAAATAGCCTCGCCGCTGGTTGCGTCGAACCATTCGGCCCGTCTCCTGTCGTGGGTTACCAGGAAGCGGCCATCTTGTGAAAAGGTCAGATTCGTGGCGGCGCCGATCGATTCGAAACGGTATGACTCCTGGCCTGTCTTCGTATCCAGCACCTGGACCGTTTTGCCATTCGCCCAGGCCAGGCGTCGCCCGTCTGGTGATAACGCCTTCGTTTTTACAACCTCGGCCAGCAGTTTAAGATTCGTTGACGCCGTCTCCAGGTGTGTGCCGGGATCCCACTGTTTCATCCGCAATTGCTGATCCAATGTGACCAGCCACCCGTCGTCTTGCAGGGCAAAATCGCTGATGTCGTCTGCGGTTAAGACAGTGGAACTGTTTTCCAAAAGATGCTTGTAGTACCGCCATTCAAAGCCGCGCAGATCGTCTTTGCCGGCCAGGCTCTTGTTCGTCTCCGGGTCGTGAGCGTCCAGCCGATTGCGTAGCTGGGCAACGGTGGCCTGGGAGTCATTCCAGATGAACGGGGCCAGTTGCATATCGGTGGCATAGAGCAACCTGCGGCCCTGTTCCTCGGCCGCGCGAGCCTGCTTCGCGGCCTCACGGGCTTCGTTCCCAGCCGTCTCGGCCTTAGCCAAACTGGCGACGACCTCTTTGTTTTGCGATTCGACTGTTGCCAGTGCCTCCGCAGTTTTTTTCGCCGCCTGTTGGGCCTCCGTGGCACTCTTTTCGGCTCGGCCCGCTTCCTGAGAGGCAAGTTGCGTCTGCTCGTTCGCCCTCTTGTTTGCGACCAGCGCGGCGACGCAAGCCAACCCAGCGACCAGCGCGACGACGGCAAGGCCAGCGATCAGCTTTCGTAACTTGCGTGCGGAACGCTGCTGCAAGTCCAGTCGCAGTTGCTGAGCTTCGGCCAATTCCTGAGCCTGTGCCAGTTCCCGTTGCCGCGCGGCCTCTTTGGCCTGCCGCTCGGCTTCCACTTCCGCGTTGCTGGTTTCCAGGAAGCCGATCGCGGTTTCGAAATCGCCGCCGTATTGCTCGGCCCACTGGGCGTTGGGCTGTTCTTCTTCCCGCCAACTGAGCGAGATCTGCAGATCGGGGTCGCGAAACAGACCCGCCTTGCCGTCGTTCCACAGTCGGGCGGTGTCCAGAACTCGCCGGAAGATCCGCGCCGATTGGGCTTCCTCTTCCACCCAACTGCGCAGTCGCTGCCATCCCCGCATCAGGCTTTCGTGGGAAAGGTCGATCACCGTTCGATCGGTCAGCTCAACGTCCATGCCGGGCATGAGAAACGTCACGCCAGAATGGCGAAAGGCATCGAGCACGGAGGTGATACATTCGCGATCGACACCTGCGATCGCCTGCAACTTCGACAAACGCGTTGGACGACGGATGCCTCGGTTGTCATCCCCCTTTTCGGTCAGGGTCTTGAAGATTTTTTCGCAGGCAGTCCGGTGCGAGGCATCGGGGAGCGAGTCATAAATTTCATCGGCGTGATTCGACAGTGCCGATGCCAGTCCCCCGGTTGCTTCAAAGTCACTGAATTCGATGGGCCGGCTGTGATCACGGCCGCCAGACCAGACTTCCCACATCCGCATCAGGGCATGCTGCAATACCGGCAATTGATCGGGATCGTCGCCCACATCGTTGAGTAACCGTTGCACCAGCAACGGCGAAATCTTTGCTCCGCCAACGCCGATCGGTTTTTCAATCGCATCCCGTTTCTGATCTCGCATCAGACGCGGGATCAGGTATTCGCCTTCGTTGACCGCTTCGGCCAGTCCGGGAATCTCGCTGCAATCGCCCAGATAGTCCGACCGCATCGTGATCGCCACGTAAATCGGACACTCGGGCTGCTGGGTGGCCGTCAGCAGCAGATTCACAAATGCCGTTGCTGCTTCTTCCGATTCGACGCCCAACTGACGGAACCGGAACAGCTCTTCGAACTGGTCGACCACGACCAGCAGGTTGGTGCCAGGTTCGAACACATCGGACTGCTTCATCGCTTCGACCAGGCCGAAGCGACTTCGCCGGAGCGTGGCCAGCAAACGCGGCAAGGTGCTGGAGTCCGCTGCGTCGTAAAGATCCGCTTCGACCATGGCCCGCGCAAGGTTTTCGATCGGACTGCCGCCGGGACGCAGGATCATGACTTCCCAGGTCGAACCGGCATGCGTCATGGTGCCGCCGTGCAGTTCAGCAATCATCCCCGCGCGGACCAGCGACGACTTGCCGCTGCCCGAGGTCCCGACCACGGCCAGGAATCGGTTGCTTCGCAACAGTTGCAGGAGCGCGGTCGTCTGGTCTTCGCGACCGAAGAACAGGTGGTGTTCGTCACTGCGGAACGGCCGCAGTCCAGGAAAAGGATTGGCCGGAAGGCTGAAGGATGAAGGCTGAGGGATGATTGACATGTCGCTTTGCTCTGAAGGATGAAGGCGGAAGGATGAAGGATGAAGGGAAATACTTCAGCCTTCAGTCCTTATCCTTCATCCTGCTCTTCTGTTTTGTTTTCCTGACGCACGTAATAAAAATCGCGGTGAGTTCGTCAGCTTCCTTTTGGAGTTCGTTGAGTCGCGCTGGAACAACAATTCCGGATTCTGCCAACAGTTCCATCCAATAGACTGATTCTTCCAGTTCCTGCAGCCCGCCTTCCAGTTTGCTGATGAATTCAGCATCTGACCTTGCGCGGGTTGCTTCACGATAATGGGCCCCGACCGAAGTGCCCGAACGTAACAGTTGTTTTCCCATGACCTGAGCTTCCATCGACTTTGGCAATGCAGAGTACAACCGAATTATCCTCAGCGCAAACTGCTTCGTCCGCATCCGCAAATCCACAGGCTTTCCCTCATCCCTCATCCTTCCGCCCTTATCCTTCCGCCTTCCGCCTTCCGCCCTCATCCTTCCGCCCTCATCCCTCATCCTTCCGCCCTCATCCGTCATCCTTCATCCTTCATCCTTCATCCTTCATCCTTCATCCTTCATCCCTCATCCCTCCTCCTTCCGCCCTCATCCTTCATCCTTCCTCCTTCCTCCTTCCGCCCTCATCCTTCCTTCGCCTGCCGCACTGACATCACGAACGCTTCCAGAACCGCTGGATCAAACGTGTCTCCCTCCTGTTTGAGCACTTCGGTGGACAAACTCTTAAAGCGTTCCTTGCGGCGATTCAGCGGCGGCGCGAGATAGACAGCACTGACAGGGATGGGGACGGATTCCCGGTAACCGGCGGCCTTCTGCAGGTCGCGAATCTTGAAATCCACCCAGTGCATGCCCGCCGCCCCAAAATAGATCAACGCTGCGTCGCAGTCACGCAGATTCTGGATATGGATCTGCTGGACGTCCGCTTCGTCTGCATCAAATGCCGGCAGACTGACTTCGATGCCCTGAGAGAAGAAGTAGTCTTCCAGCGGCTCGACGGCCTCTTCATCCTGCTGATCGCAAATCAAATACACACGAGGTGCTCCGCCAACTGCCACAGCGCGAGCTGGTTTCTCGCTTTCCGCCTGCTCACGCTCCCACCGCGTCCGCAACAGCACCTTCAGGTTTTCCAGCGTGTCGGCGATCAACTCGGCTCCCGTGACCGAACCCGGTTCCGTCTCCAGTTGGCGAATGAACGAAGCCTGACGCTCGTCCCTGGTGTTCAGCCCCTTGGGAATCCAGATGAGTCGTTTCAGTCGGGAATTCTCGCAGTGCCGCGCGGCCACCTGGTTTTGCAGGGCGACGACGGACAACTCAGTGGCTTCCGGCACCATGCCAAAGTGCTCGCCCACAAAATGAATGGCGATATCGGCTTTTTCAAGGCAACTCTGTACCACCTTGATTAACTCGCTGGCGACCAGCGGCAGAGCCTGTTTCGGCACAACATCGTGTCCCAGTTCGGTCAGCTCGCGACGCAGTTGATCCCGCTGGGGTTCCAGGTCGGACGTGGTGGCTGCCAGAAAGATGGTCTTGGGATTGGCGGTCCTTTTTTCGCCTTTGTGAGCCGCATTGCCCAGGTACTTGAGTACTTGCGAGACGTCGTACGCCACGTCATACACCCGCTCGTGAAAGCGTTGCAGAGCGATGTCGCCAAAGGCGACGTCAAATTCTCGGAGGCGGCCTGATTGCGGATCCCGTTCAAAGAATTCGTAGGGCACCAGGCCGGTGTACACCGATCGCAGGTCCGGCGGCAAATCTTCCACTGCCACGGGAGTCTTCACGATGTTCAACAGGCGGCAGCGATCCTGGATCTCGAATTGTCCTGAATCGGTCGCGCTCCTCCAAAACGACTCTACGACCCGGTGGCACCCGTTGGACTGGACGAAGGGGGGCGAGAGAACCGAGATCACAGTCTTGGCGTTGGGCACCTGTTTTAGTACCTCGGCTTCGATTTCCGGGGACAGCGCGTTGTCGGGATGCTTGACGACCCCGACCTGCTTGCCCGACAGCTGTGCCACGCGAACCTGCAGGTTCTCGTGGAGCTGTGAGATCCAGCCCTGGCGACCGGCCATCAAAGGCTGGTCGTCCAGATTGGCGTACGTGATGACGACGTCGCTCTGGGCCAGGGTTTTGGGCTCCAGAACTGCCGCTGCCGCACCACCAGCATTTGGCGTTCTGGCGGACGGACTTCGACCTTCCCAGGAGTGATCGGCCTGGCCGGACCAGCCTTGCGTCTGCCCGAGATTCTCCGCCGACTCGATGTCGCGCCGCAGGTTCTTCAAATCGACCATCAGTTCGCGCGCCGACTGATAGCGGCGATCGGGTGACTTCTGCAGGCACTTGAGCGTGATGCGTT
>CAZFDW010000191.1:0-4114 GCA_964517865.1 uncultured Chitinophaga sp.
GTCTCTTTTTCTTGAAAGTATTTCCCATGATCCGTTTGAATCGTAAGTCCCGAGGTTTCACCCTCATCGAATTACTCGTCGTGATCGCCATTATCGCGATCCTGATTGCGTTGCTGCTGCCAGCCGTGCAGCAAGCCCGCGAAGCTGCTCGCCGGACTCAATGCAAGAACAATCTGAAGCAACTTGGCCTTGCAATTCACAACTATCACGACGTGCATTCGTGTATTCCCATTGCCGATGTGAACGGCACCTCGATTCCAGTTTCAGCGCATGCCCGCTTGCTGCCTTTTATTGAGCAGTCCGCCTTGTACGCTCTGGTGGATTTCAATGTTCCCTATAACCACGTCAACAACACAGTGGCTCGAAACACAGAACTTCCGGCATTTCGCTGCCCATCGGATCCCACGAGACTGCCAGCATCCATTGGAGGCCGCAACAATTATTACTGGAACGCGGGCAATGTCGTTGTGATGTACGCATCTGGCGCTACGGGTCAACCACCCTGCAATGGTGTGGTCTTTCATAACCGCAGGATTCGCTTCAACGACATTACCGACGGCTTGAGCAATTCCGCCGCCATGGCGGAGAAGCTGACGGGTGACGGAAGCAACGGAATCTCCACGCCAAAGGTCGACACTTTCCAGCCCGGAACCTATCCCAACAACGCAGTCGAAGCGACAGACCAGTGCAACGCCGTGAATGTGACTGATCTGAGTAAGCAAGGTTACTCTAATGTCGGTGGTCCGTGGTTGCAGCAATACCATTCCACAAATCAGTACAACCATATTCTGCCACCCAACGGTCGTTCGTGCATGTTTCCTCCGGGACGTATTGCAACGACTGCCAATAGCCAGCACACCGGTGGGGTTCAGTTGCTGCTGTGTGACGGTTCCGTCCGGTTCATCTCGGAAAACCTGGATGTGATTACATGGCGAAGTATGGGCAGTATTGATGGCGGTGAAGTCCTCGGCGAGTTTTAGTCCGACGTGATTGCTGCCGATACAATTCTGCCACTCAATTGCGGTCATTTCCATAGACGCCCTGCGGAGTTCGTCTCTCGCTGAGAAAGATGCGTGCGGTGCGCACATCTTTCGGCGAGCGGCAGGGCGTCAGCCCTCCGAGGACCCGAAGAGGCTCCTGAGAAACGAATTAATCTCTTTAATCGACACGGAGGGCTGACGCCCTGCCGCTCGCCTTTGATTCTTCTGACGCCGCTTTCTTCTTAATCAAATGGAATTTGAAATATGTTGACGTCTCGTTTGCCGCTTCGTGGCATCGTTGTCGTTTTGCTGGTGTTCAGCGTGTGGGGCTGTTCACAGGGGGACATGCCGAGTCATCCGCTGGACCAGGAACTTGCCCGCGCATCGGTTCAGAAAGCGATGCAGGCCTGGGTTGACGGAAAGACTCCAAAAGATCTAAACCCGGAAATTGTCGTTGGTGACAGTTCCTGGGAGCAGGGAGAGAAACTGGTCTCTTTCGAGATCGCGACGAACGAAGAGACCTCCGACGGCTCAAACCTGCACATTGTCGTAAAGCAGAAGTTTGACGAATCTGACTCGGAGGTGACCTACATCGTTGGCACCTCTCCTGTGGTCACAATCTTCCCGCAGTAGTCGCCGGTCATTGAGTTGCTGACCTTGTTTTTGTGGAATTGTTACTTCTGTCCCAGTATTCCGATTTGTTTGTCTGCGGTCTCGCACAATCCTTCTCTCATCCAGAAAGATCACACATGATCTCCAAAACCATTTCCCGCCTGTCGTTGGTCATCATGGCACTAGCGGTGTGTCACGCAGATTCCCCGGTAAAGACTCCTCGCCCGATTCCAGCGACTCGAACAGAAATGAAAGAGTTGCTTGAGGACATGAAGAAACGTCCATATCGAATTCCACTTCCGGAACTGACCGATAAGGAAAAGGAAGAACTTGGTGAACGTGTTGGCAGCTACGAAAGTCGACTGAGATACCACTATGTTCCACAACAGGAAGGCAGTGTCTTTGGCGCTGGCCGTCCTCGCACCAGTCAAGATGGCGGTGCGCGAAAAACCGGCGGTCAGGGCAATGCGGTGGCCCCCGGCGGCGCGCCGGCACCTCGGACAGATTTCACCCGCAATGCTGACGAGAATATGACGCTCACGTATCAGTTCAAAACCATGCTGTTCTGGATTGTGTCACGCACGAACAATTGTCAGTACTGTCTTGGGCATCAGGAATGGAAACTGTCAGCCACCGGGATGAAAGACGACGCCATCGCCGCGCTGGATGCGGACTGGTCTGTCTACAGCAAAGCCGAACAAGCGGCGTTTGCTTATGCTCGATTGCTGACGTATGAGCCTCATCGATTGTCGAGTGAAGAAATCGCCAGAATTGGAGAACATTATACGCCGCTGCAGATTCTGGAGATGACCATGTCGATATCCGGTAACAATGCCATCAACCGCTGGAAGGAAGGCAGCGGCATTCCTCAGTCATCCGGGAATACTTTTACAGGACGAGGCGGCGCCGGATCGGCCCCGGCTGCCGAACACTCCGATTCATTTACGACTCCAACATCCGAAAAATTCAAGAGTGCGGTCTCAATCGTCGCACCATTCGAAGTTTTTCAGGGCAAGCCGAGCGGCCAGGGGTTGAGCACTCGTCCGCAAATGGAAACTCGCGATGAAGTCAAAGCAAAGCTCGCCGAAGCGTCCGCCCGAACGTCGCGGCTGCCTTTGGTTGACGAGGTCGTGGCACCGGCGTGGCTGAAAGAATCCGAGCAGGATTTTCCCGCATCCAACTGGGTCCGACTGCTCGCCAACTTCCCCAATGAAGGCCGCGGACGATTGCCGAGTCTGGTTTCGCGCGAAAAGCAAACGGGAGATCTGACCGAACTTCAGAAAGCGCAGTTCAATTGGATCATCGCACGTCAGGATCGAGCGTGGTACGCGGTTGGCCAGGCGTATAAGAAGCTGGAGTCGCTGGGACAATCAGAAGACCAGATCTTTGCACTTGATGGTGACTGGAAAGAGTTCAGTGAAGGCGATCAGTCTTTGTTCATGTTTGCAAAGCACCTCGCTGCGTCACCAATCGCTTTGACCGACGAGGACGCCGCATTGGCGCTTGAGCTGGCCGGGCCTCGCAGTGTGGTTCAGACGATCAATCATGTGGCAAGCTGTGCCTATTTTGATCGAGTCACCGAAGCCGCAGGCCTTGCAATTGAAAAGTGATCACGCGGCAGATCGTCGACTAGCGTCTTCGATGCCGTGACACACAGAAATCCTGTCTATAACATCCAGCACGATATTTCTGAACAAAAACAACACTGCGGCCTGTCGCCGATGCTCAGAGTTTTCTGTTCGGGCCGACATTTGGAGAAATGACAATGGTTCGATCGTTTCATGCTCCCCTGATGGGAGCACTGACGTTGTTGAGCCCGGCAGTTGCTCAGGAGACTTCAGTCACTGAGGACGATCTGCATCAAGAATTGCCGGCACCTGCGCCGGCACCGAAGGAACCTCCCGCCCCTGGGCCGGAACTCCTTCATGGGATGAGGTGAAGGGGAAACTTCCGCCGACCATGGCCACCCGACCCACACGGATTGTGTGGAGCCTGATGACATACGGTTACGCTGCCGAGCTGCAAATTCCCTGGAGGATCGCCACACGCACGATGTGGGCCGAACTTCCGGGCGATCGGGTCTTCGAAGAGAGCCTCTTCTGGATTCAGACACGTACGATCGAATGCAATTACTGCATGGGGCACTGTGAAATGCTGCTGGAAGTTGCCGGCCTTGACAAGAGAGAAATCGCGGAACGAACCAGCCATTTGGCCAGCAACGACTGGGCCGCGTTTCCGGTGGAAGAACAGCGAGCTTATGCATATGCCAGGAAACTCAGCAAAGCTCCATGGACGCTGACCACTGAAGACTACCGGACACTCGAACAGGATCTCGGAACGGCCAAAGCCATGTCCACGTTCTGGTGGCTTTGCCGAGGCCTGTACATGACACGTATTTCTGACGGTTTTCAGCTGCCATTGGAACGCGAAAATGTGTTTAGCAATCACTGATTCCCATCGCGGCTGACTGACCATCCCAGAGTTCCGCTTGCGAATCACCGGGGGCACACAAAACGTGCCAG
>CAZFDW010000191.1:4214-11123 GCA_964517865.1 uncultured Chitinophaga sp.
GCACACAAAACGTGCCAGGCACCGATTCCACTAAAAGGCGTCAAGTGTCTGGCCACCTTTGCCGCCTCGTCAAAGGTCCAAAGGAACTCGTTCTGGCGGTCGATACTCACATCGACTACATCGCAGGCACGGTTGAGCCGCCTGAGTCGGCGGTTGAAGCTTCCAAATCAGGTAGGTGACTGACGCAAACATTATCGTGGAAATTTCCGACTCGGAGGCACACCTTTGTTTGCGCCCGTGTAAGAGCCACGTTCCCGGCGCTGTCAAAGCTTTGCGAGGATTCATTTTGCAATTTGGCCGGTAGACATGGTATCATTCCTGCATGACACCACAACTTACCCCTGAACTTCGACAAGCCATCGCCGCGAGCCCTGATCATCCCGTGCGCATTGAGGATGAACAGACTCAGCGAGTTTATTTCGTGGTCTCGCAGGAACAGATACGGTCACTGCTGGAAGCCGAATTGCGTCGCGAGCTTCAGATTGGATATGACGATATCGCCCGCGGCGGCGTCGTTCCGTTTGATGCTGATGACATCAAACGTCGGGGACTAGACCGACTTCGGCGTTCCGCTCACTAATCCATGCCACAAATTCTTCAGACCAAAACCGCAGTTCGTGATCTCGACGCCATCTGGAATTACATTGCGATTGAGAACCACAATCCGGAAGCAGCCAACGAACTGATCGACGAGTTTACGGACAGTTACCGATTGCTCGCAATGAATCCCGGGCTTGGCCAGAGCGTCGAATGGCTGTCCGCCAATCTTCGCCGCATTGCAGAGCGTAAGAACTACGTCATCTTCTACGAACCGGCTGCTGATGGAATTCTGGTTGTGCGTGTATTGCATGCTGCAAGAAACATTACGACTGGCCTGTTTGATGCTGAAGAGACATAGGCCGTGTGCTTGACGTTTCACACAGACACAAAAGGTGACCGGACAAAACATCTTCCTTTGTCAAGTGTCTGGCACCGTTGCCTCTGCACCGTTGCCATTCATCCTGGCACCGTTGCCATTCAGGCGTCTGAATACGGAAATCAGGCCAAGTCTGGCAGAAGAATGTGGGGCAGAAAAATAAAAATACAGAACACGAATTAAGGTCTTTCTGCAATTCATTTTTCTGCCATCAATTTTTCTGCCACATGCGTTCCTGCGTGAATGCCAACACGGTTCCTGGGTCGTTGTAGCCCGGGTCTTTCAAACTCCCGGCTCCGGAACCAAATCCAGTTCCGCGGCAATCGGCTGCAGGGCCGCGATGACGAAGGCGATGTGTTCGTTGAGATCGACGCCCAGGTCGGCAGCACCGCGCGTAATATCGTCGCGGTTGACGGCGGCGGCGAAGGAGAGTTGTTTCATTTTCTTGCGGACGCTGCCGGCTGTCATGCCGTCGAGGCGGCTGGGACGCATCAGGGCACACGCGACAATGAAGCCGCAGAGTTCATCGCAGGCGTAAAGGGTCTTGTCGAGGCGTGAAATGCGAGGGCAATCTGTGAGGTAATCGGCGTGCGACTTGATCGCGTAGATCACCTCTTCCGGGTAGCCTCGTTGTTTCAGGATTTCAGCGCCCTGCAGAGGATGGTCTGGCGGATTGGGCCAGCGTTCGTAGTCGAAGTCATGCATGAGGCCGACGGTGCCCCACTTGTCAGCGTCTTCACCGAAATGCACAGCGTACGCGCTCAAAGCAGCCTCAACGGCCAGCATGTGCCGAATGAGGCCTGGGCTTTGCGTATACTCGTGCAGCAATTTCAGGTCTTCGTGTCGCGACATTTTTCAGAACTCTCCCCACGCTTCGCTGCCCTGGATTGTGCGACCACTAGTTTCGCGTGTTTTCCGAATATGGTGCATTGCGCTCCGCTTCAAGCACCCAACGAGCAAATGAACGCCCGTTCGCGCAGATGATCGTGCGTTGTCGTCTCGTAATCGACCGGATGCGAAGTACTGTCCGAGTGTTCACTGTGGTGATTGTGCGTATGAATCGGAAAGCTTGAGTGTTTCGATGGTGAGCATTTATGCCCACATGCTTCATGTTACAGGTGATTTAATGATTGGCGAGGGAATGATGTCGTCAGAAGTACCGCACAGGCGACAATTCTGGCAAAGTATTCCATTCCTGATCGCAGAGATAACACTTTATGGATTCCGGTGAACGAGTTGCACTTTGAAATTTCGAGGGTTTATCAGAAAGTTTGGAATAGAGTTAACAGTTGTTCAAGAGCAGAAAAACGCGATTTACAGACAGTCATATACAAGAGAGAATACGGATTCCTCAGCGTCCGTTGCAGTGGATTTCGAGTTTATTTCGAATCGTGCCCGCTTTTCAGGATTTGCATCACCTTTGCAGACGAACGTGCTCTGCGAATTCCGGATTGCCCATAATCCTGAGTCATGCGTTCACCGGGGGCTTTGGGTGTTCGTCACGAAGGGGAAGTTGAAGGCAAAACTCTTTCTCAGAATTTCTGCAACATACGTGAAGATTTATCTGGTATGCATTTGCAGTCGTGAAGTCAGTTTGTCAACACTGCGGCTTGGTGCGAGGTGGTTTTTTCTGTAACTCATGACGATTTGACTTTGAGGCTGAGGAAATCTCGCCGATGGAAGATGAATGTTCATTCACTGAAGAAGTCGTTGTCCTGTCACGGCATGTGCGGTTGGCACAGTTGCGATCGCCAATGTCCTGTCGCTTAATTCCGAAATTGCGCGACCGGTTGATGCGCAGTTTGGCCGAATATCACATCGTTGCAGGGACACGTGAGAATCATTTTTGCATGGCTCTGGAAGAGGCGCTGAACAATGCGTTCTATCACGGGAATCTGGAGATCAGTTCTAAACTGAAGGAAGACGGGTCATCCAGATTCGTAGAATTGGCGGCCGAGCGCGAAATGCTTTCACCCTGGTGCCAACGGTCAGTGCAGGTAACAGAGCTGGTCAGTGCGTTTGGCCTGTGGCTGACAATTCAGGATTCCGGCAAGGGCTTTGATGTTCAGGCCGTGATGGATCGCAGTAATGATCCGGAGGAGATGTTTGCCAGTGGACGTGGGTTGATGCTCATGCGTGCATTTGCCGATGAGATCTTTTTTAACTGCACCGGAAATGAAGTGACGCTCGTGCTGTACTCGGACGGGCCGGAACGGGAACTGCCATTGGGAACTTCGTCGTCCGGAACGGAACGCCGCTGCGTCGTCGCCTGACAGCATTGTCGATCCGTACCTGCCAGAAGCGACCGAATAGACCGGGAAGTTGTTTGTGAAGCAATCTGCCAAAGAATCTGTGAGGCATCGTTCGCTCGCTGAGACACTGACCGAGGGGTTCCCGAGCTTTAGCTCCGCCGGGGTCAATTCCGGCCGTGGCTGCGTCCTGCAGATTTTTCCGGCCACCGCACACGCCGAAATATTTCGCCTGAGTAATCGACGAACGCTGATCGGACGTGAACCGACCTGCGATATTTCGCTCGACGACAACGCGGTTTCCCGATCTCATGCTGCGATTGAACTGGATGATCCGGACTACTTTGTCGTGGACCTTGGAAGCCGCAACGGAACATTTGTCGATGACAAACTGCTGCAGGACCGCTGCCGACTGAAAGGTGGAGAGCTCATTCGGCTGGGCGGCACGATTCTGAAATTCATGGCGTCCATGGACGAAGAGGCAAATTATCACGCCGTCGTGCATGAATTGATGACGCGCGATCCGCTGACGAATGCCTTCAATCGCAGCTATCTGATGTTAACTCTCGAAAAATTGCTTCCGCGATGCCTGTTCTCGAAGCACAATCTGGCGGTCACGATGATCGATATTGACTATTTTAAGAAAGTGAACGATTCGTACGGACATCTGGTCGGCGATGAAGTGCTGAGAGTTTTCAGTGAACGAATCCGCAATAACCTGCGCGAAGGTGACATACTGTGTCGTCTGGGTGGCGAAGAATTCGTCATCATCTCCGAACACACGGATTTACACGATGCCGTGCAGATGGCCGAACGGATTCGCCTGACGGTATCATCGACCCCCTTCAGCACGCAGTCCGGCTCCGTGAGCATCACGTGCAGTCTCGGCGTGATGACATTGGATCAGCTCAACGTCGGCACGGTCGATGAGTTGCTGTCCGGCGCGGACGACTTGATGTATGCCGCGAAAGTCTGTGGACGGAATTGTGTCCGATCGCCGTTAGATCAATAAAACGCCGTCGCCAGCCGTTTGCGGAAATCTGCCGCCAACCGGGATTTGGGACCCATCACCGTCAGCAGGCCGACCATCACTTCCTTGGCTGGCACACCTACACCGCCGCGATCTGTCGTTACGATCGCCAGACACATTTCACAGGCTTCTTCAAATCGGCTGTCCGCTCCGTAGGCCTCGGCCAGTTTGAGCTGCAGTGTCAGATCAGCAGGGTTCGTCTCAAGAGCCTTCTTTGCTTCGGCGACTCCGCCGGATTCTTCCACCTGACTCCGCATTTCCAATTGGGCAACCAATGCCTGAGCCTCTGGTTCCAGATAGCCGCGTTTGTTGAGTTCATCAATGATCTCACGGGCTTCCTGATCCCGATTCAGTTCCAGCAACACGCGAGCGTGCGTAATGCGAAACTCGGCGATCGCCGGTTCCAGCTCGCCGGCCTTCCGATAGCAGGCTTCGGCCAACTCCAATGAGCCGTCCGTTTCGTGCTGTTGACCCTGTTCAAAGGCCTCCGCCGCAGGAGACGGCATGAACGATTTCAGCCACGCCCGCAATTCCGGTTCGGGTTTGACACCGGCAAACTGACTCACCGGCTGCCCGTCCAGCATGGCCACCACAAAGGGTATGGACTGCACGCCGAACGCCCCGGCGATTTCCGGACACTGATCGACGTTGACTTTCACAAGACAAAAGGCACCTTTGGCTTCGGTCGTCAGCTTTTCCAGAATAGGAATCAACTGTTTACAGGGACCGCACCAATCCGCCCAGAAATCCACGATGACAGGTCGCAGAGTGGACTGCTGGATGACATCATTCTGAAATGTCTCCATGGTGGTATTGATGATCGATGGCGCGTCTGACATAGGAAAAGCTTTGAAAGTTCGGGAGACGGAAAACGGGGATGATACTTATCCCGAGCGCGGTGATCAATCAGTCTGATCTAGCCAGAAACCCCGGTTTCTGTGTTATGATCTCGTTTTCGCAGAGTCGCCTGCTCGGGGCAACAGTCGTTTCCGCAGTCTGATGGCGGCTCGCAGACACAGTTCTATCACGTAAGGTGTGATCTCTCATGTCCAAACGATTCGGAACATGGATGCTCGGATTGGTGGCGATTGCCGTATTTTTCAATGGATCGTGTCCGTCCGCTGCGGCACAGGCGAAGTCGCCTCAGAGTAAGCCTGCTCAGACAAAGCCAGCAGCCGAGAAAGCCGGTTCTGGGAAAACTGCGCCGGAGAAAGCCGCGCAGGGAAAAGCAGCGCCGGTACGCTCGGCCGCCGCAGAAAAACCTGTTGCCGCAGGAAAGGCAGCCGCAGGAAAGGCAGCCCCCGAAATAACTACCGCCGCAGAAACGGCACTCCTCACGATCGGTTCCAAGGCCCCGCCGATCGACATTGAGCACTGGATCAGCAACGGAAACGGCAAGTTCAAGCCGGTGACAAAATTTGCACCGGGCAAAGTGTACGTCGTCGAATTCTGGGCCACATGGTGCGGTCCGTGCATTGCCAGCATGCCGCATCTGGCAGAAGCTCAGGCCAAATACATCGACAAAGGTGTCCAGATTATCAGCATCAGTGACGAAGATCTGGAAACAATTCAGGGTTTTCTGGCAACCAATGTGCGCACTTCCAAACCAGCCGACTCCGGGGAAGCAGGGGATGCGGAAGGCAAAAGCAAGAAGACAGTCGAAAAAGACGCAAAGGCTGAGAATGCTGCAAAGCAAACTTACGCTCAGCTCACAAGCGCTTATTGTCTGACAACCGATCCCGATGCTTCGGTGAGTATCGACTATATGGAAGCCGCCGCCCAGAACGGAATTCCAACCTCCTTCATCGTCGGAAAAACCGGGCTCATCGAATGGATCGGATACCCGATGAGTCTGGACGAACCACTGGGGCAGATTGTCGCCGACAAATGGGATCGTGCTGCGTTTCTTGTGAAATTCAGGAAGGAGCAGGACCACGACTCACTGATGGCAAAACTTGGTGCAAAAATGCGCAAGGGCGATACCGCAGGCGCGCTTGCGATTATCGCAGACGCAAAGAAGACTGCCGCCGGCGACCCTGCGTCAATCACAATGCTGTACAAGCTGGAGTTTCAGATCCGGGTCACGCCGATCTTTGCAAAGATTGAAGAAGGTGACGTGAAGGAAGGCATTGCCGAACTGGATGAGGTCATCAAGACGGCCACCTCCGAACAGAAGTCTGAGTTGAGCATGATCAAATTCAAACTGCTGGTGGAATCTGAAGAATACGATGCCGCCGCGCAGGCTCTGATGGTTGTTGCCAACGACAAGAACATTGATGCAGATTCGATCAACCAGCTCACATGGCAAATCTATGAAGCTGCCAGAGAAGACGCCCAGTTTCCGAAGGTACTGGTGAATGCTGCTGCGGCAGCCACAGAAAAGGCACTGATCACATCGCCGAAGAGCGGCATGATTCTTGACACGCTGGCGCACCTCGTGCACCACCAGGGCAAGCTGGACCGTGCGATCGAACTGCAGACTCGGGCGCTCGCAAATTCCGATGACTCCAGTGACGAAGGCAAGAAGGAAATGGCGGCATACCTTCAGGAACTGAAAAAGGAAAAAACGCGCAAATAACGCGCCTGTTGAGGATCAGATAGCAGTCATCCAGGAGGTGAGTACGCTACAATCCGGCGTGCTGAATGTGACACGTTGGCGTCGTCACGACGTCACGTCCGATGTTGTAAACAGCTGGTTTGTATTCCATGTCGGG
>CAZFDW010000192.1:0-11041 GCA_964517865.1 uncultured Chitinophaga sp.
AAGGGAACATGTTTTTCGGGAAACGACGGTAACAGAACTATCAATCAATCACCGCAACAAACTCACCGACGACTCGCACCGCATCAGCCTCGGCTTCATCAATGGAAATTGTACGATACTCTGGATGCAGTGGCTGGAATTCGATGTGGCTATGCTCCCAACCATCGTCGGACGACTGCTTTGTGGAGTGATACCGCTTTACCGTGTAGCGTCCGCCGTCGTCCGGATCGAAATGGGAGTTGACCTGCAACAGGAGCAAACGTCCCTCGCGCGAGCCTGCAGGACACATGCGGAAGAGACACCACGAATCCGATGGAATCGTCGGTTCCATGGAATGTCCGAGCACCTTCGCCGCAAACATGCCTCGAACCAGACGGTGGTTTGGCACACGCATCCATCCAACGGAAGCCGGACTTCCTTCTGGCCCCCAATCACCGGCCGCCGCAGAGACGTCGTAGACGGGAATATGGGTGGAGTATTGAGCGGATGGCGGCACTTTGCTTTTGATCTCCATTAGCGGTTCAGTGCTGGGTTGTGTCAGTTTAGGTGAGATCGTACATGTGACGTCAACCGGTGCAGCGTTCCATTCCCCGCCTGTGGTCTCGAACCGAACATTGAAACCAGTACCGGGCAGCCCAGCGTTCGGGCCAAACCATTTCCGCAGCAACTCTCCGAGTTGATTACTCTTCTCCCCTTCTGGTTTGGCGACATTGCACGCAACCTTAACGAACTTGAATTCCCACGTGGCGCCGTCTGGCAGTTTGACCTCTGTTGGACCAAATGGACGACCCGGACATGCAGTCTTGTCTGGTACGAACAGAATGGGCCTGCCGTTAGCATGGGAAACCTTGGCCTCGAAGCTGACATTGCCATGGTGTTGAGTGTCTGATTTCCAGCGACTTACGTACTTTGCCAGTCGCCAGTCGACGACTTCCGATGTCATTGCTTCCACCGACGCCAGCAGATTGGGAGGAATCGTTCGCGCAAACCGGAACCTGTCTCCGTTCCGGACAAACCAGCGCTGTCCGCCCTGGGCTTCAGTCCACTTCGCCACGGGCCATGCATTCCACCATCTCGTCCACTCTGGATCTTCAGCAAGCGTGTGGTCGAGCGCGTGGCCGTCGCCCTCAAGGTCCTTTCGAAGTACCTCGTGATTCTGAAGGTAACGACGGCAGGATCGCGCAAAGTCGTTGAGATCGACTCCTGACGACAATGTTCCCTGGTCCAACAACACGCGCAGAACGATCAGCTTGTATGATTTGTTTACGCCCGTCGTCTCTACGGTCTTGAGCCAATCGCCGAATTGCTCGAAAGCGGCAACATCCGTTTCACTCAAGTCGCCTTCCGATTTTGCGAATGCAAACCAGCTGCCTTCTGCGGCGGAAATGCTGCGAGGCAAGAATCCCTGATTGAAAATCTCCAGAATCGTCGGCCTGCGACCGAGTTCATCACGGATAGCTCGATACGCCTCGATTGCCTGAGAAGGACCTGTCGGAAGGAACTTGCGAAGCAGATCCTTTGCTTCCATTTCCACGTCAAACAGGCAGCCAGATGGCAAATCGGGTTTCGTGCCGTTAAGCCACTTTTTGAGTGTGGACCAACTCGAAGCGGCATTATGGAGCGAAAGAATGTGGATCATTCGCTGAGCGAAGATGCGATGGTTGCCCACGAAGTCGATAACCAGTAGACGCGACTTACCTTCACTGGCACGAAGTCCTCGTCCCAGCTGCTGCAGGAAGATCACTTTTGATTCCGTTGGCCGCAACATGATCACGCGATCAACGGCAGGAATGTCGAGCCCCTCGTTGAACATGTCCACGACGCAGAGTGTTTGCAGCTCGCCCGAACGCAGTTTCTGAAGGGACTCCGCGTAACTATCTCCGCCACCACCGGAAAACACGGCAGACGAAGAAAGCCCTTTCGCCCGCAGCCAGTCACGTGTGAAAATTGCATGGCGGCGGGAGCAACAGAAAACAATCGTCCGCTCCGCGGGGTGCAATTGCATCGACGTCCAAAGTCGGCCCATTCGCTCGCTGCGAATGACACGTTCTTCCAATTCTGTAGGATCGAATCGTCCGTTTCTCCACGGGATCTGGCCAAAGTCAACCGTGTCCCTGATTCCGATGTAGTGGAACGGAACCAGTGACTCTTCGGCAATGCCATCACCAATCGATGCGTGGTAGGCAAGATTGTCATCGAAGATCGTCGCAACGTCGACGCCGTCTGTGCGTTCCGGAGTGGCTGTCAAGCCAAGAACAAAATCACCGTTCAATCGGGTGAGCACACGTCGGTAACTCGGTGCATGAGCATGATGGACTTCATCCATAACGACGTAGTCGAAATGCTCGGCCGAGATCTTGTCGAGCCCTTCGGGGCGTGAGAGTTTCTGGATCGACGCGACGACAATGTCACCGTTCAAATCACTGCGATTGCCGAGATACCAGGCCGTCGTGCCCTCTCCAAATTCTTTGTCCAGAACCAACGACAACGCGGCCTCAGCCTGCGCCAGAATATGGGCGCGATGAGCGATCACCAACACACGCGGACGTCGTTGTAAATGTTGCCCCACCTGCCTCGCGTCGAATGCCGCAAGCCACGTCTTTCCCATACCGGTCGCTACTGCGACCAGAGCGCGTGCGTAGCCAGCATCCCGAATCTTCTTCAACGACACCATCGCATCAACCTGCCACGGTCGCGGATGAAAAAACAACTCGCGAAGGTCGACGGATTCCGGTTCAAAGTTTGCGGCGCGAAACTTCGCTGCCAGCTTTGAGTACTCTGCCACAAGTTCCGGCGTCAGTACGGAGGCGACGTTCCATAATGATTCGAACTCACTGGCAACCTGCGCGTGCGCATCCGGCGCGGAATGTTTGTCACTCAACAGATTCCATTCGATTCCCGTTTGCAACGCTGGTCGTGACAGATTGCTGCTTCCGACGGCAATGAATCCCGTATGCTCATCGGCAATCTGCCATGCCTTCGGATGGAACGAAGCTGGGGCCGACGGGATCCGAGCCATCTCGATCAGCTTCACTCGAAGTCGTTCTTCCTCGAACTCTTCGACGGAAAGATCGCACCATCCCATCAGCCGACGCAGGGCATGAGCATCTGAAATGTAAAGATAGTCG
Source organism: uncultured Chitinophaga sp. (assembly GCA_964517865.1). GTDB lineage: Bacteria > Planctomycetota > Planctomycetia > Planctomycetales > Planctomycetaceae > SXXK01. Next base: position 3,129 of record CAZFDW010000192.1, read on the forward strand.
CTGACAAGAATGCGGACTTTTGCTTCGTTTCGGATCGCCTCAAACAACTGCTCTTCAATGACATCAAGGCCCGAAAGCTGCACGAACGAGGCAAGCACATCCACATACCGAGCCCCTGCGATTCGCCAGGACAAGTGTTCCCAGAGCGGAGACTTCGGAAACCCAGTGCTCAGCGTCAGCGGAGCACTCTCCGCGATGATGCCTGTGGAATCGGTCGTTTCCTTCAGGTAGTTCCCCTTGTCCGGAATAACGTGTCGGATCCCACCACGGGGATCAGCAATATCGCCCAGATAGCGCGGGATCACGTGGATGTGAACATGCGGCACAGTCTGTCCGGCGGCATCGCCGGAGTTGAATCCCACGTTGTAGCCATCGGGCTTTGGATTCATCCGCTCATCGAGTATCAACTTGACGACGTTGACCAGCTCCATCAACGCCCATTGTTCCTCCACCGTTGTTTCAAACCAAGTCGGGATAACCCTTTTTGTTACGACCAATGCATGACCAGCAGTGACGGGGAAGCGATCAAAAATCGCGAACGCATCTGTGTTTGAGGCAATCCAATCTGCGTTGGGTATTTGCAGAAATGGTGACGCCATGAGTACCGCTCACGTGAACATGGAAACAGATAAGAACACTCGAAGCAATGTACCACAATCGCCGAGAACTGTTCATCCAGAGTCTGAACGCACCTTTTGCGGTTCAAAGCTGTGTGTCGCATCGAGATGAAAGCGCATCATGGATGAATAGCTGGCATGAATGCTCCAACAGCGTATCGATTTTCCGTCGCCGCTGGAGCCGCAGACAAAGATCACTCGGGGATTGTTGAGAATTCTGTCGATCTCGGCTCGCAGTGCGGTCCCCGGTGTCCCAATCAGAACGCAATTCGATGGCTGCGGAGAGAAAGTCGTGATGGAATGTGGCCTCCAAACACAGGGGATTGGGCGACGGATTGCTATTTTCTGCCGGTTCGTTCTTTCTCTCCGGCTCCGTTTTGGCGTACAATCGCCGTATGACCGCGAAACTGACGAAAGAACTTGCAGCCGCTCTGCACGCGACCGGGGATCACGAACTCGAAGTCGTCGATCCCGAGACGTCGCGAGTTTATTTCATTGTCGAGAGTGAAATGCACCGGCAGGCGATGGACGCTCTTCGCCGCCAGCAGGATCGCGATGCAATCGCCCAGGGAATTGCGGAGATGGAAGCCGGTCAGGGGATTCCTCTGGCAGACGCTCGCCAGCTGACGCGGGACAGGCTCCTGGCACGCAAGCAATGATGTTCCGAGTCATCATTCTTCCGCAGGCTCATCGAGACATCGATCGGAACGCGGACTGGTGGGCCGACCATCATTCCGTCGAACAGGCGGTGCGGTGGGCCGATACAGTCTACGACCAGATCGAGACGCTGGCAGATTTCCCGGAGAGCAACGGCCTGTCTGCCGAGAAAGATGAGTTCCCGTACGAAATCCGCGACAAGCTCCTTGGACTCGGCTCGCGGCCCGGTTATCGAGCCGTCTTCACGATCAAGGACGACACGGTCTATGTCCTGACCGTACAGCGAGCCGCTCAGGATACTCTGAGGCCGGACCAGGTCGATCCTCCGCCCTCACGGTAACGCGCCCGTTGGAACGGATTCCGACTGGTATAAGCACCAGTGCAGAAGTTCCTTCGTTTAACCGCGTGCCCATCGGGCCGCGCTTCGCTGCCAATCGCGGGGCGTTGCCCACGCGGTTAAACGATTTCTGCCAAACGACTTCTGCCGAGGTGCTTATCATTCTTGATACTGCATCATCTCGTTCTTGTCAGCGTCGCGTACCCGACTGTCGTGCTGTGGGTTGGCGAGGCCATGCGAGCTGCCGTTCGACAAAGCCGTCCGATGGTTGACGACATACTGAAGAGGCAAACGGCGACATTGCAGTCGGCATTGCTGAACCTCGCCAAAGTGAATTCCACAGAATCACCGAACGCAGCGAACAAGAAGGCCACCATCGCGCAATCTCGCTCTTTGTTTCGGCGTGTCCAGCAAAGTATTTTGACTAAGAACCCCTGGCGCGGCGAAGCCGCAAATCCGAAGTCCGAATTTCTAAATCCAAAAAAACTACGGTCGAAAAGATGCGCGCAAAATGCGGAGTTGTTGAAAAGAAAGAATCAAACAAAGCGTGCGTGAGCCGCGACGTTTGTGGTTGCGTTTCAGGCAAGAAGTGAGGAAGAGACGGGCCGCCGCGACGGCGCTACGCGGGTGGCTTGATGCCAAAATCCTGCACCGTCAGCAATGCACTGAATGGGATGCCGCGTGCTTCGAATGCGCCTCGACCGCCCTGAAGTCGATCGACGATGCCAACGGCATGGACGACCTTGCAGCCGAATTCCTCAACCCGATCAACGGCCTCCAGAGCACTGCCGCCGGTGGTGACAACGTCATCGACGATCACGACTTTGTCACCAGGCTGAACCGGGCCTTCAACGTAGCGTTGAGTCCCGTGGCCTTTCGCTTCCTTGCGAACCATGAAACCCTGCATTGGGCGATTCTGCGCGGCGGCAGCGACGAGCACTCCGCCAACGATCGGATCCGCTCCGATCGACATCCCGCCAAAGCCAGTGAATTCGACGTTCTCCAACAAGGCCAGCAGTCCGTACGAAATCTGCATTAATCCTTCGGCACTGAGCGTGACCTGTTTGCCATCCAGGTAGTATGTGGACTTCTTTCCGGAAGCCAGGGTGAAATCACCAAACTTGAGGGCTCGTTCCCGAACCAGATCCATTAATCGTGCGCGGTTGAACATGAATCAGTCTGCTTTTATGATTGAGTAGAAGTTATCGTCTGAGAAGGCGCGTGTGGTACTGCATCCAGCGAGGATTCAGCGACGCATCGTAACCGGCAGGATGATGAGTTCAACCCGTGCGTCACGGGGTGTGTCCGACACTTTCAGGATTGCGATTTATGTCCGCTCAGTTGAGTGAATTTGCCCGATCATTGAACGTCGAAACCGCTTTCACCGTGCTTGCGGTTGCCAAAAAGCTCAAGGCTGCCGGCAAAGACGTCGTTGAACTGGAGATCGGCGACAGTCCCTTTAACAGTACGGCGTCGGCGATTCAGTCCGGCTTGCAGGCAATCCACGACAACCAGTCGCATTACTGCCCATCGCCAGGGATCCCGGAGTTTCGAGAGTCGGCCGCTAAGTTTCTGAAGAACGAGTTTTCTATTCCGGTGGCGGCGGAAAACATTGCTGTCGGTCCAGGCGCGAAGGTTTTTGAACAGTTCTTCTGCGAAGCTTTTCTTGGCCCCGGCGACGGTTGCCTCGTCTTCAGCCCGCACTTTCCGACGTACCTGCCAAACATCCAGCGGCGTGCCGCGCGGGCCGTTTTGAAGCCTTTGAGGCAGGAGACGGAATTCCGTCCGCAGGTGGCAGACATCGAAGATTTTCTGAACAACGATCCTGCACCGCGCGCGATCTTTCTGAATTCGCCTCACAATCCGACGGGTGGCGTGACAACAGAGCAGGATCTGCGGGATATCGCCGATCTGATTCGCGGTCGCAACGTCGCCGTGTTCAGTGACGAACCATATTGCCACATGATCTGGAAAGGCAAACATGACTCATTGCTGGCTCAGCCGGGAATGCTGGACCAGTGCGTCGCGGCGTATACGTTCAGCAAGTCGTATTCGATGAGCGGCTGGCGACTGGGATTTTGCGCGTCGTCGCGCGGGATCATTGATGCGATCGGCAAGATGATTAATACCACCTTGTCCTGTACTCCGCCCATCGTGCAGCTTGCCGGGCGAGCCGCGCTGGAGCGCGATTCAAAGGAACGTGATGAGACGATGCTGAAGTTTCGCGAGAAAGTGATGTTGTTGACTCAGGGATTGAATCGCATCGAGGGCTTTTCGGCTCTGGATCCGACGGCTACGTTTTATGTCTTTCCCGGTGTGAAGCCGATCTGCAATCGTTTGAAAATCACCAGCCACGGGCTGGCATTGTACTTTTTGGAAGCCGCCGACGACAGGTTCGGCGTCGCGTGTCTGGGCGGAGAATGCTTTGGCGAAGCCGGCGGAGGCTTCCTGCGCTTCAGTTGTGCCGAACCCAACGATCGTCTGCAACAGGCTCTCGATTTTATCCCCGTGGCGCTGTCGCGACTGGATCGTATTGATCAGTGGTTAACGACGCACCCGGAATTTCGCCTGAAGAAGGATTATGTGTGATCGATCGTCCAGGAATCTGTCACAATACTCCAGGACCGTGAGCCGCAAGGCGCTAGCGGACTGTTGATTTAGTCCCAATTCTGTTCGTAGTCCCGGCTTCAGCCGGAATTCGCTGGCGGTTCCGGCAAAAAAACCGCCTGAAGGCGGAACTACAAACTTAAATCAACAGCCCGCTAGCCGCGGGTAATTGATCTGCAAAGACCGGCGGCTAGCGCCTTGCCGCTCACACAACTAGCGGTACTCAGACAGATTCCCAGGCAGGGACGGATTTTTTGCGAGGCCACCCATGAGCACGGATGAACCGTCGCAGGAACTCTGCACCGCCTATCATGAGGCCGGGCATGCGGTGATGGCGTTGGTCTTTGATCGACCGGTGCAGAAGGTCAGCATTCTGCCGGATCAGCGGCGCCTCGGACACTGCGAACTTCGTAAAGGTGTTTCTCGCGCGTCGCAGGATCGTCTGGAAGCCGACATTCTGATCCTGCTGGCAGGTGTCGTGGCGGAAGCGATTCATTCCGGTTCGTACAACTGGACCGGTGCGGCGCTGGATCTGCAGTCCGTCCGCCGTCTCGCCGTCATGCGGAGCGGCCAGGGTCAGGCGGACAAACTAACGCGTCGACTGCAGGCCAAGACCGAACATCTGCTGCTGCAGGCCCGAAACTGGAACGCTGTCAGTCAGATTGCTGCGGAACTTCTCGAAAAGAAGTCAATCAGTGGCCGCGCCGCCCGACATTACTTTGAACAGACGGCGGAATGAGGATTCCCTGAGAAACGATGACGCGGGACTTGGCTCAACACTGGCTTTCGGGGGCGGCTGAACTAAGATCTTTGCCATTGCCGGGAGACGTCATTCACGACGCACAGATTTTGACCTCGGCACGACTTTGCAGTGGATCCTTCCTTCATGCATGATTTGTTTCAACTGGCTGACGATACCGCTCTGTTCTGGCACCAGACATTCAGCAACGGCGACATCGTCACTATTCTGCTGCTGGTACTGCTGGAAGGCGTGTTGTCGATCGACAACGCACTTGTGCTCGGACTGCTGGCAAAACGCGTTCCCAAACTGCTGCAGAAGCGAGCCCTGACGTATGGCCTGGTCGGTGCATTTGTGTTTCGGATTATCGCAGTCTGCCTCGCCAGTTACCTGCTGAAGTGGCGGATCGTGAAGCTGATTGGCGGAGGTTACCTCGTCTACATCGCTGTGAAGCATCTGTTCTTCGAGTCCAAAGAGGATGCTGAGGAAATCGTCACGATCAGCGATGAAGGTGAGCCCGAACTGCGGATCGCTGAAACTGGTGAGCCACTGTCTCCCGAACAGGAAATGATGGAGATCCGCGAACGAGTGCCGTTTCCGATTGCGGACGACGTGCTCGTTTCACAGAGTCCGTCAGCCAATCGTTACACAGCTCCGCAGACTAATGGTCCGGCGGCGACACCAGTTCGTGCGGACCGCAGTTTCTGGATGGCGGTGGCAGTCATTGAACTCACCGATATTGCTTTCGCCGTCGACTCAATCCTGGCTGCGATCGCTCTGGTCGGAGCGCCGCCTGCCGGATATCCTGCCGATGCCCCAAATCCGAAACTTTGGGTTGTCATCATGGGAGGTCTGCTGGGGCTGATGCTGATGCGCGTGGCCGCTACCATGTTTATCCGACTGCTGGAAAAATTTCCGCGTTTTGAGATGTCCGCTTACCTGCTTGTGATCGTGATCGGGGTCAAGCTGCTGGTGGACTGGGGCTTCAACTCTGAAGCCAATCCGCACGTCATCGACTTCCACAGTTTCCGAACGACCGAATTCTGGGTCTTCTGGATCTCGATGCTGATCTGTCTGGGAATCGGATTTCTTCCGGCACGAAAATCCGGAGTCAGGACAGAATCATGAGCCTCGTTCTAAATGATTCACAACTGGACCGAGTTCGCCGCACGGGAGTGATTGCCGTGATGGTTGTCGCGGATCCCGATCGCGCGGTTAGTCTGGCAAAGGCGTTGCTCGACGGCGGCGTGGACATCATGGAGCTGACGCTGCGAACATCGCAGGCATTGGACTGCCTGTCCGCCATCGTGAAAAAAGTTCCGGAAATGCTCGCTGGTGCCGGCACGATTTTATTTCCGGAACAGGTTGATCAGGTGGTCGAGGCGGGAGCAGCGTTTGGCGTGGCTCCCGGAACCAATCCGGTGGTGATTCGCCGAGCCGATCAGCTCAACCTGCCGTTTGCTCCCGGTGTCGCCACCCCGACCGATATCGACGTCGCCGTACACGCAGGTTGCCGATTGCTGAAGTTTTTCCCTGCCGAACACAGCGGTGGCCTGAATATGCTGGCCAGCATCAAGGCGCCTTATGCGCATCTTGGGTTACAGTACATTCCCCTTGGCGGCGTCACCACGAGCAATCTTTCTGCCTGGTTATCTGACCCCGATGTGCTGGCCGTCGGCGGTTCATGGCTGGCGAAAAAGGAAGCGATCGAATCCTCACGCTGGAATGAAATCACTCAGACGTCCCGAGAGGCTCGTGAAATCGTAAGACTCGTTCGCGGTGGCTTGGAAAAGGGGTCAGGAACCAATAGTGCGGAGCACCCTTCGGGCCATTTGGCTATTGGTTCCTGACCCCTTTTCCATGCCGAAGCGCTAATCTTTCAACCGCTCCGGCTTGCACAGGAGCTTCTTGTCATTCGCGGCACGACCACACTTCGTGCAAACATGAGACGGCTCGCAGACCAGAAGCTTGTAGGTTCCGAAATCAGCCTTGAGCTGCTTCTTCATTTCGCACAGCGTTTTTGCCATAATATGAATCACCTTTCAGCTTGAAATACGGCGTATGGTCAGAACTCGCCAGGGACTTCACCGCCGCCACGTGTGCCTGCGGCGCGCCAAAGTCCTCGATCAATATTGTCTGAGAATCCACGTACTGAACCATCGACGAGCAGTCCCTGAACAATTCCGGGGTGAAAGCTGCGCGCTGTGAAAATACCGTATGTGGATTCCGTCGCATTGTTTCCTTCGCGGATATTCACCCAGTCGGTGTCACGGATTGTGCCGCCATCGTTGTGAGGAACTTTAGTATTCGGTGTAAATGTCGTGGTGAATCCGGTCTGGTTGCCACGACTATCGACCCACTCCGCATGCCCGGAATTCTTTAACGTCCCGCCCAGACTACTGACGCCGGCAGGATCATTTGGTACGGGCGGATTTGAAACCGGGCCAACATCACGCAGGTAGTACTGGAACGTCTTCACTTCTGCCATCGCCAGCGTGTTGCTCGTTCCGTCCGTAAAATCCCGCATGCCTGTTCTGGCATTCGGACCAAAGGCACCCGTACCGAACTGACCGCTGACTGGATTCCACAGAAACCACTCTCCGTAATTGGCTGCGTAGCTGACAGGCCAGTAAGTTATGGCCCCGTCAACATACGCCTTGTCGTTAATCTCACTGGGGCACATCAATGTCGAAATACGAACGGGTGTCACCACAGGCTGAACTGAGTAACCTCGGCTGAAGTCAATCAAACTCGTCAAATTCGCCTGCTCAATGTACGGCAGCAGTCGCGCCTGAATCGACCAGCCCGCAGGCTGCACTGTTGCAGCCAGGTATGTCCCGCCCGGAGGAAATACCGTGTGGACATCGTGGTAGTTGTGCAGAGCCAACCCGATCTGCTTAAGGTTATTCTTGCACTGCGTCCGCCGGGCGGCTTCCCGGGCCGCCTGAACTGCTGG
>CAZFDW010000193.1:0-1449 GCA_964517865.1 uncultured Chitinophaga sp.
CGCTTCAGGAATTCCGCGTTTGTCGGAAATTTGTCCATGGTCTTGGTAAGCTGTTCCATGGCTTCCACGGGACTCATACTGATCAGGCTGCGACGCAGCATCGTGATGCCTTCGAGCAGATCAGGTTCGAGGATCTTTTCTTCGCGTCGGGTTCCGGACTTCGAAATATCAATCGAAGGCCAGATGCGACGGTCGGCAAGATCACGGCTGAGAACCATTTCCATGTTGCCCGTACCTTTGAACTCCTGAAAAATTGCTTCATCCATGCGGCTGCCGGTATCGATCAATGCTGTGCCGCAGACGGTGAGCGAACCGCCTTCGTCGAAGCGACGCGCCTGACCGAACAGTTTTTTTGGAATATCCAAAGCTCGAATGTCCAGACCACCGGTTGCCGTGCGACCAGTATTACTCCATTTATTGAACGCTCGTGCCATCCGCGTAATGCTGTCGAGCAGGATAAAGACGTCCTTGCCCTCTTCTGCCAGACGTTTAGCGCGTTCAATAATCAACTGGCTGATGCGTACGTGACTTTCGACGTCACTGTCCAGCGAGGACGAGATCACTTCGCCCTTCACCATGCGTCGCATTTCAGTCACTTCTTCGGGACGCTCATCGATCAGCAGTACCATCAGGTAGATTTCCGGATGATTAATACTCACGGAATTCGCGATGTCCTGCAGCAACATTGTCTTACCGGTTCGCGGTGGTGCGACAAGGAGGGCGCGCTGACCTTTGCCGATTGGACATAACAAGTCCATCACACGCATCGTCAGGGGCTTTGGTCCGACTTCGAGCCGAATCTGTTCGAAGGGATTGATGGCCGTGAGCGTGTCGAAGATCTTGATGTCAGCGTACGCTTCCGGGGTATAACCATCGATCAGTTCCACTTCCCGCAATCGTGGGCCTTGATTCCGAGTCCCGTTTCCAACATCACCGCGAATCAGCACACCCTCGCGGAGCTTGTATTTTTCAACGAGTGAACTGGAAACAAAGGGATTGGAATCTTCCGCCGCATAATTCTTCGTCGGGTCTCGTAGAAATCCGTAGCCACGGTTATGCAGTTCCAGCACGCCATCAAAGGTGCCTTCAACAATCTCCACTGCAGTCTGTATCTGTCGGCTATTGCGACGTGGCAATCCTCGATCACGCCCTCGCCCCCCACTGTCACGGCTCGAAGCACCGCCACGTGGCTGTGTGCCTTCGTTGCGTCGCCCGCGGTTTCCGCCACCAGCATTACCACTACCGCCGCCACTACCGCCGGGGCGACGCCCTCGACCGCCGTCCTGACGACCGGATTCATGACGATTCGAACCCTGCGGGCGTCCTGAATCTGCGCGACCACGGTCACTTCGACCGCTGTCACTTCGACCGCTGTCACTTCGACCGCTGTCACTTCGACCAGAATCACGACTTCGACCCCGTCCATCGTTTCTCGGTTCATTGCGATTG
>CAZFDW010000193.1:1549-11023 GCA_964517865.1 uncultured Chitinophaga sp.
GCGCGATTGCCATCGGTGGCGCGATGATCATCACGACCACGAAAACTGTCGCTGCCGCGATTGTCATCGCCACCGCGATTGCTGTCCCGTCCGCGATTATCTTCGCCGCCGCGATTATCTTCGCCACCGCGATAGTCTTCGCCACCGCGGTTGTCATCGCCACCGCGGCTGTCATCGCCACTACGATTACTCTCGGAGTTTCGATCGTTGTCGCCACTGCGGTAACCGTCGCCACGGCGATTGGCGTCGCCAGTTTCGGAAGAACCGATACCGTCAGGACTGCGGCGACGTCGGCGACGGCGGCGTTTTGGTCTTCGATCTCCGCTGTCAGCGTCGCCACTGAATTCACTCTGGCGTGGTGCGTCATCGGAGTCAGCAACGTATCCACCATCGTCAGAGGCAGCGCCGCGATCGGTGTCATCGCCGGAATCGCGACTTTCGGCTCGGTCAGATGCATAGCGGGGACGACTACGGGAAGGCGGTGATTCGTTATCGTCGTCGCCGAAATCCAGCTCGTCGGTGCTAAAATACCGCATCCCGGTCTGTGACTCTACGTCGGCAATCTGCCGTTCCAGACGGTTGGATGTTCTTTCCCCGCGCGGAATGCGATCGAGGGGTTTAGGTGAATCCTGCTTTTCCACGGGACTCGATGCGGCTTCCTCAGGCGGTTCCCGGCGAGGCTTTCGTTCGCGTCGCGGCGGTTCTTCCGATGCCACAGGCGTGCTTTCGACATCACTTGTACTGCGTGCACGTCTGGCTGGCTTCGCCTCGCGGGCTGCTCGTTCATCGGACACACCCGACCCGAAGTCGTCATCGCTCACAGGTGCGGGCATTTCAACATCGTCATCGGCGGCCTTGCGGCGAGATCGTGTGGCAGGGCGACTGGTCGTGCTGCGAGGGGTGGAGCGGCGACGGGGCGTCCGCTGGCTGGTTCCTTCAGAATCGGAACTGCTTGTCGGCATAAATGGAAACCTGACTGAGCCTTGTAGAGGTGAGGGAGGCAGAGGACGAACACTCGTCACAAACCTCGTTCAAAGGACTTTTCCGAATTAACTCAGACTTTGCGTGGCGAACGCTCGCCACTCAGTAGAACCCGGCAAAATGGACTCTGCCTAGTGCATCATGGATCGGAATGTCACACAAAAAAGAGATGTGCGTCCGAACCAGGACGCGGATAGACACCATGACTGCAATTGCAGTTTTTGCGGAACAAATCCACGGCAAACAGAAAAAATATTCTGCCCGGACCTCCAACGATTCTTCAGTGAACCCCCCTGTACATTTCCGCGTAGTTCATTCAGAACCAGACGCAAATGCCTGAATATGCCTGAACGCAAGCCAGGAATTCAGGAAAGTGGTCACGACTCGAACGGTGTCGAGGAGCGAAAAAGCCTTCGATTGCCGAAACTTCCCGGGAACTAAAATTTTGAGACGCCACCAGATCCTGTGGGAGGCACCAAACCGGAAAGCTCAGACAGCGAATGGAAGCTTATCAGGCAGTTCCACTGAGCATCGAAAACAATCGTATCGAAACTCGACACGCCAAACACAAACGCATCTGAGGAGATGCTTCACACAATCGATGTCCCCATGTTTAGAGACACACACCAGCGCTGGAAGTAGTCCGGCGGTAGGACAGTATTGATTGATTTCGAGTCCGTGTCAATTGTACTCTGCCGTACAATAACGAACATTTTATCGAAACTTGGTTCCCTCAACCTGATCAACTCGCAGCGCACTGCGAATTCGCACGAATTTCAGGGGGTTCTGTTTGAATTCTGCTCGATTTTCCGGCGACTGAAAAAGGTACAGTCGATCGTCAAAGAATGCACCGAAACGGATACTTCCAGTCACAGCGCGTTGGGAATCGGTGAGTACCACGGCGTCGCAGCCCAGATCCTGAGGTGCGTAGAGTGACGGATTCTTCAAAAACGCATCGCGGTTTGCTTCAGTAGAAAACACGTAACGCACGCCGCGATAGTCTGAGGTGAATTTTTCGTTTCCCGCAGTCCATTCGCGCTTGTCATGCAACAGCACGGGGCAAAATCCTTCCAACCCGATGAGTGGTGGATCAATCGATGGTTCGGAGGCGTCCGAGACCTGAGTCGGTGCAGAATTCTGAGGATTGTCCACTGCTGCGGCGACAGCCGTGTCCGCTGTGCCCTGCAGGACAGTCGGGCTGCCGGGTACCGGATCCGCGGGCTTTGGGACGGACATGGTTTTGCCGCGTTCGCTGATATCGCGCAGCAGACTAAGGTACTGCGGTTTCTGCATGTAGCCAACGTTCAGTGTTTCGATGGTCCCGTCCGGAAACATCACGACGTCGCGTGGAACTGATGTTGCTCCGCAGCGAGATGCCAGTTCAGGCTCGTGCGAGACATCAACCTTGACCGATGCCATCCCAGTGGTGAGGGCCTGCTGAACCTGCAGGTCTGCAAAGACTTCACGATCCATTCTCTGGCAAGGACCACAGTACCAGGCATGGAAGTGAATCAGCACCGGCTGCGCACCTGACTCGGCTGCCGCGCGAGCCTGTTCGAACGCAGCGTGCCAGCCGTGTGTCTGAGCGTGGCATGCTGAAGCAGACGCTGCGAACAGAACTGCCGAAAAAAGGAACTTCATGCGCATGGCAGCGGACTCCTGATTTAACATCCGGCAGTCGTGAGACCGGCATCGGACGACATCTACGCGCAAGCGATTCAACGCCTGATCATTGAACTTATCGGTTCAGTGAAAACGGTAATCCGCCGCCAGTTGAATTCAATGGCAGATTTCACCGGAGCAGGCGAACGAATAGTCAGGTCTGTCGGACGAGTGAACGGGGACCGATTATAACGTTTGCCGAGCCCTTATGACCCGGGTGAAACAAAAGTATCCGGCCGCATCGTGCCGCAGCGCGTAAGCCGTCGCGGAAGTTGCGCCGTGGTCCTCCGTTCTCCATCAGCGTTTTTCAGAATTTTGCACTTTGCGCTGTTCGAGTCTGCAGTGAGTTTCATTATTTTCCAGAAAAACCTGAACGAAAATCGGCTTCTGTGACGATGTTGCAGACATACAACATTTAGTGTTGACAGATTTTCGAAGCCCACTATATTGCGGTTGTTGATGGGTATGCATGAAGGCCGCGTTCTGGTGGACACCACCGCAAACCGTTGCCAGAACACGGTTTGAGTGACCTTGACTCGGGTTTGTTGACATGGCGTGGTTGCAGCTTATTCTGCGTCCCGTCTCGGTAAGGATGCCCCTCTCGACAGGAGGTCGATCACATGACAATTTCGTCGCCCGCGTATCTGGCTGCTCTGCTCATTGCCTGCCAAATGCCTCAATCTGATTTGCCTGATTGAGTTGCCCTGGTCAACTGTTGGTGGTAGTGGCTGCGCGCGAGAGTCGAACTTGTTGTGACAGAGTCAGTTGTATTGTTCGCGGCGTTGCCGCAAAGAGTTGAGTTTGTGTCGAGTTTTCATCGAGATGGAGTGTCTGCGTAAGAAGCGCAGATTTCATCCGGAAAAAGTAAGGGGAGTAGCGTCGAATGATTCGAGCAGTGTCGGAATGGATAATTCGCAAACGAGATGGCCGAACAGTTCCGTTCGAGCCGAGTTTGATTGCCAGAGCGATCAGCAATGCGTTTCGCGCAGAGCAGAATCTTGCGCTCAACCAGCCGCTGGATGAGGACACAGAACGGGAAGTCGCATCAATCACCGAGCAAGTGGTTGAGGAATCTGCCAATGATGCCGCGTCGGATCGGGGCGTTGGTGTTGAGCATGTTCAGGATATGGTTGAAATGCAGATGATGAAGCGTGGTCACTACCGAGTGGCTCGGCGCTATATCGTCTATCGTGCCGAACATGCAAAGATCCGTTCACTGCTCCATCCTGAAACCATCGAAGGATCAGAGGTGGTGGCACCGCCTCGAATGTTCGTCAAACTGGAAGACGGCGTTCGCGTGCCGTTCGACAGTGCGCGAATTCGCCGACGCATCGATGCGGCCTGTGTGGGTCTGCCTGAGTGTGACCCGAACGCATTGCTTGAAGAAGTTATGAAATCCGTGTTTGACGGCATTTCTGTCGGCGAGATCTACCGAGCCATGATTCTGGCGGCCCGCTGTCGGATCGAATGTGATCCGGCGTTTGACACAGTGGCGGCGCGCCTGTTGCGAATGGTGATCAGCAATGAAGCCCTCGGCAGTTCGCCTGTCAATCCGGCCGAATACAGCAAACTGTATCGGAATCAGTTCGAACATTATGTGATTGACGGCATTAACGAAGATCGTCTGACGCCAGACCTGAGAAATCTGGATTTGACGCGCATCGCAGCGGCCTTACATCCGGAGCGCGACGGGTTGTTCAAATACCCCGGTCTGCAAGCGGTCTATGACCGATATTTGCTGCACATTGAGGGACGACGCATTGAAACGCCGCAGTACTTCTGGATGCGAGTGGCGATGGGACTGGCGTTAAAGGAAAGCGAACCGGAATCGCGGACGATCGAGTTCTACAACATGCTGTCGACAATGCGCTTCACATCCGCAACTCCCACATTGTTTAATTCAGCGACCAATCACCCGCAGTTGAGTTCCTGTTACCTATCGACCGTCAAGGACGACCTGGAGCACATCTTCAAGTGCGTTTCCGATAACGCGAAGCTCAGCAAGTGGGCTGGCGGACTCGGCAATGACTGGACCAGCATTCGCGCCACGAATTCGCACATCAAGGGCACGAATGGTCGGAGTCAGGGGGTGATTCCATTTTTGAAAGTTGTGAATGACACGGCAGTGGCCGTGAATCAGGGCGGCAAGCGCAAGGGTGCGGTGTGTTCGTATCTTGAGACGTGGCACATGGATGTTGAGGAATTCCTTGATCTCCGCAAAAACACGGGCGACGATCGTCGCCGAACCCACGACATGCACACGGCGAACTGGATTCCGGACTTGTTTATGAAGCGCGTTCAGGAAGAACGCGAATGGACTCTGTTCAGCCCGGATGAAGTTCCCGATCTGCATGATCTGGTCGGTAAGAAGTTTGAAGATCGCTATGTCGAGTACGAACGAATGGCGGAATCCGGCGAAATCCGGATGTCAAAAAAGCTGCCAGCTATTGAACTCTGGCGTAAGATGCTGACTCGGTTGTTTGAAACCGGTCATCCTTGGATCACATGGAAAGATCCGTCGAACATTCGGTCGCCTCAGGACCATGTGGGTGTTGTTCACAGCAGCAATCTCTGCACGGAGATTCTGCTGAATACATCCCCGACGGAAACGGCTGTCTGCAATCTGGGCTCAGTCAATATGCTGGCTCATATTACGGACGGGCAGCTTGACCTGCCGATGCTGGAAGAAACGGTGCGCACCGGGATGCGGATGCTGGACAACGTTGTCGATATCAACTTCTACCCGACGGATGAAGCGAAGACGTCAAACCAGCGTCATCGCCCGGTCGGTCTGGGTTTGATGGGGTTTCAGGACGCATTGGCGGCAATGAACATCAGCTATGCCAGCGTGGCGGCGGTGGAATTTGCTGACTACAGCATGGAAGCCATTTCCTACTTCGCGATTCTGGCGTCGTCGGAATTGGCGGCTGAACGTGGTGTGTACAGCACGTATAAGGGTTCCAAGTGGGATCGCGGCATGTTGCCGATCGACACGATGGATCTGCTGGAACAGGAACGCGGTTGCCGTATCGATGTCGATCGAACGGCCCGCATGAACTGGGCTGTGGTACGCGACTCCGTGGCAAAACACGGCGTGCGTAACAGCAACTGTATGGCCATCGCTCCGACAGCGACAATTTCCACGATCATCGGTGTGTCGCAGTCGATTGAACCGATGTATAAGCACCTTTTTGTGAAAAGCAATCTGTCGGGTGAGTTCACTCATCTGAACACATCGCTGGTCACTGAGCTGAAAGAACGCGGTCTCTGGGATGCTGATATGCTGGAAGCATTGAAGTATTACGACGGCACGTTGTCTCAGGTTCCGCGAATTCCCGGTGATATCAAGGCACGGTTTCTGACGGCGTTCGAAGTCGAACCAAAATGGTTGATCGAATGTGCGGCTCGTCGCCAGAAATGGATCGACATGGGGCAGTCGCTCAATCTTTACATGTGCGAACCCAGCGGCCGCAAGCTGCATGACATGTATATGCTGGCCTGGCGAAAAGGTTTGAAAACGACCTATTATCTGCGCACGCTTGCGGCGACTCAGATCGAAAAATCGACGGTCGATATCAACAAGTTCGGTCTTCAGCCGCGCTGGGTCAAGAGTCGCAGTGCTTCCAGCGATATTCAGGTGGCGCGCATGGATTCTGATCGTTCTCCGGAGCAGGGACGCAGCGACATCCCGTCTCCGCATGTCGTGCCGGTGACCGAGGTTTCTCAGTACAACGCCTGCAGCATCACGGACCCGGACTGCGAAGCCTGTCAGTAGGATGAATGACCGATGACGAAGCCGCAGTGACCTATACGGTGAATGCGGCTTCGGGCTGGATTTTATGCAAATCCTCGGGCGAGCGGCTGGGCGTCAGCCCTCCGTGCTTGTACCTGAGGACTCGGAGGGCTGACGCCCTGCCGCTCGCCAGATTGATTATCCTTCTGTGTTTGGTCGCTATGCAATTCACCAACCGACGCAATTTCATCAGTAGTTCTGCTTTCGCATTTGCGGGCGCAGCAACTTCTTCTTTCTTGCCGTGGTCAGTGGCTTCACGTACATCCGCTTCAACATGGGATGAAGCCCCGATTGATCCGGCAAAGACCGATTTGATCTACCGGACCCGGGCGCCTCGCAACGGGGAACCGAAACTCGAGAAGTTGGTCGAAAACTGGATCACGCCGACACCGCAGTTCTACATCCGAAGTCATGGGGCGAATCCGAGCGTCGTGGCGGATGAGTTCAGAGTTTCGGTCGAAGGAATGGTCGAAAAGCCACTCGGGTTTTCGATTCAGGAGCTGATTGAAAAGTTTCCAGCATCATCCTGCACCTGCACGGTGAGTTGTGCGGGGATTCGGCGGTATGAATTCAACAAGGTGAAGGAAGTCAAGGGCGTTGCGTGGCAGGAAGGCCCGATCGGCAATGCGGTCTGGTCCGGAGTTCGGCTGTCGGATGTGCTGAAGGCGGCTGGTATCAAAACCGAAGCGAAGCACGTCTGGTTTGAAGGTGCCGACGAAATTGTGGACGGGAAAGCGACGTTTCCGTTTGGTGGCTCGGTGCCACTGACCAAACTTCTGGAAGAGGACAATGTGATGCCGGGAGTTCTCCTGGCAACGCACATGAACGGCCAGCCATTGCTGCCCGATCATGGCTTCCCGATTCGAACCATTGTGCCAGGTTACATCGGCGCTCGCAGCGTCAAGTGGTTGCGGAAGATTGTCGTCAGCGATAAGCCATCTCCGAATCACTTTATCGCCGATGTCTACAAGATGGTGTATGCGGGAACTCCTGTAGAAATCGATGAAACCGCTCCGATTTACAGATATCCTGTGAATGCGGCGTTATGTTCTGCGGAGAAGCAGAACGGCAAAATATTTCTGCAGGGGTACGCGCTGCCGACGGGTCGCAAGGGCTGTTCCGTCAGTCGCGTTGAAATTTCAATGAACAATGGAAAATCATGGACCGCCGCCACGCTGGGAAAAGAGATTGGAGACTTCTGCTGGCAACTCTGGTCTGCGACTGTGACGATTGCGAATCCTGAAACAGACATCTGTGTGCGTGCGACAGATTCTCTGGGAAACACGATGCCCGAAACAATACCGTGGAATCCGAAAGGTTATCTTTACAATGCGTGGCATCGAGTGCCCGCAAGTCGATTTGAACTTTGAAGTCTCAGACATCGAATCTGAGATACCCATACTGAACCACCCTTTTTTGTATTTCTTTACTCTCACGGAATGAGGTCTTTATGACGACAGCTGTAATCGACGATCAGACATTGCTTATCGGAGCTGAAGGTCGCGTCAAGGCGACAGAAAAACGACTGATCAATAATGCTCAGGTGGATGTGAACCAGTTGATGCCGATCAAGTATCACTGGGCCTGGGAACACTACAACAGTGGCTGCTCCAACCACTGGATGCCGACTGAAGTGCCCATGAATCAGGACGTCGAAATCTGGCGTTCTGACCGATTGACCGACGATGAACGGCTGGTGATTAAGCGAAACCTGGGGTTCTTTTCGACGGCTGAATCATTGGTAGGCAACAACCTTGTGCTCGCCATTTTCAAGCATGTGACGAACGCCGAATGCCGTCAGTATCTGCTGCGTCAAGCATTCGAAGAAGCGGTGCATTCTCACACGTTTCTGTACGTCGTCGAAAGTCTTGGTCTGAACGAAGGCGAAATCTTCAACATGTACCGGGAGATTCCGGCGATCGCAAAGAAAGATGCCTTTGAAATGGAGCTGACGGCGGAAGTCATGTCCGATGGATTTTCGACCGACACGCTCGAAGGCCAGCAGATGTTCCTCAAGAACCTGATCGGCTTCTATGTCATTATGGAAGGCATTTTCTTTTACAGCGGATTTGTGATGGTGCTTTCATTCCATCGCCGCAATCTGATGAAAGGGATCGGCGAACAGTTCCAGTACATTTTGCGGGACGAAACTGTCCACATGAATTTCGGTGTCGATCTGATCAATGGAATCAAGTCCGAAAATCCAGGCTTGTGGACTCCGCAGTTCCAGTCAGAAATGATCGAACGCATTCGGACCGCCGTCGAACTGGAAATCGACTATGCGGAAGGCTGCCTGCCACGCGGTGTTCTGGGACTGAATGCCGAATCGTTCCGGGACTATGTTCAGCACATCGCCGACCGCCGGCTCGAACGCATCGGCTTGCCGACGCAGTATGGTTCTCCAAACCCATTCCCATGGATGAGCGAAACAATTGACCTGTCGAAAGAAAAGAATTTCTTTGAAACCCGAGTCAACGAATACCAGAGCGCTGGTTCATTGAACTGGGATTGAACAGGACTGCTCAATTCAGCACGACGAATCGGGAGCCCGGCTTTTGCAAAGAGCCGGGTTTCTTTGTTATAGTGAGACGGTTTGGTTTCTGTCTTTTGAAACCCTTGTTGGTTGGGGCTGGGTTGCGCAGGACTGCGCATTCCGCTCGCATCCTTGGGGCGATTCTTGTTCAACAGCGTTTGTCCCGTCAGGGACACCCGACAATAGCCCACCGTTTTAACGGTGGGTTTACGCCGGTTCAAATTCGATAGTCCCGTCAGGGACGAAAGATGTACCCGTCAGCAACGACAGTCACAAACGAATTTCAACGCCCCATGCCTGAGTTGTGCATGGGGATTTCATCCGGAAACCGGCATCTCTCTGCCGTCCCTGTGGGGACTCTCAGGACTGCCGACATCACAACCCACCGTTGAAACGGTGGGCTATTCTCAACCGTCCCTGTCGGGACGAATCACAAATACGGTCGTTATTCCATGACTCCGGATATCACGAGACTCTGCATTCAAACGCGCCGTCATCTCTTGCA
>CAZFDW010000194.1:0-5219 GCA_964517865.1 uncultured Chitinophaga sp.
GATTTATCCCAACTCAAAATTTGGGTCAAGACCTCTTAAAGTTTTGATTGCAATTCTTCGAGAGCTCTGCACTGCATCGCACGAATTGTTGGAAAACACGCCCCTGGATCGGCAGTTTTCGCCGATCAGCATGGCCATCGGCATGTCCTGCGTGTATCGCCACCGTTGCGGCGGCCGCAGGATTCGTGCAGCGGCAGAGACGAACACCTATTTCTTCCCAAGTGCACGCTGTTGCCGAAAAAATTCCTGAAGAATTGCGCGACAGTCCTCCTGCATGACGCCGCCCAACACCGCCGCCTGATGATTCAGTCGAATGTCGGATGTCAGGCTGAAGAGCGTATGACAGGCACCCGCTTTAGGATCGGTCGCCCCATAAACCACTCGCGGAATTCTGGCCTGTACGATCGCCCCGGCACACATCGGACATGGTTCAAGCGTGACGTACAGCGTGCAATCAAGCAATCTCCAGGACTGCAGAACTTCCGCGGCCTGAGTGATGGCGAGCATTTCCGCATGGGCCGTGGGATCGTTCAGCATCTCCCGCTGGTTGCACGCTTCGGCGATGATCTTCTCCTGATGCACAATGATGGCACCGACCGGAACTTCCCCCTGATCAAACGCCTGGACAGCCTGATCCAGCGCTTTTTTCATCCAGAAATCATGCGGTGTAAATGGATGAGACAGCAGAGCGTCGGACACTGGCGGCGATCCTGACAAAAACAGAACTGAAAAATTGCAATTTTGTAAACATTGCAACGCGGCATCATTGTAAGAAATTCAAAACTGTCCGACGAATCATGGGCGCTTGAACACATCCGGAAAGCGAATTAAAAATCATCAACATGCCGTAAACACAATCAAAACAAGGTGTTACCGCGATTTTTCGGACGCGAAGGAGTCGGCTTTCCACAGTCTCCGATGCTTGACTGGCACGGACGTTGCTTAAAGATTCTGTCGAGAGAGACAGGGCTCGGAGTGAGATCCTTGAGCCCGAGTGCTGCCTTGAGAACGCAGCGTACTGCCCTGAGAACGCAGTATTGAGAGACAGTGGCTCGCCTGAGAAACGAGTCCGTGTATTTGAGCGAGTGCCTGAGAAACCTCGCTCCTTGAAAAAGGCCATCGGATTCAATTCAATCCGATCGGCCTTTTTTTATGCGCCAGCGTCAGTGGTTTAAGGATGGCGATGACTACAATACGTTGGCTGTCATCCAAACAGCTTGGCTCATTACATTCGGTCGAAGGGCGGATTCGTTGAATCGTTTCTGCCTCTCGCCCGTCGCGAAGGCGATCGCCATCCCGCGATCTTTGTCGGCGTTCATCAATCAAAAATCGAAAGTGAAAGTTATGTCTGATCAGGAAAAACGAAGCACCATCATTTCAGAACTCTGTGTCGCGTATTGGATGGAGATGGAGACCGTGATGAATTTTATCGCTTGCTCGATCAATCTGGATGGAGTCCGCGCGGAAGAAATCAAGTCGTCTCTGCAGGCAGATATCGCGGCGGAAATGATGCACGCTCAGTTGTTGGCGAAACGCATCAAGACAGTCGGCGGAATCGTACCCGGCAGTGCGTCGTTCGTCTCGCTACAGTCCAGCCTGCAGCCACCGAAGAAGATGACAGATGTGGTCTCCGTGATCAAGGGTGTGATTATCGCCGAAGACGCCGCGATCGCTCAGTATTCAAAAATCATTCGACTGTGCGACGGCTTTGACTACGTGACGCAGGATCTGTGCATCACCGCACTTGGTGATGAAGAAGAACACCGCCGTGAATTCATGGGCTTTCTTTCTGAGTACGAAGGATGAGACATTTTTTACAGGTATGGCAGAATACAGTATCTCGGTGACAAGCATGGCCAGCTTGCACCGCCGGTCACTTTTCCCCGCTCCGCGCTGATTCCCACTTTAGTTCCTTCGGTTGTTTCAACCATTTTGTTCAACTCAGACTCAAATGCCGACTGTCCTGCCTCAATCCCTTCCAGGGAAGAATCGAATGCGATCGAACTGCTGCTGGATCCTGGTCATCCTGCTGGCAAGTGCCTCAGTGTTTGCCGATCAACAACAGCCCGCCGCCCCGTTTGTGCTGGGCTATGCCAATAAGCTCAGCTGTGTGCCGGGTGAAGAAATCTCGTTTCATCTGTCGAGCAGTGGAGCCAGCGTTCGACTGAGCATCGAACGGCAGGGCGGCACCAACGAGACAGTGTTCGAAAAAACTGACATTGCCTGTGCGATTCATCCGATTCCCGATCGCGCATCTTCGCATGGGTGCAACTGGCCAGCGGCATTCACGATGACGATCCCCAACGAGTGGAAAAGCGGATGCTACGTGGCCACGCTGATTCTGACAAACGGCGAAATTGAGACTCGCAGTACCCTGCAGTTTGTCGTGCGCTCCGCTGAGCCGGGAAAGCACACGAAGATTCTGCTGCAGCTATCGACCAATACGTACAACGCTTACACGAACTGGGGTGGCCACAGTCTGTATGCGTATCACGATCGCGACGGTTTGCAGGGACATCGCGTGTCGTTCGATCGCCCGCTGCAGTCGCAATATTCGAATTGGGAGTTGCCCTTTGTCAAATGGGCCGAGACCAACGGCTACATGATGGACTACGCCGTCAACAACGACCTTGAATTTCATCCGGAGATCCTGAAACAATATCGCCTCGTGTTGAGTGTCGGCCACGACGAGTACTGGTCAGCGCCGATGCGTGACAATCTGGAAAAGTACATTGCCGACGGTGGTAACGTTGCGTTCTTCAGTGGCAATACCTGCTGCTGGCAGGTGCGCAGCGAAGACAACGGACGTTCGCTGACGTGTTGGAAACAGTGGTACAACGTGGACCCGCTGTACCAGAAAGGCGATCATAAACTGCTCAGCACGATCTGGAGCCATCATCTGGTCGAGCGACCGGAGAATCAGCTGACGGGTGTCGGATTCTTATGGGGCGGCTACCATCGCAGCCACGGGCAATTTATGGACGGCCCGGCGTCATTCATCGTGCATCGCCCTGACCATTGGCTCTTTGAAGGCACAGACCTCAAACGCGACGACCGTTTCGGCGGCAACGATACGATTGTCGGCTACGAATGCGACGGTTGCGAAATGACGTGGAATGACGGATTGCCGTTTCCCACGCATCATGACGGTACACCCAGGTCGTTTACGATCCTCGGTTCCTGCCCCGCGCAGTGGGCACCCGACGACTGCTTATGGTACGACCGTTTTCCCCGGGACCGCGTCGGTGCGGCTGTGCTGGGAATTTACACTCAGGGAGGCACCGTAGTCACAGCCGGCTCGACCGACTGGGCTCATGGACTGCGAGGCAACGATCCTGCGGTGGTAAAAATCACACGGAACGTGCTGGATCAGTTGTCGAAGTGAATGCGAATCGCCCGTCGGCGGAGCGACGGGTCTACAGTACACCTGTCGCTCCGCCGACAGGATTGCCTGTACATCCCCCTCGTTGCCAGGCTCCAGCCTGGGAACGAGTGTGAAGCAGTCTGCCCGTCAAACACCCCAGCCTTTGCGATACTCCCTTCGCAGGAATTGATTCGCTGCATCGTGGTTTGTGAACGCCAGCCTTGCGGCATCCCATTCCAGTTTTGTTTTCGTCAGATCTTCGCGAAGCTGTGAACGCAATGCCACGTTCCCCAGCAGGATTGTTTCAGTCATCGGACCTGCCCAGTCGAAATTTGAACCCGCGACCGGTCCGCCTTTGCAGGCGTCGATCCATTCCTGGTGATGTCCCGCCGATCGAGGCAGTTTCGTCGGTGGTGTGCCGTATTGCTTCGCCCGCTCATCGGGATACATCCGCCAGCTGTTCCAGTCGGACATCAGTACCGCATCGTCCTCGCCGATCAGCAGCAGTCCGTTCGTGCCCATGACATCACCGTCTTTAATGGCCACCGGTCGTGGCGGTCGCAGACCGCCGTCGTACCAGACAAGTTTCACAGGCGCCATGTCGCCCCGTGCTGGAAATTGAAAGGTGATCATCGAGCCGACAGGATATGTTTCCGTGTTCACGCGCGTCGATGAAGCCTCAACACTGGTTGGGGCACCCAGCTTGAGAGCTCGGAAGACCGGATCAAAGTAGTGACAGGCGATATCGCCGAGTGCTCCCGTTCCGTAATCCCACCAGCCACGCCATTTGACAGGCAGATAGGCCGAATGATACGGTCGTTCCGGGGCCGGACCGAGCCACAGGTCCCACGACAGAGTGGCGGGAATCTCTGGTATGTCGGTTGGACGCGAAACACCCTGCGGCCAGTATTCATCGAACAGTCCTCGTGAAGGACGATCGGTCCAGATATGAGCTTCGCGAATCTGGCCGATGGCATTGTCCATCACGAATTCCTGAACAATGCGGGTTTGCTCCGTCGCCTGAGCCTGATTACCCATCTGCGTCGCCACGCCGGCTTTGCGAGCGGCCAGCGTGAGCTCTCTGGCTTCCCACACGGAATGCGTCAGCGGCTTTTCGCAGTACACATGCTTTCCAAGTCGAATGGCGGCCATCGACGCATGAAAGTGATGATGATCGGGCGTACCGACAATGACCGCATCGATCTGCGATTCCATCTCCTGCAGCATCATCCGGTAGTCTTTAAACTGTTTGGCTTTTGGAAACTTATTGAACATCCCCGAGGCGCGATCCTGATCGACATCGCACAATGCGACGATGTTCTGCGATGCCACTGCCTGAATATCGCCCGCCGCCTGCCCGCCAGCTCCAATCGAAGCGATATTCAGTGTCTCGTTGGCGACATATGTTCTCGCCGACCCGGCTTTCAGGATTGTAAAAGTCGCTGCCGTGGCCCCGGCGGTTCGAAGGAAGCTGCGTCGGTTTGTGGCTTTGAGCACCATACGATTCTTTCGTTAACGGGAGGGGTTTACATCTCGTGATCATCCATACTGACGATTGCACGACCACAGGTCAACTGCCGGACACCGTCAGGCGATGTCGGTCTCGTTCCCAGACTCCGGCTCTTGAAGTTGCGCGATTCAGGCCTGAATCGCTGTATTCTCCATGATCCGGTGGCTCACGCCACCGGCTAACGGTGTGCCGGGCTTCCAGCCCCGACGGTATGCGCAACTTCAAAATTTCCGGCCCGGAATCGAGAGACAGAAACTCGACCGCCTACTTGGCTTCCGCTGGCCTGGTGATCATCTGGAAATCGTCTGTGCGGAACGGAGTCAGCGGCAGGCCGATTTTTGAACA
>CAZFDW010000194.1:5319-6868 GCA_964517865.1 uncultured Chitinophaga sp.
TCATCTGGAAATCGTCTGTGCGGAACGGAGTCAGCGGCAGGCCGATTTTTGAACAGACGTTGCAGACGGGATTGCTGGCCCAGGCGTAACGGACTGCGACGGGGGCAGATACAACGTCACTCCAGACCTCGATCGTATCGCCGCCGGTGATTTTCGCATCGGCCCGGACCCACTTGTGGTCGTCACCGCAAATGGCGAAGCCTCGCACGTCGTTCACATCGACCGTCCGCAAGCCTCCCGCGATGTGGTCGAACGTCAAAGTTGCTTTGTTGTCGGCGATTTGAATTTCCCGATACGTCGGACTCTGCGGTTCGATGTTCTTCATGCCGTAATCTTTCGCCAGCGCCCAGCGGACAAGGCGGGCGGCGACGTCGTACTTGTTTTTCGGATGGATGTCGTTGGCTTCTCC
This sequence comes from uncultured Chitinophaga sp., assembly GCA_964517865.1. Classification (GTDB taxonomy): domain Bacteria; phylum Planctomycetota; class Planctomycetia; order Planctomycetales; family Planctomycetaceae; genus SXXK01. The sequence goes on from CAZFDW010000194.1 coordinate 5,729, forward strand.
GAGGTCAATAATGACGGCTTCGCCAGTGTTCGTCAGTGACAGCGTTTTTGACTGAGACTCACGCAGTTCGGCCCAATCGCTTTCGCCGGGCTGATCGACTTCCGCCTGATAATCTGCCAACTGAACCCAGTAAAACGGAAAGTCACCCTGTCCCCATTCAGCGCGCCATTGCTCGATCATGTAAGGAAACAGCTGGCCGTATTCCCACGCGCGACCGGCGTTGCTTTCTCCCTGATACCAGATGACGCCCTTCATTCCATAGCCAAGAGTCGGATGCACGACTCCGGCGAAAATGTTGCCAGGCCGCTGATTACCGGTGAGCAGACTGTCGGGCGAATTGGGAGCACGCGGTGCAGGCTTGCCGGCGGCTTTCGCTTCTGCGGCCTTACCCTTCCATGCGGCGAGGGCAACTTCGTATTTAGCTTTCGCTTCGTCGGACTGAAGTTCCGTCTCACGCTGTTTCCAGCCTTCCATCAGCGTCGTGAATCGCGGATCTTTCTCCAGCGAATCGCGTCGAACCCAGGCTTCGGCTGCTGAGCCGCCCCAGGCATTGTTGATCAGGCCGACCGGGACGCCGAGAATCTCGTGAAGATAACGTCCGTAAAAGAATCCGACGGCACTGAAGCTCTGGCAGTTGCTGGAATTTGCTGATTCCCACTGGCCTTTGAAGTCCGTTTGCAGCTCCTGAGTCCCCACACGCGGCACGCTGATCAGTCGCAGGTTGGGATGATTGGAACTCAGAGATTCCACTTCAGCCTTCCAGTCACCGGCCAGAGTCATTCCCATGTTTGACTGCCCGGAGCACATCCACACTTCACCGACAAGCACGTCCGTGATTTCACGGCGTGACGAACCTTCGATGACGATCGTCGCAGGCTTCGCGTTCGCATCGAGCGGGTCAAGTTTCACCGTCCATTTTCCATCATCACCTGCCTTCGCTTTTTTTACCTGATCGCCGAGCGTCACTGTCACTTCAGTGCCGGGTTCGTCCCAACCCCAGATCGGATTGGCCTGCTTTTGCTGCAGCACCATGTGGTCACTGATGATGGCCGGGAGCTTCAATTCCCCAAAAGCTGCCACTGGATTGGCAAGGAGTGCAATGCTGAAGCCGATACACAAAAAGGATGAGCTGAATAGTCT
>CAZFDW010000194.1:6968-11016 GCA_964517865.1 uncultured Chitinophaga sp.
AAACTGGCAGGTGTCAGAAACTGCGGGCGGTTGAGAGTGGCTCATTCGTTTAACCGCGTGGGCAACGCCCCGCGCTTTGGATTTCAAATCTCAAATACGAAATTCTAAATAGAACTATGGCGGCCCGCTGGGCACGCGGTTAAATGGGCCAATGCCAACCGCGTGCGTGTATCCAGCAGCGGTTACCTGGCTGGCATTGCTGAATGCTCCTTGAATGCATGAGAAAACACCAGCGGGGGGCAAAAAAAACACGGCTGCCCGATGATTCGTGCTGGAAAAGTGCGAGTCCACATCAAGCCGAAACGAACTCGCTTGTGCTCGCAGCGACGGTTCGCATAAATTCGAGTTCATTCGCGGTTAGAAAATTTCCCGCCACCGCCGCTTACAAGAGCCACAAAATGAGCGCGACATCCACCGACGAAGAAGCCCGCCGAAGTTACTGGACTCAGCAGTTGGAGCGTGGCTTCAAAATGGTCCAGCAATTATTGGCCTTTCCCGTCTCTGAATGCAACGAGCGATTTGCATCCATTCCCGAAGCCGCCGAGGCAGCCGGCGTGGAGATGCTGTTTTCGACCTCGAAAATCGCCGGGGACCTTGAACGGGTCTACTACATCCGCGAATCGCTGGTTGATGATGTGATTGCCATCGGTGCTGACATGAACCGCCGTGGCTGGGTGATGAAGATTGAAGACGGTTTTCGTTCGCTGCAGATGCAGAGCACACTCGTGCGGAAGCCCGAAGTCTTTGACTCCATTCTGCAGAAGTGCATCTGGGAGTCAGGCGGTGAAATTCCTCCGGTCGAATTTGTGTTTCGCCGCGCGATGGTGATGGTCGCGAACATCCCGAAGGCTGGCACACACATGTCGGCTTCGGCCATCGACGTCTCAGTCTTTCAGCGCGACGGCCGCGAAGTCTGGCGTGGTGGGCCTTATCTGGAAGTCAGTGAACGGACACCGATGCGTTCGCCTTTCATCAGTGAAACCGATTTGCGGAACCGCCTGGAGATCACGGAAGTGATGGAGTCGCATGGATTCATGCATTTCCCGATTGAGTTCTGGCACTACAACAAAGGCGACGCCGGAGCCCACATCCTCACCGGCAATCCCATGCCCGCCCGCTACGGCCCGGTCAACTGGGATCCACAGCACAATACAGTCACCGCAGTTGCAGATCCGCTAAACCCTTTGAATCCTCTGTCCGCCATCGAAACTGAAATCGCCGCAGCGATGGACCGCCGTCATCCCTGACATTCGGCCAAAACGGCCTGGGCGTCGGCCAAATGCGGCGAGCGGAGTTCTGTGAAGATCGCCACCGCGCGTTCGGCGTGGCCGCGGCCTTCGCCGCTGCAGCTCTGGTGGGCCAAAGCTTTTGCCAAACAACAACAGTCGCGGGCGATAAGTTGCTTGCGACCGAGGTCCTCAGCCAGCTTCACGGTTTGGCGGGCGAGGCGTTCGGCCACTCCTCGCGAGCCAACGCCAACTCGGCGAGGTTGCCGGTCAGAACAACGACACCTTCGGGATCTGGGAGGGCTATGGCGATCGAGAGGGCCTCGCGGTAATGGGCTTCCGCCTCGTCGAACTGGCGGGACGATTTCAGCGTACCGGCAAGTTGGCATAGTCCAATCGACACGTCCGCGCTATTGGGCGACAGACTGCGCCAGAGGGCGAGCGCTTCGCGTTCGGCGGAGATGGCTGCGGGATAGTCCTGGGCCGTCTCATGGCCGATGCCGCGCAGTAGGATGGCGGTGGCTCGCTCGCGTGCACCGGCGCGAGCTGTTTCCCAGTGGGTGGCGTCGCGGTCGGCGCAAGCCAGCACCTTCGCAGATTGGCCGCGCAAGTAATGGCACCAGCCTGCGTGATAGGCTCGCCAGCCGGCATCGAAAAAATCGTAACCGTTCACGACATTTCGAGAATCGCAGTTTAAACCACAGATGGACCCGGATGAACACAGATTGATTTTTGATTTTTATCTGCGTGAATTTGTGTTTATCTGTGGTTGCTTACGCAGGTTTCGTTCTGAGGCGTGAACGGTTACAAAAAATCCTTGGCCAGCACCGCCTTTGTTTCCGCTTCCGTGCTGAGAGCGAGCAAATCATCCCAGCGTCCGGAGAAATCGAGGAAGCGGTGCAACGCCTCGCACACGGTCTGCAGGCGGCGGTTGTCCCCCGCGAGCAGCACCGGCAGGGCGGCGGCGATCTGCGGCCAGGCGGCGTCCAGGACGGGAAACCGTTCGTGTTCCACATAGCCGTTCTCCACCGAAAGGGCGTAGGCCCAGTCGGCCAGACGTTTGCCACTGGTTCCGACCGCTTCGGGTCGGGCGCGACGCAGGAACCGGGCGGCCAGAGGCGGCAACAACCACGTGCCAGCCATGTCGTCTTCCACCAGCAGCGACCGATTTCGCAGGCCGTCCAACGCCGTCTCCGCCGCCTTCCTGCTCAGCTCGGTCATGGGAAGCAGCCACTCCAGTTTCGCTGGCCGCGTAAAGTGGACCAGGGCGGCCAGCACTGTCGTCTCGTTCTCCGTGAAGGTCTCCAGCAGGTCGCCAAAGACGAAGTCGAGCGGATCGTTTTGCTCACCGAGCGACTGCAGTCGATGGGCCTCCTGCAATCGCTCGACCGTCCAGAACCACGCCCCAACTGCGATCTTCCGGCAACAGATATTGTGCAAACTTCTCCAGGTCCGGCTTGCGACCGATGAACGACCGCCGCGATGGGAGCGTGGAATGCGGTGCAACGTGGGACAGCCTTTCCAGGCTGTCGGCACGGGTCTCGACAGCCTGGAAAGGCTGTCCTACGTCTCGCGGCCGCGCGACGACCGGCTCCGGAGCCTTCGCCTCGTCGCCGATCAACTCGGCATGGTCATGATCCGGCACGAAACGCCACGGGCCGGTCTTATTCGTCGCCACGCGCGGCCAGATTCGCAGGATTGTTTGCCCGTCGCCAAATTCGATTCGTCCCGCTGAGTAGCCATGCGACCGTTGGGTCGTAGGTGGCTCACCGTACTTGTCCATGCCGAAGACGGAACATCCCTGGCAGAACCGAACTGCATTTGTACTTCCGCCAGTGCGAACGTATTTCATGTCAAGTTCATGCTGGTGCCCAAAGAGTTGCACGGCGAACCGCCCGGCCGGCGCGACTTCGGACTCGCCGTGTTCAACCCAACGATCCCGATCCGCCGCGAGCCGCTATTCAGCGTGGTCGAGAAATCGCCCGGCAAGATCCCGTCGCGGATCGAGTCCGCCCGGCGCGGAGCCGCGTTCCACCACTCGCTGTACGCGGCGAAGGCGTTGTGGACTACGCGCCGATAGGAACCGCCGGGCTGGTCCCGGAATTTTTCCTCGATGCGCTCGAAACCGCCCGGTTCCAACAGCCGCTCTGCCGCCGGATCGTCGTCGAACGGATTGGGCCGAAACAGATCGTGATTGCCCGGCACAGCCAGCAGCACGGCGTCGCCCGATCCGAGTTCTTTCAGTTTCTGCCACAGCGGTTCGAGCACCTCAGCCTGCATCCTGGTGAACTCGTCCGATTTGCCCGCCTGCACCAGGTCGCCCGTGAACAGCACGGCGTTCCATGGCCCGCACTGAGCATGCAATGCCGCGAGGCTGTCGAGAAACGGCTGTCGCAGCGTCGGCCAGAGATGCCCTTGTTGCTTCAGCCCATAATGAAAATCGGTCAGGTGCAGCCAGGAGAACGAGTCCGTCGGCATGGCGGTGTCTAACGCGGATTCAAAAGGTGTCAAGAATCGAAACGGAACCAGGCAAGGATCACGCCTTTGCAGTCTACCTTTTGCGACAGCCGGACGCCGTTCGTCAGGCGCCGGATTGGAGACTTTCAACGGCTGAATAACGTGTCCCCTCTCCCCCAATTCGTTTGCGTGTTTGCATTTGGTATGACGAGCGAGTGTCGCCGCAAACGAATTGGGGGAGAGGGCGGGGTGAGGGGGTGTTTCTCGCACGTTTCCATACTGGACAACCCCCTCATCCGGCCTGTCGGCCACCTTCTCCCCCCCCGATTCGGGGGAGAAGGGACTTTTCGAAATAGATCAGCCGT
>CAZFDW010000195.1:0-10985 GCA_964517865.1 uncultured Chitinophaga sp.
CAGCGCAGGCAGACCATGTCAGCGATGCGGTGTGCCTCCGCGTTGCTTGTCACACCCTACAGTTTGCGCACGGTCAATCATTGGCCGACGGTGAGTGTCACCTTCCTTGCCACAAACCTTGCGCCGCGATAGAACTAAAGCCTGAACGGGATAAAATGCACAACAGGTGGTTTATCCTCGACTACTGGCGGCATAAGTATTGAAGTTCGTCGAACTTATCTCATTCGCCGTCTTGGAAGGGTTCATACCGTTAACTCAAATGACACATGACCGAGCCAAGTTCGTGACTTTCGAGGGGCGATGGAGGGGCGAGCAGATAAGGGAATCATAATAACCACGGGGGTCTTCACTGCTGATGCAAAAAAAGAGGCTCGGCGTGATGGTGCAAAGCCAATTGAACTGGTAAATGGCGATAACCTTGTCGAGCTATTTGAATCGCTCGAACTCGGTGTAACGCCACGAACCACCTACGATATTGACGAGGCATTCTTTGACGAATACCGAGAGTAAACCATGACGAATTGCGTGCGTCGATCCGGTGTTTTTGTTTGCTTCCAGACCGTCGGTAAGCATCAAGCCTTTAACGCAGCGAGTGTAGTCGAACCGGGGCGGAACATCGGGGCCACCCCAGACGGAACCTCTACAGTCGAAATGGACGTCGAGACTCAACCGTTCCCAGCGCGAATCCGCACACGATCTTCCTCGACAATCCATAAATATCCCACCAAAGGTTCCACCGTGAAGAGTGGAAGGACTTGTCCCAGAGTTCGCAGAATCGACGTTCGGCTCTGGTCGAGCAGGCGCAACACAATAATTCCCGCATATTCTGCGGGCGGGAACTGTCGAATGTCCGAGAAGTCCAAATCGAGGGTCACAATCGCCCGTTGTTCGATCCGGCAGACATCGGCAATTTCGAGATCCTTGCGTCCCCGGAGCCCTTGATCGAAAACCGTCATAGCGTCGTGACCTGCTTTGCGGAGCAACTCGGCCGCATCGGCATGCAGGTTTTCATCGACCTTGAACAACATTAAGCGGCTCCCATTGGAATCCGGATGATCCGGTCGCTGGCGAGGGCTGCCGCATAATGCAACGACGCCAGAACGTCGGCCTCTTCGATGTTATACCCGCGAAGGATTGCTTCGTGAGATTCTCCCGCTGCGAGATTGTCGAGAATTGCCGACACCATAACTCGGGTCCCTTTTATGCACGCCTTGCCGTGACAAACCTTTGAATCGACACTAATTCGCTCTTGCCAGTTCATGGTTCGACTCCTTGCCTTGTATTCTCATCACACGCTGATTGACAAAATGAACGGACATGATGACTCCGGAGAGCCAGGCGACGAAATGTGTTCTGATTACGATTTCCGGAAGCTGCACGGCGTCATCCGAGGGAAATATGCTGACGCCAGCAAGGAGCAGTTGCGCATCGTTCGATTGGCGGACGATGTGGCGTCGGCATTTCCAGATGAAGCTGCTGTGAATAATGCACTTCGCGAGTATCATCGTGACCACAGCATTGCATCCAGTGGCGCGTGACGAACGGACGCGAGTGCCATCAGACAATCAGTCGGTCCGTCAAGTTTTTGAGCAAAATGCCGTGCAGCGTGAGATTATCATCAATCGATGTATGCGCCAGATTCTTTCCCCACGTGGTATTCGTCACGTTGATATTGTTAGCTCCGGAGACGCTGTTCCCTTTCAGCAAAAAATCCTTCCGCTGGAAGAAATTGTCATGGTGGGCGGTGCCGACTGGTTTACGCGTTTCTGAACTGATGCCGTTATGCCGAATCGCGTCGATATACGCCGTATACCTGAGTTTGTAGCCCTCCGGAGCAAGTGCTGTGTTGGCGTTCAAGCCAACGGACAACTCATATGTGGCCCCGCCGCCCCAGCTGTAGCCGTAAATTGCGACATTATCGACGTTTCGGTTGAGTACAGCGCTCACGACTTCATCATAGGCGGCGCCTTTTCCTGTCGACTGAACCTGCCCGTGAGCAAACATCTGCACATCGTAACCAGTGCCATATAATTTGCCGGCCATGGTAAACGTTCCCAGATTGGAATCGCCAAACTTCGCGGGATCCTGCGTATTACCGCCTATGGCGATCGTGATGCTCTGAAAGCTGTGAAATACAACACTGTCGCTGGCGCTGGATAAGCCATCGCTGGCCGTCAGTTGCAACTGCGTGGTCGTACCTGTCGTATGAGTGCTGGTGATATATTCGACCCATAGACTCTGCCCGGGATTCACGCTGCCGTTTTTGGTAACGGAACTCGCTTTGTCAGCAGATGTCCAGACATTCAGTGGTCCAGTCCATGTGACCACAAATGTCGTGCCAGATCCAAGGGCATCCACTCGTACAAGATCATTGTCGGCTGAGTTGGCTGGCTCTTTGTCCAGATAGTCACGCGTTTCGTTCCGGTTATCGTCGTCCCCATTAAACCGGATCCCTGCACCACGTGTCGCACTGACTTCGTCGGCCTCCGAGATTGGATATGCGGAATAGTCGATGTACTGGGTCACTGGCCGATACGCCACCAGATTCGCGGTGGCTGACATCAGCGAACGATCTTCGAGTCGTTCGAGCCCGGGGCATGAAGCCATCGCTCCGTGCGTCTTCCCCCGACGTCGCTGCCTGCTGAATTCTTTCAACCAGAATGCGGACATCGCTTGCCTGAGTAACATGTCTTAAACCCCTTCTCAGCATCGGCATCGCATGAACATCATAACGAATCGCCGACGACAGGTTATACAGGGCGTGATGCCATTTCAATCGAGGCCATCCTGTTTTTGATCCAACGACGAGAAGGCCCGCCGTTCATCGATTTGGTATGTGGTTCGAAAGGCAGATTTGCAACGGATGGATTTTGTGGTGCTGCACGCATCTACAATGGCTTCCAGTGTGAAAATGTCGCGGCCTGGCCGACAAGTTGCTCATCAGAATTGACCAGATTCCAGATGATTGCCCGTTCGATCAGAAATCGCTTCCCGGAACTGCTGATGCGGATGCCGCGATAGTCGTCTACGAACCCGTCTCGTGCTGCACGAGTCATCAGTTGAGCCCGTTCATCGCGGTGCATGGGTTCGGCGGTCAGGCGTGACGGAGTGGAGGTCAATGTCGGAACGTCCATTTCCCAGAGCGACAACGCCGTTTTGTTGCCATAGTTCAGGATCGGATCGTCCTGTGTTCCGTGCGAAACGACGACGAACGAAGCCTCGAATACAGTGTTTGCGTCGAGGTCGTCATTGCCCGTGCGTTCGATCAGTTCTCGACCGACAAATCGCCGAAAAGAATTGAGCATAATCTGAGTGTGGGCGATCCAGTTATGGTGTCGCCAATGTGCATCGATGGACATGGTTCTACTGTTCACGTCTGACTGCCCCGGGGAAATGTCAGAATTCAGATCCGGAATCTCAGATCATAGTGAAATTGAGCAGATCGGGCTTCCAGAATTGGTGGAAAGCCATTCAAATCCCGCCATGAATTATCTAGCGCACGGATTTCGGTTCCTCGATTCGCCTCTGATGGTTGCCGGAACGGCGGTACCGGACTGGTTGAGCGTTGCAGATCGGCGTGTCCGCGTGCGTAGTCGCAGGATTCATGAACGTCTGGATTCGCTCGATGCCGATCTGCGAACGATCGCGGAAGGCATGTTACAGCATCTGCACGACGATGATTTGTTTCATCGTTCTGTGCGATTCGTTATGCTCGAAGCTGAGCTTTCATTCCGTTTTCGCAGGATTATGCCTGATCGTTTCGATCATCGGCCTGCGTTGCTTGGTCACATCGTGATCGAATTGCTGCTCGACGCTTTCATCGCTCAGCAGATGCCAGAAGTACTGGACGACTACTATGCCGCTTTGTCGCAGGTTTCACCATTGCAGATTCAGGCGGCAGTGAACACGGTGGCCACGCGGACGACAGACAGACTTGCCGGATTCGTGCAGCAATTTCAGACCTCTCAATTCCTGTACGACTATGCCGACGACACGCGGCTGCTGGGACGCCTGAACCAGGTGATGAAACGTGTCACACTTCCGTCGCTGGACTCCGGCTGTTTGCCGGTATTGCGTGACGCTCGGCAGTTATTGAATCAGCACGGCGAAGAGTTATTGGTTGCTGTCGCATCCGAGGCGGCTGAAGCTGAACTTTCACTGACGCGCGACAACTGCTGACGTACCGGAGCATACACCAAATGACGGCGGCCATTCGAATCGGGATTGCGGTTGTTGAATCGGCCGGGAAAATACTCGTCGGTCAACGCGCGGCGCATGTGCCATTGCCAGGTTTGGCAGAATTTCCGGGCGGCAAGTGTGAAATTGACGAAACGCCTCGATCATGCGCAGTCCGTGAATGTCAGGAGGAGACAGGACTCATCATTGTCCCGCGCGATCATCTGGCGACAATCGAACATTCCTACCCACACGGCGATGTCGAACTGCATTTCTGGCGCTGCGGACTCAGCCCCTGCCTGCCGGACCATGCCCGTCCGGAGGATCCATTTCGCTGGATCAGTTTTGATGAGCTTGCGTCGCTTCAGTTTCCTGAAGCGAATCGGGCGATTCTGGAACAATTGTTGAGTAGGGGATAGGTCACTATACCGCACGCGGGGCGTTGCCCACGCGGTTAAACGAATGTGTCATCCTCAGCCGCGCGAGATATAACGACACCACTATTCCACTGTCACGCTCTTTGCGAGATTGCGCGGACGATCGACGTTGCAGCCACGCAGCAAGGCCACATGATACGCCAACAACTGCAATGGAATTGCGCAGACCAGTGGCTGCAGGTACTCTTCAACATCCGGCACATAAATCACATCATCGGCCACGCGTGCGATATCCGTATCACCTTCGCAGGCAATGGCGATGATCGGGCCCTTGCGAGCCTTGATCTCTTCCATGTTGCTCACGACTTTGGGGTAGATTCCGCCACGAGGAATCACGAATACGCTCGGGGTCTGTTCATCAACCAATGCAATCGGGCCATGTTTCATTTCGGCAGCCGGATAGCCTTCGGCATGGATGTAGCTGATTTCCTTCAGCTTCAACGCACCTTCCAGCGCAACTGGAAAATTGTAAAGCCGACCGAGATACAGGAAGTTGTTGAAGCGGAAGTACTTGTCGGCGACTTCACGCACTCGGTCATGGCACTGCAGAGTTTTGCTGATTTTCTCGGGCATATCACGCAGTTGAGCGATGATGCGGCGACCTGCCGGATACGACATGTGTCGCATGCGCCCCAGATGCAGAGCCAGCAGTGTCAGTACCGTCACCTGTGACGTGAATGCTTTCGTGGATGCCACACCGATCTCCGGGCCAGCATGCAGATAAATGCCACCGTCGGCTTCGCGGGCGATGGTCGAGCCGACCGTGTTGCAGATGGCCAGCGTCGGATGTCCTTTGCGTTTGCATTCACGAAGCGCGGCAAGCGTGTCGGCTGTTTCACCGCTCTGCGTGATCGCGAAGACCAGCGTGCGGTCACTCATCGGGGGATTTCGATAACGCAGCTCGCTGGCATATTCCACTTCGGTCGGAACCCGGGCGAATTCTTCGAGCAGGAACTCACCCACCAGTCCCGCGTGCCAGCTGGTGCCGCAGGCGGTGAGTACAATCCGATCGATGCGACGCAGATCCTTCGCAGTCAGGTTCAAACCGCCCATCACGGACGTTGCTTCATCAGAATCCAGACGCCCGCGGAGTGCATTCTCGATGGTCTGCGGTTGTTCGAAAATCTCTTTCAGCATGTAATGTTCGTAGTCGCCCAGTTCAATGTCGGCGGACACCTGTTCGAGGACATGCACGTTTGGAAACACGCTGCCCGTCTTGCGATGATCGATCCGAATTCCGGACGGCCGCAGTACAGCCACTTCATGGTCAGACAGGTAAACGACTTCCTTTGTGTAGCCCACCAGCGGGCTCGAATCACTCGCCAGGAAGTATTCATCCTTGCCGACTCCGATCACCAGCGGACTTCCGCACCGTGCCGCGATGACGGTGTCCGGACAGTCTCGGAACATGATGCCCAGGCCGTAGGTACCTTTGAGTTTTTCCAGCGTCTGCTCAACCACCATCAGACAGGTTTCAATGTCGGACGCGGATCCACCCAGGAGAACCTGTTCTTCAAGATGGTGTGCCAGCAGGTGGGCGGCAACTTCGGTGTCGGTCTGTGAATGAAATACGTATCCCAACGCCGTGAGTTGCCTGCGGAGCGTGTCGTAGTTTTCAATGACACCGTTGTGAACGATGGCCACTTCTCCGTTTCCGCCAAGGTGAGGATGCGAATTCTGGTCGGTGGTGGCTCCGTGCGTCGCCCATCGCGTGTGGCCGATTCCTACGTGGCCACGAATGGGCTGCGACTGAATCAGACCGGCAAGTTCCAGTACGCGGCCGGCCTTCCTGCGCACCGAAAGTCTGCCGTCGTGGAGGACCGCGATCCCCGCGCTGTCGTAGCCTCGGTATTCAAGCCGATGAAGACCTTCCACCAGAAGATCCGACACGGAACGAAATCCTACGTAGCCCACAATTCCGCACATGCGCCAATCCTTCGGCAAACGCAATTGTCCACGCTGGCAGTTCGAACCGATTTCCAGCGGCAGATGTTCAGAAACGTATGCCAATTGCTCTGTTGCGGTCAACGGCGAACAGGGTGAAACGGAGTGCTGACCTGGTTATCCGGACGACGCGATCCGCGGTCTTGTCCGTGCAATGTGTCAATCAGACCTGCAATGCGGCGGAATCTGCCGGTTGCTGCTTTCGGCAAGACAGTGAATTTAGATTGCGTCAGTAGGCCGGACCAAGCGCAGCGCAGTTCCGGCAATTCCCAGATACCTGCCGGAACGGCGCTGCGCTTGGTCCGGCCTACCCCATGGTGCGAACCGATCGGGCTGCGTCGCGCAGTTGCTACGCCGACTAATCACGCGAACCCGGCGTCACTTTCATGATAATTTCTTTGCCCGCACGCAGCACCGTAATTTCGGATTCCTGGCCAGACTTGAGTGCTTCGATCGCATAAGTGTAATCGTAAATATTTTCAATGGCCTTGCCAGCGAGTTTTATGATGACGTCGCCGCCCTTGACTCCCGCGACCTCGGCCGGTCCGCCCTTGGCAACGCCGGACAGCATCACGCCTTTGATGTCTGACTGTGCATAGTCCGGCACTGTCCCCAGGTAAGCTCGCAAAGCGGCGCGGCGCTGGCCGTCTTTCGGGCGTTCCTGCGCCACATAGACCGGAGGTTGTTCCGTGGCGATCAGGTATCGGCAAACCAGACTCATCAGGTTGGCGACTTTGGCAATACCTTCGTAGTTGAGTTTTTCAGGTGTATCCCGAGGCGTATGGTATTCGCTGTGATTGCCGGTAAATGCGGACAGGATCGGAACGCCGTGCAGGAAAAAGACACTGGCGTCGGTCGGCAGATAACTGTCGTCCTGAAGTGTCAACGAAAGGCCGAGCGGCACGTTGGCCTGTTCAATAATTTTCTGCCACGCCGCAGAGGAGCCAATTCCCTGCAGCACCAGTTTCTCCTGCAGCCGACCTACCATGTCCATGTTCAGGCAGGCCGCAATGTAAAGACTTAAGCCGCCCGTATTCGGTCCGGCGAGGTCATCGGGTTTCTTTGTCGGCTCGTCAGCCGCACTCTCGCTGCCTTCCACTGCCGCCGCATGTTGCGAAAAAAGTGTCTCCATACTTTTTACGTAGTGACTGGAACCCAACAATCCCAGCTCTTCCCCGGACCATGCTGCAAACACGACATCGCGACTTCCCGAAAGTTTGCCTGCCTCTTTTGCCAGTGCCAGAGCTTCAGCGATCTGCATCATTGCCGAAACACCCGAGGCGTTGTCATCGGCTCCGAAGTGAATTTGAGACGGCTCATCGCCGCGCGCAAGTGAGTTGCCACTTGAACCAGTGCCAAGGTGATCAATGTGCGCGCCGACAATGACGATCTGGCCTGCCTGAGATTCGTTAATCTGCAATCGTCCGAGGACGTTTCGTCCGGTCTTCTTTTCCTGTTGGATGTCGATGTTGCCTGAGATCTTCAGTCCGTCCAGCGGGAACCCCATCGCTGGTTCACCAGAATCCATCTTCTGTTGCACGGAAGCCAGATCTTTGCCGCGTTCCGCGAACCATCCAGCGGCAACGCTGTCCGCGACACTGATGACCGGTAACCCAGAACCTGCCAGTGATCCGTCAAACTGCAGCGGAACGAGCTGTTCTTTCACACCGGATGTCGGGCCGCTGACGACAATCAGCCCGCGCGCTCCCATATCACGAGCCTGCATTGCTTTGAACCGCAGGCTGGAAAAACGAATGAAATGCTGTCGCTGTTCAGGTGTAAAATTTTCCGGCATGAATCGAAAGACGACGACCCACTTGTCTTTGACTTCCAGATGCACGAACGAATCGTACTCTTCGATGCCCTCCAGCGCCGGGGCTCGAATGCCGTACCCGGCGAAAATCACGTCCGATGCTTCAATGCTGGAGGAACTGGAGAATGCCAGCGGACGCCAGTCGGCCTCCAGAGTCAATGGTTCGACTTCGCGGTTTTTATCACCAGCAGTGCTCTCAACAGTCAACACGTTGTTCGGGCCTGCTGAAACACCGGACGTAAATTCAAACTTCTGGAAGTATGTGTCGTTGTCGCCTGCGGGCAGCAGCCCCATCGTCTCAAAGTTCAATGCCACATAGTTCGTGGCAAGCTGCTCGCCTTTTGTTCCCGTCAGACGACCCCCAAGTTGCGGACGGCACAGGAACTCGACGTGACGCACAGCATCAGCCGGGGCAAAATCGCCGCGTGCTTCAGGCGTCAGCGCCATGACGCGATTAACGTCGGTTTGCGATGAAACGGCGGGCGATGCGGGTTTCAGGTCGAGCAATTCCAGGGCTCGTGCGTGATTCCAGTCAGCCATGAAGATCTGAGATTGCTTTGTCACCGTGCGGTTCGTGGTCCATGCCAGATGATCGCCGTCAGGGCTGAAAACCGGAAGCCCATCAAACCCTGGCGTATGACTCACGCGCACCGGTTCATGTTGACCAGCCGCATCGACCATGTAGAGTTCGAAATTTGCAAAACCGTGGCGATTGGTGGTGAAGATCAAATACTGCCCACCAGGGTGATAAAACGGTGCCCAGGACATGGCACCCAGATGCGTCAGTTGCTGTTGGTCGCTGCCGTCGTTGTTCATCGTCATGATTTCCGCCGTCGCGCCGTTTTCAGCAAATCGCCGCCAGCAGATGCGATTTCCGTCCGGGCTGAAGAACGGACCGCCGTCATAGCCTGGAGTTGTCGTCAGACGTTTGACGTCAGACCCGTCAGCCTTCATCACGTAGATTTCATTCGCCCATGCCGGATCGGTTTCGAAGGCCGTCTGTTGATCGGCATTCAATTCACCTTCATACGCAGATCGATTTGAAGCAAATACAATCAACGATCCGTCCGGCGACCATGATCCTTCCGCGTCATACCCACGAGCGTCTGTGAGTTTGCGATACTGTTTCGCCGCCAGCTCGTATTCGTAGATGTCATAGAATTCATCATAGTCCCATGAGTACCTTCGTTCCGTTCCGGAGGCTCGCAGTTCAATCTCAGCCTTTTGCTCCTGTTCGGCGGCAGGGTCATCGTGAGTCGAAGCAAAGAGAACTTTCTCTCCGTTCGGATGAATCCACGCGCAGGTCGTTTTTCCGGCACCGGGTGAAATGCGCTGAGTGTCGCCGCTGTCCAGATCCATCAGATAGATCTGGAAGAAAGGATTCCCTGGTTCACGTTCGCTCTGAAAAATCATGCGGCGACCGTCGGCACTGAAGTAGCTCTCTCCTGCACGGCGGCCCTCGAACGTCAACTGCCGAGTGCGACTGATCAGCCTGCCCTCGAGAGCGATTGCTTCAGTGGGCGCCGTCTCCGTGATGTCGGCAATGGCTGTTTGAGCCATCGCAGACTGAGTTGAGACCGAAATGGTTGCGACAACCATGGCCGACAGAATGAAGTGCAGGGGTCGCGTAGAACGAGGAATATGGGACACGGAAAATCCTTCGGCTGAAACGAAACAGCCCGCGAGGCAAAAACCGCGCGAGCTGTTGAGGTATTACGTTCAGTAGCCATGGTTGGCCAGTGGCCAGTCGCCCATCGCCTTTATTCCTGTAGCCTGGACATTCATGTCCGAGTTCCTGCCAGAAAACATCCCGCTGGCGACGGATTCCCGCAGCACGATAATCTTCGGCTTCGACGGTATTCCTTTGGCGATCCGACGGACATGAATGTCCATCCTACAGAAACGCCATTAGTTGTGATCTGGCAGTGCAAACGGATCCGTGGCGACTGGCTTCGTGATGGCACCGGACCGAATGAGTCGTACAGGAACTCTGCGGGTCACCACGGCACCATCTTCGAGGACTTGAATTTTCTTCAGATTCTGACGGTAAACGCGTTTGCTGATGCCGGTCGTCTTGCGTCCGTTGCCGCCCAAATACTTAGCCTTGCCGCGTTCAACCTTTTTGTTGCCTCGGCCCGGCTTCAGGTCTCCATACAGCTCGAACTGAGCTGCACGCTTGATTCGCTTATTCTTCTTAAGGGTACTCATGTACAAGACAGTTTCTGATCAGAGGGTGAGGGCATTCCCAGTGGAAAGGGCGAAGGATAATCGGATATCGGTCTCAGTTCAATTGAGTTTTGATCGTGGGAATTCGCACGAGTGCTCTGTCAAGCCAACGAATTGGGGTTGAATCAGTAGGCCGGACCAAGCGGAGCGCCGTTCCGGCAGGTCCGCTGGATGCCGGAACGGCGCTCCGCTTGGTCCGGCCTACTCCAAAATGAAGTCTTCACAGGGCACAAATCCCAGTATTTTCAACAAAAAAGCGAGGTTCCGAAGAGGAACCTCGCCCAGAGATTTCGATAAAACGCTGTGTTTTCAGGACTATTCAACAACTTCATTGGTGCCTGGAAGCTCACCGGCTTTGATCAGGTCACCAAAGGTCTTGCCTTCGGTCT
>CAZFDW010000196.1:0-8299 GCA_964517865.1 uncultured Chitinophaga sp.
GGCTACTTTGCTCTGCAAAAGCGGCGTTTCTTTCGCGGAGCGAAAGACGACAATTACCCCTTCAGTACTTTGTTGATCGTCTCTTTCAGCACGTTGCTGCTCTGTACGAGGGCCGTCTTTTCTTTGGACCACAGCTCGACTTCGATGTGACTCTTCACGCCGCTGCGACCGATGACGGTCGGAATTGACAGGCAGACGTCGCGGATTCCGTAGGCACCATTCATCAGGGAACTGACCGGATGAATGCGTTGATCGTCCAGCGCAATGCTGTGGACGACGTCGGCAATCGAAACGCCAACCGCGAATCCTGCGCCGCCTTTTTTCTTGATCACTTCGGCTCCACTGCCCCGCGTCTTCGTTTCAATTTCTGCGATGAGGCTGGCTGTGACGCCGGGGTATTTGTCGAGCGGCAGATTTGCCACCTGAGCCATCGACCAGATGGGCACCATGCTGTCGCCGTGCTCACCGAAGATCGTCACGTTGACCTGAGTCGGAGGGACATTCAGGCGCTGAGCCAGCAGACTGCGGAGTCGCGTGGTATCCAGAACCGTGCCGAGCCCGATCACCTGCGCCGCAGGGAGGCCAAGTTCTTTCACTGCCAGGTACGTCAGCACGTCCACCGGATTGGAAACCACGAAGACAATCGCGTCTTTCTTGTAGCCATGCTTCTTGAGGTCCGCCAAAATTCCTCGGAACAAGGTCACGTTGCGGTTGATCAGGTCGAGTCGGCTTTCGTCCGGCTTGCGCCGCAGACCAGCGGTGATCACGATCACGTCACTGTCTTTACAGGCTTCCGTCCCCCCCGCCGTGATGCGCTGCGGCGCCATCAATGACGCACCGTGCAGCAGGTCCAGGGCCTGACCTTCGCACAATTCCTGATTGACGTCAACAAGCGCAATCTCGCTGACAATCTTCCCGGCCTGCAATGCAAACCCGGCACAGGAACCTACCAATCCGCCACCACCAATAATGCTGACTTTCATAGGAGCCTCAAGTTTTCAGTTTTCAGTTTTCAGAAAGGCCAATCGCCAAGGTCAATCTGATTGGGCTTCGATCATTTTCTTCCATGGTGCAGGAACACCCTGCCACGCATCCTGGTATGTCGATTCCAGCGGAACCGAGATATAACGTTCTTCGTTCAGAAACAATGGCATGTCCGGAAGAGTCTGCTCACGAGAAACCAACTCAACAAATCCACTCAGAATATCTCCGGCCTCTGCACATCGAACGGAAAACAGCGTAAACGGCTCGGCATCGGTCGCACTCGGAACCTCAGACTGATCCGTAATTGAGAGCGCCAGTGGTAACCCGTGCGGATCGACAGGTCCCGGAGGAAGGACATCGACCAGCAACAAATGAACTCCTTCATCAAGCAATAAATTCACCTTCTTACGAAGGCTTTCCAACGCGCGGTTATTGTTTTTGTTGCCGGGGGAAATAATCTCGATGACTGCGATGAGTCGATGGCTGCTGACATGTCTCAATGCAACATGATCAGCTTTACCTGCGTAGTGGCGTCGATCCGCTTCAAACTGGTATCTGACTTTTGGAGGATGGTCGGCAAGAGCAACGCCACCTGACAGATAATCCGGCAATCGCTCACCTTGTCCGTTTTCGTCAACCGGCTGCCAGGCATCGAGTGTCACAACATCCGCGTTCGGCCCACCAACGACTTGCTCTGCGGCGGCGTAGTAGCCGTCTGGAAGCAACCCTGCGTTCAGTGTTCTTGAGATCGCTACAACCCAAGTCTGATGAAAATGGTGAAACGCTCCATCGAAGATCTTTGTCCAGTCATGCACCGACATTTCATTCTCCTTCAATCGAGGGAGTCCTTATCATAACAAGATTGCCGCATGTGGGTGATGCCTGCCGGGAATCGGATGTCCGTCGGTGCTGCCTTCATGCCTTTCCTAGCGCTGCCAGAACCTGACTCGTAATCAGCTTCACCAGGTCTTCGTTGACCATCGCAGGCTTCGTGTCGCACGCTTCGCCGCAGGGCTTCTGGAGAATACCAGGATACTCAGGAGCCTTATCGAAAGCGCGCTGCACCGGGATGTTTTCCTTGTAACCTTCACGGAATGCGCTGTTGCCACAGAGGTCACAGTCTTCGTTGTGGAAGCGAGGATCGTCAAAGCCCCATTTCTTCTTCAGGTCAAGCAGTTCGCGGCTTTTCTGTTCATTCAGGTATTGCGGCTGACCAAGCTGTTTGGCGAGCAGTAGGATGCGGCAGTAAGCGTCCAGGATTTCAGTCTTCCAGTATGCGTCCACCAGATCTTTGCCGAATGACACTGTTCCGTGATTCTTCAGGATGATCGTGTTCGTGGCTTTCAGGAACGGAACAACAGTCTGCGCAAATCGCTGGTCACCGGGAGTTTCGTACGGAGCGATTGGCACTTCACCCATGAAGACTTCCACTTCCGGCAGGATGCACTGAGGAATCGGTTCGCCGGCGACTGCAAATGCGGTCGCATGAGGCGGATGGCAGTGAACCACAGCCTTGACGTCCGGGCGATGTTTCATGATTGCCAGATGCAGCAGGACTTCGCTCGTGCGTTTGCGAACTCCGGCGATCTGCTTGCCTTCCATATCGACGGCACAGATGTCTTCAGGCTTCATAAATCCTTTGCAGATCATCGTGGGCGTACACAGCACTTCATTCTCGCCGACTCGAATGCTGATATTGCCATCATTGGCTGCTGCGAAGCCCTTGTTGTACACACGTCGGCCAATCTCGCAGATCTCTTCCTTGAGGGCTCGATCGTTAATGCCGCTGTTCCATTTGTTTGTCATGAGCTTTTACTTCGTAAAAAGTGTTCAGTGTTCAGTGTTCAGTGAATCGCAGTTCCTGTGCTTTCTGAACACTGAAAACTGAACACTGAACACTCGCCGCGGTTACTCGACGCTTACGGCGTCGAGTAACGCGGCACAGTACGCATCGATTGGTTTTGAGTTCGGATAAAACGGAGTCGATGCGTCGGCACTTTCTGTGACCGCCATCAAACTTCCGATGCCCGCTCCCATGTCATCGTAAACAACCAGCGGTTCCGTCCGTCCCGATTCATCTCCATTCAGACCGGCATGCATCAGAGGGACCGCCAGCTTCCAGCTTGCGCCGGTGAGTGAGGAATTCCAGTGAGACAACGTGACTGATCCGATACATTCCATGATTCTCATCGTGCGCTCCCTCCGGAAATCTCTTTCCAGTGACCTGGGGTACTGGACGGTGCCGCGAGCGATCGCAACAGTCGCAAAATGTCACCGAACGACCATCCAGAGGAATCCAGGCACACAACCTGAGGGCTCATTGCGGTAGCCAGTGTTACCAGATTTGTTGTACGTGTGATCACAGCGGCTCTCACAGCAGGATTTCGATTCAGGATGCACGCCACAACCGAGGGTTCACCGCCACAGCAGGCAACGACGTTTGTTGACCAATGTTGTGACGCAATATTTGCACCGTCGAACTCTGTTGACGCCGTCAGTGCCTTCCACCCGGCCGCCGAGGCTGCGGATGTTGTTGTGTCGGCTCCGATGGCAACAAAGATTCCACTCAGCGATGCGGAACTTGTGTTGCTCACTTCACTCGTCAGCCGTACGCCGTTTTTTCGAATGTAATCGCGTCCGGAAGGAGTAATCACCGTTCCCGGCTGAAGGGAAATTGCTCGGCCTGCAGCCTTTGCCGTCACCAGGACCTTTTCACTGAGAACGCGACTGCCGATGCTGATTGTCGGATCAGCTGGTGTCGTATTGACGATTTGTTCCGTCAGCGCAGCAGGAGCGTTCGACGGCGTACGGGTTTGCATTTCCCGCATGACGTTGTGAACGATCTGGTCGATGTAGGCTGCGTCAAATGACATTCGAAAAGTTTCTGTTTTGGAGGAGTGCTCAGTTTTCAGTTTCCAGTGTTCAGTGAATCGCTGTTCTCTGTTTTCTTACTGAACACTGAACACTATTTCCTTCGCTTCCTCAAAGGCTCTGGTTGTTCATCCAGAATTCCCTGGACCGAAAAGCGAAGCGGTGAATCCTTGCGGCCCGTCAATTCCTGAATGTATTTCGTATCACTTGTAAAGAAGACATGATCCCCCTGCCGAGCGCCCAACGGGTCGATGGCGATCTGAGGGAACTCATCCGGTTCATTGTTGATGTCCAGAGGCTGCAGCACGATGAGCTTCCATCCGTTTAATGATGGATGCTTGAGCGTCGCTGTGGCATGGCCGATAACTCTTGCAGTTTGCACGGTTTGGTTTTAGGTTTTCAGGCTGTAAATTGAGTTCAAGGCCAAAGGCCCACAATGTGATAGCCCAGGGCAACGCCCTGGGTATCGATAGTCCGACAGAATGAAGCCCTGAAAGGGCGAAATACTCGCGTTTCAGCTTACGCCCCTTCAGGGCTCCCATATCCTTGCCATACCGATCCTGGGGCGTTGCCCCAGGCTTTCACATCACGCCGCGTTGCGGCTCATGCATTTGGTTTGGCTGACAACTGAATACTGAGAACTGAACACTAAATAATCCGCAAATCATCCACCATCACGCATCTCCGCTGGCGAGTGAACGTCATGGGACTCGTCACGCCTTCGCCGGTGGGGGTTGCAATGCTGAATGAGAGATAGCCTTCGCCGCCAAGCCCGAGCCCCGCCATGCAGGGGCCGTTCTTCACGAACAATGTTGTGTTCATGACGCGGCCCATCTTTGTGATCGTGTGAACGTCGCGGGAATGGATGATCGCTGTATGGCCGAAGCCGTGCTCGTATTTCTTTGCGAGAGCAATCGCATGATCGCTGCAGTTGGCTCGTACGAACGGGATGAACGGCATCATCTGCTCTTCCGTGACGAACGGATTGAACTCGTCCGTTTCACCGTACAGAATCAAAGTGCTTGACGGGATGTTCAGGCCAATCTGAGCCGCCAGCCATGCCGCATCTTTGCCGATGTAATCCCGGTTCAGCACATGATGCCCGCCCGGTTCTTTCGGCGGACCAAATGCTTTGGCGGTGAACGCGGCAACTTGAGCTGCGTTGAGTCGATAGCCGCCGTGATTCGAAACGGCCGTCATCAGTTGATCGAAGATTTCCTTGACCGCGAAGACTTCTTTCTCGCTGATGCACAGCAGACTGTTATCGAAGGCAGCTCCGGCGACGATGGATTTGGCTGCGTTGTCGATATCAGCCGTGGCATCGACGACCACCGGGGGATTTCCTGGTCCCGCCACGATAGCGCGCTTAGGGCTCTGCAACGCTGCCCGAGCCACCGCCGGCCCGCCAGTCACAACCAACAATTTGACGCCGCGATGATCAAACACAGCCTGAGCCGATTCAATCGTAGGCGTCCCAATAATCGTCACCAGGTTTTCGAGTCCTGTGGCCGCGAAAATGGCTTTGTTGAAACGTCGTACACCTTCGCTGGCAATCTTCGCTCCGCTGGGGTGCGGGTTACAGACGATCGTGTTTCCGGCAGCGACCATGTTGACAAAGTTGCCAGCCAGGGTAGGCAGCGAATGCGTCACAGGTGTGATCGCACCGATGACGCCGAACGCAGCGTACTCGGTAATCATCAGGCCGTGTGAACCACTGATCGCTTCGGTCTTGAGGAACTCAACGCCTGGTACACCTTTGATGGCCTTCAGTTTAGCAATCTTGTGTTCGAGTCGACCGATCTTTGTTTCTTCGAACTCAAGCCGCCCCAGTTCTTCGGCCTGTTCATCGCAAATCTGCTTCACAATATTGATGGCGGTTTTACGATCGTCCAGGGACGCGCGGCTGAGTTTTTCGAAACCCTTCTGAGCGGCTTCAACGGCTTCATCGACGGTGTTGAATACACCCCAGCGAGTATCCGGACCCGTTGAACCATTGACTTTCGCTGCCTCGCCGTTGCGGGTCGTCAGCTGCGTCAGGACTTCCTGCACGATATTCCGGATCGTCTGTTCGTTTGCTGTTGCCTGCACGATTTGTATCTCTCTTCCTTTATTCCGGCGAGCGGCAGGGCGTCAGCCCTCCGTGCAAATCACCGGGTCAACTTAATTATTCAACTATGTCATCAATTCATTCCGGCGGAGTCACTGAAGATCCGGGAAGGTGATCGACAGGAAAAACACGGAGGGCTGACGCCCAACCGCTCGCCTACATCAACTGCAATTCCCTCAATTTATCCTGAACCCAAAATTTCACTTTGTCCCGAGTCGGAAACTTTGCCACCATCAAGAGCAGCAGCAATGTCACTACGGCGATCAATAACGCACTATGCTCCACCATCATCGCCACAAGATTGGAGAACGCCGCCCCTTCCAGAAAAGCGAACCCTACGATCAGCTGAGTCTGATAGACCCCACAGCACGTTAGAATTTTCTCGTGATCCTGCTGCTGATTCATCCCCGCCGCAATGGCCTGCTTCAGTTGAGTTTTTATGATGATTGGCGGAATCACAAAATGATTGACAAGCATCAGGAACGTAAACCCCGCAGCGATAAAATTCATCGTGTTGGGTTCCCCATCAAACTTGCCCGCTCGGGCAACAAGCACCACACCCAAAAACATCACAACGCCCATAATCAATGCCAACGCAATGATCTGCATCGTGCGAACCGAAGCCTCAAACTTCGGCCCCGGCAGGCCCGCCGTAGTCGAATCGATTTCCTGACCCACTGAGTACGGGTTGTGTTCCACTAATCCCCCGACTTGAACACCGTTTTTGCCTTCACCTGGACCGTATCCACGATTCCAATGATCGCGGCATCGATCGGAAGTTCCTTCGTTCCCGGTGTGAACCGGGCACTTGATCCCTGAACGCAAAGGACAACTTCACCTTCACCCGCTCCGACCGTATCCACGACGACAAATGACCGACCGGTTGGTTTCAGGCTTTTCTGATCTTTTTCATCGACTCGCAGAGGTTCTACAAGCAACAGTTTCTGGCCCACGAGCGACTCAACTTTCTGAGTTGCGACGAGGCTGCCGGTAATGCGTGCCAAAAACATGGGAGGCCCTTCGGGCGTTTTCGGTTTTCGGTTTTCGGTTTTCGGAGAATCGCAAGACTTCCCATCAACCAACCACCAGCCACCCAAAACGGCCTTTCTGAAAACTGAAAACTGAAAACTTAGTTCGTCAGCACGTCCCGTGTCTGCCGTGCCACGACGAGTTCTTCGTTCGTGGGCACCGTCCAGACCTGGACGCGACTGGTCTCTTTACTCAGGCAGGCTTCACCTTTTGCGCCAGAGTTCTTCGTCTCACACAATTCCACGCCGGCCCATTGCATATCGCGGCAGACATTCGTACGAATGCGTTCGCTGTTTTCACCAATTCCGCCGGTGAACACGATCACATCCGCTCCGCCAAGCAAAGCCATGTACGATCCGACGTAAGATCGAATCGATGCTTCGAACAGTTTCAGGGCCTTTTCTGCCCGATCGTGCCCTTTAGCAGATGCTTCTTCAAGGTCGCGGCAGTCACCGCTGAGTCCGCTGATACCCAACAGGCCACCTTTGGACGACATCTCAGTCAGTACCTGTTCAAACGTCAGTCCCGTTCTCTTCATAATCACCGGAATCGCATAGGCGTCAAAATCACCGACGCGATTGTTATTCGGCAGACCTCCCTGAGGACTCATGCCCATTGATGCTGCAAAGCTTTCGCCGTTGCGAATTGCACAAATCGACGCACTTCCACCAAGATGGCAACTGATGACCTTCAGATCCTGACGAAAAGGGGACCCCTTTTCGGCAGCCGCAAGAATTTGAGCGATGCGGCCTGCAATAAAACGATGGCTTGCACCGTGAAATCCCCAGCGACGAATCTCAAAATCCGTGTACCATTCGTAAGGAACCGCGTAGGCTCGATGTTCGAACGGAATTGTTTCGTGAAAGCCTGTCTCCAGAGCGGCCACCAGTGGAATCTGTGGAAATGCCTGCTGCAGTTGTCTCATGGCCCGCACATACGGCGGGTTGTGAGCTGGAGCAATATCCGACAGAGATTCCATCTTCTGCAGCAATGTCTCATCGACGATACGCACGCCGCTGAGATTCCCTGCAAAGACCGCTTTGAACCCGATGCCACCGACTTCATCTACCGACTTCAGACAGCCATGTTCTGCATGCGTGAGTTGCTCAAGACAGATACCGACAGCGGCCGCGTGATCGGGCACGGGTTGCTGTGTCTCTGCTTTGTAGCTTCCGATCTGCACGGAACAACTGCTCAGAGCCCCCGCCTGTCCGATGCGATCGATTCCACCCTTTGCAAGCTGGGTTTCGTTCGACAGATCAAACAGTCGGTACTTGAAGCTGGTAGATCCCAGATTGGCGACAAGAA
>CAZFDW010000196.1:8399-10982 GCA_964517865.1 uncultured Chitinophaga sp.
TTCATTGGTCGTTGTTCCGAAAAAAGTTCAAGTTGAATCGGGTTCATGGGATTCGAAATTTCAGAAATTTCAAATTTCAAATCTCAACAAAGGAATGCGGACAGCGTCTACTTCTTTGCAGGAGCAGCCGTCTTTGGTTTTGGCAGGAACGCAGACAGTTCTTCGTGCGGACGAGGAATGACTTCCACGCTGACGACCTGTCCAAGTTTTGATGCGGCAGCGGCACCAGCTTCCACAGCAGCTTTCACCGCACCAACATCACCAGAGACGAAGGCTGTGACAAATCCGCTGCCGATTTTGTCCCATGCGACCAACTGCACATTCGCAGCTTTCAGCATTGCATCGATGGCTTCGAGCATGCACACGAAGCCTTTCGTTTCGATCATTCCCAATGCTTCCGTTGACTTTGCCATTTCAAATTTACTCCAGCCTTTGCACGCTTCCATCCTGAAACGCGATCGGCAACAAAGAAAAACAGCGATCCGTTGCTGTTGGAGAGTTTTTGGGAGGATTCGGGATTCGGGATTCAGTCAATCGCAGTTCAAATGCTGCTTTCTGAATCCCGATCTCTGACTCCTGAATCCTGCCCTAATGTTTACACTGACACGGTTCCGGCTTGACCAACTCCACTTTCGTGGCGTTTTCAAGGTTGCAGGCGTTGCCTTCGTCGGTATCCAGATGAACTTCCAGCTTGATTCCTTTGGCGGCTCGCACCGCAAGGTCTTCAAGGACAGTCGTGCATCCGGGTGATTCAATTCGCAGATGGACGAGATCACCGTTCGCCACGCCATAGTAGGCCAAATCGTCCGGTCCCATATGAACGTGCCGCATGGCTCGAATGACACCCTGCTTCAGATCGACGACCCCATGCGGCCCCATGAGCACGCAACCGGGAGTTCCTTTGACGTTGCCACTGACCCGCACAGGCAGGTCGATCCCCAGGGAAATGCCGTCCGTAAATGCCAGTTCCACCTGCGAATCTTCGCGACACGGACCGAGAACTCGAACGTTCGGCAGCATCCGGCGACGCGGGCCCACGACAGCGACTGTTTCCTTCGCGGCGTAGTAGCCATCCTGATAAAGATCTTTTTCCGGCGTGAGCGTAGCACCTGCCCCGAACAGCATCTCAACGTGTTCCTGAGTCAGATGCACATGCCGGGCTGAAATGTTGACAACCAACGGACTTCGTTTGCCAGCCAATGGCATTGGGCTCGGGCTCGGGCTGCCTGGTGCCGGCGCAGAACGCAGCACGGGAATAGAGCTGCCTGAGCTTTGCGGGGCTGAGCCACCCGATCGCGATCCAAGGTGCCGATTGAGCACGTCACGGACGACACGTTCCACGTCCGCAGGATTCAATGTTGCTGTCACTGTCGCTCCGCTCTGATTTTCAGTGTTCAGGGTTCGGTGTTCAGCAAAGTCATCCAATGCGATTCACTGAATCCTGAAAACTGAACACTGAAAACTACCTCGTAACAACCTCCATGCGTACATTGGCGGACTCCATGACGGCACGCCATTCCTCGGACACTCCATCGTCCGTCACAATTTCATGCACATCCGTCAGCGGACACAGCATTGACAACGCCCGCTGCCCGAACTTGCTGCTGTCCGCCACCAATGTCACTCGATCCGCAGTACGGATCATCTGTCGTTCTGTATCGACCAACAGAGCGTTACTATTGAAAAGACCTTCCGCCGTAATCCCACCTGTGCTCATTACCAACCGACCAGCGTGCATTTTCCGCAAAGCTTCCACCGCCTGCTCTCCCAGAGCAACTCCGGTTCTGGGATAGACATAGCCGCCAATGAAAATCAGCTCGACTTCAGGACGATTCATCAACAACGATGCGATCGGCAAAGAATTGGTCAGGATCTGCAGGGACTTACCGGTTAAATAACGTGCAACTTCCAGTGTCGTCGTCCCGCCGTCCAACAGCACTGTTTCCCCGGAAGAAATCAGTTCCGCCGTCCTACGAGCAATTAGTTGTTTCTCGAAAGACGCTTGGCTGGATCTAGTATCGAAGTCTGTCAGTGAATCCCCAAGAAACGACGCACCGCCACGAGTCCGTTGGATCTGCCCAATCGCATCAAGAAATTCCAAATCCCTCCGAATCGTTGACTCGCTTGCTTCAATTTCAGTCACAAGTCTTTGAAGCGACACAAATCCAGATTCTTCAGCAATTCTCAGTATTTTTGCTCGGCGTTCATCCGCAAACATTGAATTTCCGCCACTTTCAAGCACTTTCGTTCACTGAATATGACATAATCTGAATGTTATTACCACTGTTTCAGTCACATAAATGAAAGAATTTGACAGATTGTTCACCGCGCTACGCATGTGCTTTATTCGACGCTCCTTCGTGAGACTATCAGAGATCGCTGCGTATGTTTGAAGAATTCATCGCATGAATGGCTTCATCGCCCTTGCGACCTGTACAGTTGAGAGAACTGAATCCCGGGTTGCTGCTCGTAGTGGTCAACAGCTTTCAATTCTGCGTTCATTTGTCCATATTTCTTTCGGGATTGCTTTGACGGCAAGGCAGGAGAGGAGATTCCGCGGATGAACGGTGAACAAGGGAAGAC
>CAZFDW010000197.1:0-10887 GCA_964517865.1 uncultured Chitinophaga sp.
CCGTTGCAGCAAGGGCGAGCAATCCTGTTGCCAATACCGTCGTCATCTTCTTCATTTGAAATCTCACTTTTTTCCAAGCCTCGAATGTCGTGAACGTTCAAAACGTCCATCTCTGACTGCTATACCGTATTAAAACGTCCACACATAACACGATTTTTAATAAAAAATGGAAAATCACTGAAAGCGGCTGTACCTACTCAACATCCAGCCACAATCAACGTGAATAGTCGGATTTTTAGGTTAGCATGGGGAGTCTGGGTCGCTGAAATTATTCCTTCCATCTGGTTTCTCTCTCAAGCCTTCCTGCCAAAAAGTCCGTTCTGGGAGGAATTAACGGCACAAATGATCGTTCACTATTCTAATTCCGATCCAAGTTCAAATGACACAAAGCGGTTGGTCTCGGATGGTTGATGACATCCTCCGCACATCCCACATTCGCGGTCACTGAACGCTATGCTGTAAAAAATGCGATTAATGGCGAACCTCTGTTAAGAATTACGCACCGTCACGGGATGGCTGTGGTGAACGTTGTGAACGAATCACGCACAATGAATAGTGAATGGTTTAAATTTGAGGGACTGGACATGAATAAGAAAAAAATCGCGAAACTCGGCTATGTTGCTGCTGCTGGTGCATCATTCCTTTTTTCAATCTCGCTTTGGTTTACAGGAAGTAAACAGGAGGGGATGTTCGTGGGGCTGTGGGTGCCATCAATCCTGAGTTTCGGGACCCTCGTGCTTGGGAGTTCGAATCATGCCAAATAGCGATTTGTTGATTTTCGGTGTGGGCTGTGCCGTGTTTGCGGTCGCCCTGACATCGACATTCATCTCTTTGATTGTCAGTGATAAATCGGACGAGTAACCTCGTTGGCTGACAAACCCAGTCGCGTCATCGTGTAAAGTGATCGGGGATTTCGTCAACTTATTGCCGCAGGTCTTTTGATAGCGTAGATGACAATGTTTCAAGTGGAAGATCGACGGGTTCCTGAGTCACTCGGGCTGACATTGCTGACAGGCGCGACGGGTTATGTTGGCGGAAGATTGTTGCTGCTGTTGCAACAGCAAAATGTGCTTGTGCGATGCTTGACGCGTCGCCCGGAGGCGCTGGAAGACCGTAGATCACCGACGACAGGAATCGTTGCGGGTGACGTGTTGGATCGCGAGTCTCTGCCAGCAGCCATGACTGGGGTCGACACGGCCTATTACCTTGTTCATTCGATGGGGGCACATGGGAATTTTGAGGAACAGGATCGGATCGCTGCCTCGAATTTCGCCGAGGCTGCTACCACCGCCGGAGTCCGACGGATCATCTATCTCGGTGGTCTCGGAAATCCCGATCATGAACTATCGAAGCATCTTCGCAGTCGGCAGGAGACCGGAGACGCTCTGCGGGCGCATCATTCGCAGGTGATCGAGTTTCGAGCATCGATCGTGATCGGCTCGGGCAGCCTCTCATTCGAGATGATCCGTGCTCTTGTCGAACGCCTGCCCATCATGATTTGTCCTCGCTGGGTCCATGTGAAGGCTCAGCCAATCGCGATCGAAGATCTGCTGAATTATTTAGTCGCTGCACTGGATCTGCCGGCGTCCGGATCGCAGGTGTTTGAGATCGGAGGGCCGGATCAGGTTTCGTATGGTCAGATCATGCAGGAGTATGCCCGGCAAAGAGGTCTGACTCGCTGGATGATCCCTGTACCCTTCCTGACCCCGTATCTTTCAAGTCTCTGGCTTGGACTGGTCACCCCGCTGTATGCGCGAGTTGGCAGAAAGTTGGTTGAAAGTCTGCGCAACCCGACGCTCATTTCCAATAACCTCGCCTCGACATCATTTTTCGTTCGTCCGCGAACGTTTCTGGACGCCATTGCACGTGCCTTAATCAACGAAGACTGCGAATTTGCCGCCACGCGATGGTCGGATGCTCTTTCATCAGCAGGTGAGCGTAGATCCTGGGGCGGTAGTCGGTTCGGTTCAAGACTGGTCGATTCAAGGACAATTGTCGTCCCTGTTCCTCCCGAGCAGGCGTTCGCGCCAATTCGCCGCATCGGCGGTCGCACAGGATGGTACTATGCCGACTGGCTGTGGACGATTCGAGGATTCATGGATCTGCTGCTGGGGGGCGTTGGTGTCCGTCGTGGACGGCGCGACGAGGAAACTCTGAGTGTTGGAGATGCTCTCGATTTCTGGCGTGTCGAGATGTACGAGCCCGGGCACAGGCTGCGCCTGCATGCCGAGATGAAAGTTCCGGGCCGCGCGTGGCTCGAATTCGAAGTCACTCCAGATGAAAAAGGCAGCACCATCCGACAGACAGCCATCTTTGACCCGCTGGGGCTTCTCGGAATTCTGTACTGGTATGGGATCTATCCGCTGCATCAATGCGTCTTTGCCGGGATGCTTCGAAACATCGCCCGTGCCGCAGAGGCCTTGAATACATCTCGCCGAACGATGTTGGACACAGAAGATCCTCCCGTAGAAGGCCGCTTATGAAACCGAAGCCTGTGCTTGTAATCGGTGCGGGTCTGTGGAGGCGGTGCTGAGCTCGACTGTTACTGGGACATGATATTGACGTCGTCGTGCTTGAAGCTCAGGACGACAACGATGGCTGTGTCAGGACAGACGATGTTAA
Source organism: uncultured Chitinophaga sp. (assembly GCA_964517865.1). Taxonomy (GTDB): domain Bacteria; phylum Planctomycetota; class Planctomycetia; order Planctomycetales; family Planctomycetaceae; genus SXXK01. The sequence goes on from CAZFDW010000197.1 coordinate 2,623, forward strand.
TGGTTTGCCTCTCGACAGCGGCGATTATTCTGAAACCGCTCCAGTTGAAGCGGCCATGAGCAGTGGACGAAACTCTGGTCACGCGCTAATGGACGAGGTTTCAGCAACTCTCTGAGATGCCGTTTATAGACCCTTTATCGTCACCGTCTATGCTGAACGAAAGCGTGCTTGCCAGAGGCCCTTCAAGATGCGGAAGGGCGCTTTCAGGTTTTCAATAAAACGCACTCCGGAACCATTCGCTCGCAGCAACATGACTGTGGTATCATCTGTCATCAGGTTACCCGGGTTTAACTCTCGAATCGCCTCCAGCAGGCGGGGTATCAGTAACTCGGGCGATAGAGAACTGAACGTGTTGACCATGTCACACACTCCCTGAGTTCCCAGCATTTTGCCGTCCCGATTCTTCGCTTCGGAAAGTGAATCCGTATAGGTCAATACCATGTCGTTGACATTCAATCGAAGTTTGGTGGAACGATATCCGCCGTCATCAACAATACCAATTGGCATGTTATTCGAGGATTTTTCATCCGTCCCCGCATCACTGGAACTCCATCGACCGGTGCGTGAATCCCGGAACAGCGGCAGTGGATGCCCCGCATTGCAGACGGACAGAATTCGGGTTGGAGAAAAGAATGTGCTGACAAGAGCTGTTGCGAAACATCCAGTCGCCGAGATGCTTTCGAACTGAGAATTCAAAGACGCAATGAGGTGTGTCTGCTTGATGAAATTGATATTTTCCCTCATCAGGTCGCGTAACGCCACCGCCACGGGAGCCACCGAGGCCCCATGGCCGCTGACGTCAGCCAGCAGCATTCTGGTGATCCTCCCCGACGCGCAGGATGACAGGTAATACACATCTCCACCTCCATCACTATTGCGAAATGGCTCGCTGTGAACCCACAGATCCAAGCCTGGCACCGAGAACTGAGACCAGGTTGCCCTGTTGCCGCCCCAGACTTCCATGCACTGCATTTTCTCACTGACAGGCTCACTCGTGTTCTTCATAAGGATCTGCTTCTGACTTCGCTGAGTTGTCATACGCGATTGCTGATTGTTGTGTTAAGACATTATTTGACTTGCGCTTTGACCGGAGGTCCGCCGGGCGAATATGTGATTAACCGGCAACCTGCCAGGGATTGCGTCGTTCTACGCAGGTAACGCGAGAATTTGAATTGTGACAGAGCTCGGAAAACATGGAATGCCAGTCTTCATAAAAATCTTTGACCCGGAAATGCACTTTCGCGAAGGTGAGTGTCGTTCAGGTCTTGAGCAATACCAATCGGGACACAGCATCATTGAACCGAACAACAGGACATTCCCGCAAGCCTGCTGAAGGTGTTTCTTCGGACACTGGGCGTCTCGGCCAATGCCGCTCGAATCGGATTCAGATCCACATACGCCGCACACGCCAGAATCGCCGTTTCGTCCAGTAATCGAACGGCTCGATATCGCGCCTGCCAGAATTTTCCTGTCTCGCCGTCTTCCTTATTGGCGCGTTGGCCACCGTGACAACGCAGCTGCCTGTCGGTAGACTCTCTGCTGTCTGGCCGCAGCGTGACACGGCAGAAAGAACATTGGTAACGAGACGTCAGCATGCATTCCGTCGCATAGATCGCAATTCTTTATTTCTCTCCATCATCTGGTCAGTCAGCGTTGGCCGAGGTTATCATGGCAAAGAAATTGGCATCCCAGAAGGCGGCGAGGCCCAAAACGGTGCCCGCTCAGATGAAGAGCACATCCATAACGCTGGAGGAGACTTTCAGAAAACTTGAGTCGCTCGGCAACGCCGGTGTACGTTCACAGAACGCGAGGAGCGGCGCTGGGGACAATCAGTTCGGCGTCAAACGCGGTGACCTTCGGATCCTGGCAAACAAGATCAAGACCAATCACGATTTGGCATTGTCGCTTTGGAAAACCGGGAACATTGACGCTCAGTTCCTGGCGACGCTCCTGATCCAAGTCAATCTCCTTTCGGCCGACGAGTTGGAACAAATGGTAAAAAGTGTCACTTTTGGGTGGGTGGCCGATTGGCTCCACTCGTATGTCATAAAAGAACATACCGACAAGGAGACCCTGCGCAAACAATGGATGACATCGGATGACCCGTGGGCGGCCCGCGCCGGCTGGCAATTGACGGCCGGCCGAGTCGCGAAGAGCCCGGAAGGACTCGACCTCGCCGCGTTGCTCGATCGCATCCAGTCCGAAATGGGTATTGCGGCTCCTGAAGTGCAATGGACGATGAACGTTTGTCTTGCGGAAATCGGCATTCACTTCCCCAAACACCGCAAGCGGGCTCTCGCAATCGGCGAGAGATTGGGAATCTATCGCGACTATCCCTGTTCCAAGGGTTGCATCTCACCCTTCGCCCCCATCTGGATTAACGAAATGGTAAGCCGGCAAGGCTGAATACTTGACCGTTCAGAGACTTTTGCGATCACTGTTTTCATCACGATCCAGGTGGAATCGAAGATCCGCACAAAGCTTGATGCACGCGGAAAAGGATTCGTTCGGATGATCAGCGGTCGCTAGAAGGCAGTGCGTCTGGTCTGAGCGACAGATTCGCCTGATCTGCAGAGAATTTGATCCACATCGCAAGATGCTTCAGATTTGATACAAAGTCGAGTACAAATAAAAAGCCGTAAACCACTGCGGTTTAAGGCTTTAGCAAGTGGAGGATAACGGGGTCGAACCGATGACCTCTTGCATGCCATAAACCATTTCGCTGAACGCATTTCAGCAGAAAACTCAATCTTTCTATTGGTAGTTTGATTATCGGCACCTGTGTCGTCAAGTCTCAATCCGTATCAAACTACCTAACGAAAACGCAGTAGTTTTAAGTTTTTAGGTAGCGACCGTAGGTAGTCGGCTGAAAACGTAGGTAGTCGGCAGGTAGTCGTCATCGCCGCCCGCAGATCGCAATCAACCCGCTGACTCCACTGCACCACTGGTGCAGTCAGTCGCCCCAAGTCGGATCGGTCCCGTACTTCGTGTGCAACCCGAGAGCATAGTCACGCACCGCATCACAGCCGCCAGTGTCGCCGAAGTCGAGCCGTATTCGGTCCCGTCCTGCCTTAAACAGTTCCAGTGCGTGTGCTCGTTCCGTAGGCGTCGATTCGATCGGCAATGGCAGGGCGAGTTTTTTTTGCAGACATCGCATTGCTGCGCATTCGTCAACAGGCAAGAGCCACTCGCCGTTTCGGCGAGCCAATGGCCTGAGGAACGGCTTGCACTCCAAGCGAATCAGCCTGCGTTTGATGTTCATCGTTCGGATTCCAATACGGCAAGGCGTTCTCGGAGTTCGCCCAACTCTGACAATGGCCCCAAGGCGTTCAGGATCGCTTTTGCCGCGTTCAGTCTGACAGATGGTTCATTTGTACTGGCGAGCAATTCGCGGATCGTAGCGACGGCCTCAGATGCCGCTGCTGAGAGTTCACCTACTGCTGCGTTCGTCATCTCGGCACGGATCTCAGATACCCGCTTCCTGAATTCAGTCGTTGCTGAAATACGATAGCCCTGGCGTTCGCTGCAACTGCATGATTCAGCCGCCGCTTTGACCGTCTGACCGCCAGCAACTGCAACCGCCAGCAGTTCCAGAAACTTGCCATTGTCGCCCGTTTCTTCCGTCATGTTTCGCCCCAAACAAAAAGCCGCCCACCGTGCGAAAGGTGTTTACACGATGGACGGCCCGTGAAACGGAGTGCCGTATACGGTCGGCACCCCGTCATTGAAACAACTTTGCAAACTCGTCTGGTGGATCTTTGAGACGCAACAAATTCAGATTCCTGCTCATCACCAACTCGCTCGCAAGTGAACTCACAACGTCATCATATTTTTCAGGTCCAAGCGAGTATGCACCATGAAGGAATTGCAGATCCGATGCAGTCAAATGCATTTCAGACCTCCCTCGCACATGCAAATGTGCCGCGTATCGGACGAAGTCAGCACCGTGCTGTTCACGGATCAGATCATTCCTGTTGATGCCAGCATCAGCCAACATTCTCGCCTCGCCAGTTTCGAGCCATTCGCGAGCAATGGGACTGAGTTCAGTTGCCAGTGCGTCTGGCTGAATCAGATGTTCAAGTCCGTGTGCCGCTTCATGCAGCAGCGACCCGCACTGACAACGCAGTGACCACTCTGAAAAATCATCACGGAGCGTGATTGCGATTCCACGGCCTTGCCACAATTCGAGACTCTCAAGCGTGCTTTGTGCTGCCAGATCGCCCAACGGCGAAAACACGCCGAGCCAGTGGGGTTGCCAATCCGTTGCTGCCTCGCTGGCTTTCAGGACGTACAGTGGCACGTTGGTAAGTTCAGGAATCACCGTGCGAATGAATTCGATGAATGGTTGCGACCAGTGCATGTCATCGCCTTACGGTTCAAGTTTCAGGAAATGAATCGCCTCAATCTCGGCATTGATTGCGTCCACTCGCTTTTGCATTGGCTGGATAGCGGTATCGAATTGCTTGATTCGACTTTTTTGATCAGCCAGCCTGGCGTCGGACTTATCAACGGCGGGTCGTGCCAGGTGGCGTCCTTCGGGGTTCGTGAACTGTCCCATCTTTTTGTGCAAATCCGCGTTGCGGTCTTGCTCCGCCCGCAGCCAGGCCATGTCCTTCTCGCGATCTTCCAGCAATGGTCGCAGTTTCTGATAAATCTCCCGTTTTTCTCCGACCAGTTCGTTTTCACGCGCCAGCAATTCCACGTTCATGACGGTCGATAGCAGAATCGATTCGCCGTTTTGCGTTTGGTAAATTTCCAGTTCGCGTGCGGCACGCTCATTCGAGGCAGCTTCGACCGGCGGTTGAAAACGCCGATAGGCTTCCTCGAGCCGCTCCTGCGCCTCGATCAGCTTTCGAGAGGCAACCTCGAATCCCTCCCTCGCAGCTTCGTTTTTGCCGAATTGTTCAGCCGCTGCCAGTCGTCGCTGCATTACGGCAACGTCAGATTCCAGGTCGGAATCGTTTTTGCCCGCAGCTTCGAGGATGTGACCAACTTCGTCGGCGTCGATTTCCTCACCGCGTGCCAGTGCCTTGAGACAGTCAAGGTAATGCGAGAACTTGGAGCGATGTATTTCCTGTCGCTTGCTTCGGAGTGTGGCGAGTAGTTTCGGGAAGTGCATGTGCTTTACCTTTCGAGTGAGTGTGAATTGAACGCCTGAAGTTTCGTCGATGTCTGACCAGTCGTCAGGACGTGATTACTAGACAAAACAGAAACCGACTTAGATGTCGATCCGCAGCAGTCGCAACGGCGGTACCTGGTTCGGAATCTGGCGGAAGTGACCACTGCATAAATCAGTGCCCTGCCACCGCAATCGCACGCTGAAGGAATTCGCGACATAGCTGAACACCCGCTCTGAGATTTTTGAAACCTCCAGGACGAACATACTTTCTTTCAAGAACCTGGGCCTTCTTTGACCGCATGGTGAAGATAAAGCTGTTTGAGGACCCGAGGCAAAAGTTTCCAGCCCCCCCCTGCTGTGATGTCGTCGGGTGATGGGTCGGCGGGTTTCATTCGCTGGGATCTCCATTCGCTCGAACGTCTGGTTTGCATTCAGACGTTCAACACTCGAACGTCTGAACGTCTGAAAGTTCCCTTTAGGGGACTTTCATACGTTCATACTTTCGTGAACGTCTGAAATACCAGACGTTCAGACGTTCGTCAGACGTTCAAATCAGACGTTCGCGATTCAGTGAAATACTGGTCCGCATAAACTGGTAAAGTGATTAGTTTGGCGTCATCGCCTTTACGCCCGATTTTGGTGCCTGTGACCACAAACATTCCTTCGCTGATTCCGACGCGGATCAGTCGATTTATCTTGTCCTGTCCACAGCCAACTTCTTTTCTTAGGTCATAGGCTGTTTTCGGAGCACCTTTACCCTGCCGAATAATCTCAGAGAGTTCAGCCAGTGACTGCTTATCTTTAGACTCCTGCCGATTGTCTCCACGGGTCTTGTCGGCCTTCAGAATCGCTTCTACGCCTTCCGCCGCTGTCCACAAAGGAAAGTCCCAGCGGATCGTCTGCGGTTCGACTGGAGCGAACGTCCGCACCGCAGCATCGAGAACCGCCAATCCTTCCTCCGCATGTGGCCGAAGAACCAGGTGGCAGTCAGCAGCACGGGATTGAGCACCACCACCACTGCCGACATCGGTGACACTCTTACCGCCCTGGTCACCCTTTGTGCTGTGATGAATCAGCACAATGACGCATTGAAGGTGTTTGGCGAGCCGGTCCACGATGTTATGGAACGTCGTTTGATCTTCGTTTGAGTTTTCTTCGAGGTCCCCGAAAAATCTATATTTCGCATCCAGGACGATCAGCGTTAAATCACCAGGCTTATACTCCATCAACATTGTTTCAAGATCGGTGATGCTGAGTAGATTGCCCCGCAGTGCCACATAATCGAAGCGAGCGTGATTCGGATCATGTAGCACACTCATTGCGTGTGCGACGGGTGACAGTCGATTCTGAATGTCTTCGTCATACAGTTCGTTATCAATCAACAGGACGTTACCTTTAGTCACGCTGCGACCGAGCCATTCGCGACCAGTTGCCACGCAGAAAGCGAGCAGCACAGCGAACCAGCTTTTCCCTACCTTTGTGCTGGCAATGATGTTCGCTACATCGCCACGACGCATCAGACCGTCGATAACCACAGGTCTCTTCGGAGCGGGATTCGCCACAGCATCCCATGCGGATCTGGTGACCAGCTTCTTTTCTCCAGGTGGCGGATCTTCTGTACCGCTGGTATCGTTCTGCTGTTGCTTCCAGTTTTCAACACTCTTGCGGTCATGCTCCGCAACGACATCAGCAGGCAGGTACGCTTTTGCAGCATCAACCTGTCGATTTTCGAATCCATTCGACCAGCAATAGAACCGCCATTTGCCGAACGTCTCCTTCGTTGCACCGTTTTGATTGAGACCCGACACCGCAGTCGTGAACACCGTCAACAAATTATTTCCGTTGAAGTTCAATGTGGCACTGACACCGCCATCCTTGCCTGGTCGAGTCCACTTCGACTCCGCACCGTTTTCTGAATGCAGTTTCCATCCAGCACCATGCAACAGGCAGTTCCATGATTCTGTTTCAATCGTGCGTTCGGCAAGCGTGCCGATCTTGTCTTGAGTGTCCGAATACACCGCCGCCACAGTTGCCTTCGCTGGGGCCACAGGAGCCGCTTCAGGTTCGTCCGCTGGTAGTTCGGGTATCAATGCTACGTCAGCCGATGGAAGGCTTAACCAGGCTTCTACAGAGTCTTCAATCGACAACCACTCACCATCGCCCCAAACGCGGGACCAATGATCGTAAGTGTGATGTTTGCCAGGGAGCCGAATCCAGTTGCCGAATCCGTCGCCAGTCGGCGTATCTTGCTTCGGAAATGTTTCAGGCAAGTCCGAACCATAGTTTGGCTTTCCGTTCGGATGAACCAATCCGTTTCCATCTGCATCAACTCTCTGGAATTGTCGTTCGAATCCATGTTCCTCCGCATCAGCAACCAGCGATTGCAGGAAGGAATACAAGCGAGCGACTTCGATAGGACCAGTCAGCCAGAACCAGATGTGATATCCGCCGCGACCATTGCTGTCTTCAATAATCGACTGAATGCCGAGTTCAGCCAAACGCCGTTGAACCATCACAGCGAATGCGTGATTCCGCTGGCGACGGATCTCCTGAAACGGATGATCTTCCTTCAGATCCAAATCAATGCAGCCAAAACGCGCAGCCCACGTACCATTCTCGCCTGGGGCACTGTTGGTGTGAATGCCGCCAATCTTTCGACCTTCAAAATGTGACACGAGCAGCCGCTGGATCTCTTCGGTACGAGCCTCGCTGATGTCATGCGTTATCTTGCGGGTGAATGGTGCAGAATCGCCATACGCGCCCATGCCGTCATTTCGATTGAGCAGATGCCGCACCGCATGTTCTGCCAGTTTCTTTGCCTGCGTCTGCCAGGGGGTTTTGAGATTGATTTCCTTAACGTCCGTGCTCATAATTCATTTTCCGTTGTTGTGTTGTGTTGACCGCCCCGCCAGGTTTGGTCGAAAAAAGAGAAGACGATCAGTTCCCACTGGTCGTCTTTTTTATTGGTCAATCGTTACTTCAGAAAGTGCCGCCATCATCTTCCGCCGTGTAACGTCCAGCCATTGCGAGTCCGTTCGTTCGCGATCTTGTTCAGCGTTGAACAGGTCCACGTCGATGACAGACCGCACAGCTTCGTCTACAAGGTCTTGCAGTTGCGCTGGTGGCAGTGCTTCCAGTTCGTAAAC
>CAZFDW010000198.1:0-10863 GCA_964517865.1 uncultured Chitinophaga sp.
GGCGGTGGCGGCGGTGGTGGTGGTGGCGGTGGTGGTGGCGGTGGCGGCGGCGGTGGGGCGGCGGTGGTGGCGTTCCTCCGGAAGGCTCAAAACCCGGTAGTCCGACCGTGATTGCCGTGGGACCTGTCACGCCGACTCCACGATCGGTTGCTGTCAATGACGTGTTTATCGAATTCAGCGAAGATGTGACGGGGTTTGATATTGCTGACCTCAAACTGACTCGAGATGCCGTAAACATTCCGCTCACCGGTCTGACGGTGACATCGATCAACAAGGTTTATTACTCTGTAAATCTCGCCACTCTGACCGGCGAGGCCGGCAACTATGTGCTGACCCTGACAGCGACCGCCTCCGGCATTCGTGATACAGACTTCAGTTTGCTTGTCACGGGTGGCAGCAACGCATGGACCGTCGCAAATGCGGTCAACAGCATTCTGGATACCGCGGATACGAATCTTGGGGACGGATTGTCTCAGGATGTTTCCGGCAATAGGACGCTGCGTGCTGCTGTGATGGAAAGTAATGCGTCTCCCGGCAATGACGTGATCGTCCTTGGTGCCGGCACGTACACTCTGACCCGCTCCGGCCGATTTGAAGATGACAGCGTGTTTGGCGATCTGGACATCAAAGGCAATCTGACGATTCGCGGTGTCAGTGCCGCCGCTACGATCATTGATGCGGCTCTGCTCGACCGAGTCTTCCATGTGTTCCCCGGGGCGTCACTCACCCTGGAAAACCTGACTGTCAGGGGTGGTGCGGCGTTCGATGGTGGTGGCATCTTTAATGAGCCTGGACTGCCCGGGTCAGCGCCAACCGTCCCGGCGATTCCCGGTGGAACGGTGATTCTGCGTCATGTGAATGTCATTGACAATGAGGCCTACAACCAGGGCGGCGGCATCTACAACGCAGGCACCCTGACGGTTGTCGGATCGTCCATTTCCGAAAACCTGGCCGGATCGCGCGGGGGCGGGGTCAACAATCTGGGAACAACGTCGTACCTGAACACGACGATTTCCACCAACGTGGCCGTTTCTCGTGGTGGCGGCTTGTTTAACGAGAACAGCGCCTCGTCATCTCTGACTAACGTTTCGCTGATTGCGAATCGATCGTCGTCCCGCGGAGGCGGGCTTGCCAGCGAATCGAGCAGCAGTGCCCGGATCGCCAATTCGATCCTTGAACGCAATCTGGTCGAAACAAAAGTCGCTGCGACGAATGCTTCGATCGGCAGGGATATGTTTGGTGGGGTCATCTCGCTGGGATACAATACGCTGCAGGTTCTGGACGCCAAATTCAACACGGGCACGGCCGCGGGACTTCTTGTGTCTGACCGATTTGGGCGGGACAATACTCCTTCGAGTATTGCACTCCCCGATTTCACCAACGCACTGCAGTATACTCCGGGCAACGGCGTCGGATTCCATGCACTTAAGCCAACTGCTGGTGCGGTCGATGCCGGAAGGAATGCTCTGTATCCGGTCGCTCCCATTGTGGGACAGCAGGATGCCATCGGAAATCCCCGCCTGATTGACGGCAATGGTGATGGAGTCCATACCATCGACCTTGGTGCGGTTGAGTATCTGGTCAACACGCCATCAGCAAATTTCACTGCAAATCCAAATCCTGCGGGCCTGAATGAGGTCGTTTCCTTTGACGGTCGTGGATCCTCACACCCGAATTCCGCAACCGGCTCGATCGTGAAGTGGGAATGGGACTTTGACTGGAACCCTGGCAACCTGGCAGCCTCATTGCCTCTGACAGATCCCAACTATAATCCGAACGAATATTTCACGAACGATGCTGAAGGATCAACGACCACTCACACTTATACAGATCCGGTACGCACGATTTATACCGTGCGGCTGATTGTCACCGACAACTTTGGCAACAAAGGCTTTCGTGACAAGACAGTCGTTGTGGGAGTGCCAACGAAGCCGGTGATCCAGCGGCCATTCGCCGTCACCACTGATCGCACACCGGAAATTCGCTGGGCAGCGAGCCCGGCAACCTACAGGCTGCAGTTGTTTAATGTGACAAGTGGCAGTCGCGTTGTCGTGCTGAATCTCAGCAATCTCTCGGCAGTCAGTTACACACCTGCATCCAGTCTGGCACCGGGACGTTATGAAGTCATCGTCACGGCCAGCAACTCGAGCGGAAGCACGGCCAGCGATTCGTACTTCTTTGATGTCACAAGGCTGACACTGACTTCACCAGTCGGTTCAATATTCGACATCACCCCGAACTTCAAGTGGTCCAACGTGCCAGGTTCGTCACGTTACGACATCTGGGTGAACCGGGTTCAGCCAACGTTTGTGGATCAGGTGCTTCGGAGACAGTTTGTAGCGACCAACAGCTACGAAACAACCGCTTCCCTCGGTCCCGGTACATTCACGTGGTGGGTCCGCGCGTTCGATGCCGACGGTGTCGCGGGCGACTGGAGCCTGTCGAAAGCGTTCACTGTCGGTCGCGCGAGTTTCACTGCGCCTGGAATCGCGACCATGGATACCACGCCAACGCTTGCCTGGACCAACATGGGAGCACCGCGCTACGAACTCTGGGTGAATCAGGTTGGTGGGCCGACAAAAATCATCTACCAGTCCGCGCTGAATACAAATTCCTTCACACCAACGACCCCACTGCCAAACGGCACGTACGACGCCTGGGTGCGTCCGCTCGCGGCTGACGGTGAAGCCGGGTTGTGGAGCTTTGTCTATCAGTTCCGCATGGACTATCGCGTTGGACCGGTTACGATTTCACCGGTCGGCGTGACGACAGACATCACGCCGACTTTCACCTGGCAGCCGATCGAAGGTGCCGCGAAGTATGATCTCTGGGTTGACAACTTATCGACCGGGGTCAAGCAGGTGATTCGAATCGATGTGCCGCACGTGGCGAACGCAGCGACGATTACCTACACCCGTCCAGCATCGCTCCCGGCAGAAAACTACCGCTGGTGGGTTCGGGCGGTGACCGCTACCGGCGTGCGTGGTGCGTGGAGTGTCGCCAGGGACTTCCAGATCCCGATCCCATCGATCATCACACCGAGAGGATCAATCACAACCAGTACGCCGCGGTTCCTGTGGAGCGGAGTCGTTGAGTTTTTAACGTACGAATTGTGGGTAGACAATCTCACGACGGGTGTGTCTCAGGTGCTCCGCGTTGCAGGATTGACCGATAAGTTCTATACCCCGACTTTGCCCCTGGAAAATGGTTCATTCCGAGCGTGGGTGCGTGGTTTCGATAAAGATGGATTAGCGTCTCAGTGGAGCGGCAGCGCCGACTTCACAATCAACGCGACCATCGGAATCGCTCCAGTCGCAATCTCACCTTCGACAACGACCAGCGACAATACGCCGACCTTCACGTGGCAGGGTGTGGCCAATGCCGGCACATACGAAATTCTGGTCAAAAATATGTCCGACGGCGGTCAACCGACGGTGCTGAATGTCAATAACATCGCGGGAACCAGCTACACGACCACGACCACGCTGGCTCCGAACAAGAATTACCGATGGTGGGTACGTGCGATCTCGGGGAATAATGTGCCGGGACCATGGAGTCAGCCGCAGGACTTCCGAATTGTCTCGTCGGACCTGCCGCTTCCTTCAGATTCGGATAGCCCATTCACTTCAGTTCAACTGGCGTCTGTCGTATTGACCGCGTACGCTGAGAATGGCATTGATGATGACGTTCGCAGTATCACGGCGCATCCGGCGGGAACCGTCGTACAGCTCACTCCTGAAGCGGCCGCAAGTTTCCTTGTGGAGTCTGAAGGGGCGGTTGAACAGCTGCAGCCACTGGTAGAAATTGACGCTGTCATGGAAGAAATGGCTATGGATGCGTTCTTTATGAGCGACCTCGGTTCAGAAACCGTGCTCCCGATCATCGCGTTGGCACCCGCCCCCGTTGTGATGACCCGCGAAACGGCAACTACCGGTAAACACTCGACTCTGGCTGCTGTCACCGCCGGACTGCTGGCCGCCATTGCTATGCCACGAACCGTGCCGACCAGCGACGAAAAACGCAAACTGCAGCAATAGCAGTTTCGCTTGTCAAAACTTCACCCGACAGGAAGCCCGGCCTTAAACAGCCGGGCTTCCTGAACAATGCCGTCTATAGTTGACAATGTTCCAGTGCTAATTGCTTGACGGCCCGCAGATCCAGCTTTCCGGTGCCGAGCATCGGGATTTTGTCCACGAGGATAAAGCCATCCGCCGACGGGATGAACAGGTTCGGCAAGCCGGCGGCCTGAAGGCGGTCCGCGATTTCCCGCACGGATTTTTTCATCGGTTTGTGGAGCACAATCAGGCGTTCGCCCTTTTTGGGATCCGGCACGGCCGTCACAGCACACAGGACCTCGAGCTCGTCGCTCTGATCCTCTTCCAGGATCTTTGCGATTTCCTGTTCGATCAAAATATGCGGCACCATTTCACCGCCGATCTTCGAGAAGCGACTCATCCGACCTGTAATATGGATGAAACCGTCTTCGTCGATCTTTGCCATGTCGCCGCTGTTGTACCAGCCGTCTCTGATCAGCTCGGCTGTTTTCTCAGGCTGATTCAGATATCCCAGCATGATATTCGGGCCTTTGATTTTGAGCAGCCCTTCCTGATTCGCTCCCAGCATCGCGCCAGTATCCAGATCGAACACGGCAGCGGCACAGCCGGGTATGACACGGCCCACGGTCCCGTTTTTCGTACCGACATCCAGTTTCGCTTCTGCCCCCATGCGTGATTCGGGGATATTGAATGACGCCACCGGCGACATTTCAGTCGTACCATAGCCTTCCGTCGGTTCAAACCCGAATTTTTCCTTGAAAGCAAGTCTCAGATCATCCGGCAGCTTTTCGGCACCCACAATCACCAGGTTCAGCGACTTCATTTCCTCGACGGTACAGCGTTTCAGATAGGACCGCAGAAACGTCGGCGTCGCCGCAAGGATCGTACATTTGTATTTCTCAATCAGGGATCCAACTGTCCTGGCATCCAGCGGGTTAAAGTGAAATACAGTCGACGAATCCGCGCTCAGTGGCAACCACATCGTGATGGTAAAGCCAAATGAATGGAAAAACGGAAGGACTCCCATGAGTCGGTCGCTCGAAGTCAACCGCATCAACTCAGTGACTGCATCCACATTCGATGCGATGTTGTGCTGTGACAGAACTACGCCCTTGGGCTCACCGGTGGAACCCGACGTGAAGATCACGGTGAAAGGGTCGTCCGCTTTGATGCGATCCAGGCCCAGCCGGCGCAACAGCATCCCGATCGGCATCAGCTTTGCCAGTGCGAAGGCTTTGGCCTTGTCAGTTCCCGTAATCTGCGGCTTGAGATCCTCCAGATACACGAGCTCAGCATCCAGTTTCATCGGCCGCTTTTCCATGAAAGCGCGGCTCGTGAGAATCTGTTTGATTCCAGCCTGGCGGATACAGAAATTGGCAGCGTCGTCTGTGAGCGTATAGTTCAGATTGACAGTGACCTTGCCAGCCAGCGTTAGCGCGGTATTGGCCAGAACGCCGCCCACAGACGGCGGCAGCAGCAATCCCACGAACGGAATATCGGGCTTCAGAATTTTCCCGGTCAGCAGCGCGTGAAATGCCAGTGAACTGATCAGCAGTTTCCCCCCGGTCAGCTCCGTACCAGCCGAATCGGCGACCTTGGTCCGATTCCATGCGAGCCGGCATTGTCGAATAAATCGGCGAGCTGGGATCATGCTGCGTTCCTTTCTGAGAAGCACAGATTGAGTATTCAACTGCATTACAGCATTACGCACAATATTAACATTCTCCACATGCTGGAGTGGCTGACCGAACGAAATTGAGACCGGAAATGGCCAGTATTTTGGTTTCTTCCAGAGGAACCGACCGCGTTCGTAACTGAAGATACTGCCCCACAATTCATCCAGACAGACTGGCACGACGGGCGCATCGGTATCTTTAACGATGCGCAACATCCCTCGTTCAAATTTCTGCAACTGCCCGGTTCGACTGATCTGGCCTTCCGCGAAGATGCAGACCAGTTGACCGCTCAGCAACGCATCGCGTGCGGTGTTCAGCGACTTCACCAATGCCCGTGGTCCGTCGCCAGCGCGGATGGGAATGATGCCAAAAAGATTCGACAGCCAGTTCGCAAATCGCCCCTGCACATAGTCCGCGTAGGCGACCATCCGAATGGGGCGTGAGCTGGCCAGCAGGATCAGCACACCGTCGATCCAGGTCACATGATTGGCGACCAGCAGGGCCGGGCCTCGTTCCGGAATGTTCTCAATTCCATAAGTCCGCACACGGTAAACAAAGCGACTGAGCAACCACACGAAGAATCGAATCGTTGCCTGCGGTAAGACCCATAATACGTAGACCACGACGGGAATGATGCCCAGTCCCGAGACGAGAAAGATTTGAGAAGCTGACATCTTCAGAGGACTCTGAAGTACCCAGAACAGCCCGGAGACGAACAACATCCCGATCGCTGCCAGTTGCTGCCCGGCGGTGAGAATCGCTCCTAATCTGTCATGCGGGCTGCGTTCCTGGATGTACGCCTGCAAAGGTACATTAAAGAGCCCGCCACCAAGGCCGATCACAACCAGCATTGCTCCGGTCATGACCGGCGAATCAATGGTGAAGTACAACAGGATGCAGGCCAGTCCCATGAGCATGGTGCCGAAGGGTACCATCCCAAGTTCGACTCGACCGTTCGACCACCAGCCAGCCAGCAGGCTGCCGATGCCTACGCCAATGACCAGCATCGCCATGAACGGACCGGGGTTCGCTTTTGTGATGTCATCCGCCAGTTCCGACTTGACGAATACGGCGATGTTCATCTGAGCCATCGAAGCCAGACACCAGAAGAACACGATTCCCAGAGTCACGCGGAGAATTGCGCGATCACCCATGACCAGCTTAATGTCCCGCCAGGAATCCGTCATGAGGTTCCACTGGAACTTTACACTCGGGCTGGCAGCCGGTACCCGCATCATCGCAATCGCGCCGAGAGTTCCCAGAACTGCCGATCCGATCACAGCGACGGCTGACAAAGACAACCCGAGAACGTAACTGACCTGAGTCAAATCGGCCAAAGCATATCCCGCGACTGTACCGACGATCACGGCCACGAATGTCGCAAGGCCGGACAAGCCGTTCGCCGCCGAAATATCGGATCTGTTTACCAATTCGGGAATGATTCCCAGTTTGGATGTCCCTATGAAAGCTGCCTGAATGCCAATCAGAAACAGAATCGCGAACATCGACGGCACATGCGCCACATGGATGGCCCAGATACCTGCCGTCATCAGAAGAATTTCGACAACTTTCAGCCAGATAATCGAAGAACGTTTGCTGAATCGGTCTGCCGCCCAGCCAGCCCAGGGTGCGAACACCACAAACGGCAGCATGAAACAGCCAAGTCCAAGTGGCAACACAACCGCCTCAGCGTCCGTCTCCGTCCACCCGAAGTCTTCGCGAAACCGCGAAATCCCGATGGGAACGATCATCCAGCGAAACATGCTGTCGTTCACCGCCGTCAGAAACGTCATCAGCAGGTAGCCGACAAACGACGACGACATCAACCGTTGCTGATTCTCAGCAGGTGCGGTGTTCGTTGCGACGCTGGAAATAGCCCTGACTCCTTCACTCACTGCGCACGAAGTTGCACCCGTCATGGCACATCCTGCACGTTGACACAGGCACTTCGCGATTCCGGAAATCCGCGATTGTACGTTCGCGACACCCGAGTTGCATGCTCTCCCTGACCGTCCACCAGCGACGGGAATCACCGGTTTTCTTCCGCAATCAGTCTACCAATCCCGGTAGCGTATGTTCTAGGATGCTCTCGAAGTATACTCTGAACGCCATGCGGTACAAAATATCTCAAATCGTCGGCCATCGTGGCGTCAGTTCCCAACTGATGAATCAACAGATGCCGTTTCCGGAACAACCCGAAACACCGTTCAGGCCTGAAGCTCAGTCGCTTGTCGATCGGCTGCGTTCATACGGTTCTGTTGCTGTCGCGTTTTCGGGCGGCGTGGACAGTGCGGTGGTGGCGAACGCAGCTTTCTTGGCATTGGGTGATCGAGCGGTAGCAGTCACCGCCGTAAGTCCCAGTCTTGCTGCGAGCGAACTTGAAATCGCGCGCCGGGAAGCCACCCTGATCGGGATACAGCACGTCGAACTACAGACCCTCGAATTCAACCGACCTGAATACCGCAGGAACGCGGGCGACCGGTGTTTCTTCTGCAAAGAGACTCTGTATGAATTGACGCAGTCAAGGCTGCAGGAACTGGGTGTTGAGGTGATCGTTAACGGAGCCAATACAGATGATCTTGGCGATCACCGTCCCGGGATGCAGGCGGCGATGGATCACAACGTTCGCAGCCCGCTGATTGAGGAAGGATTGAACAAAGCGGCCGTACGTGAAATGGCGCGATACTGGAATCTGTCGGTCGCCGAGAAGCCGGCGTCGCCGTGTCTTTCCAGCCGCATTGCCTATGGCGTCGAAGTGACTGAAGAACGAGTTTTTCGCGTGGAACAGGCCGAAGCAATTCTCAAGTCCCTCACCGAAATCCGGGAACTTCGTGTGCGGCATGAAGCTAACGAACTGGCGCGGATCGAAGTGCCTGTCGAACAGGTTTCACTTTTACTGGAACCCGCCTTGCGAGCACAGATTGCAGGGAAATTCCGTTCGCTGGGGTTTCAATTTGTCACCGTCGATCTGGACGGGTTTCGATCCGGCAGCCTGAACAGCGCGCTGCCGCTGGTGGAACTGCGGATTGACCATCGCTGATGCAAACGGCTGTTTTACCCGCGGCTAGCGGTCTGTTGATTGAGTCTTGTTTTCGAACCGAAACTCATACTAACCCGAAGCGCCAGCGAGGATTTCGGCCTTTTTCGCCTCGCTGGCGCTGCGGGTTGGTATTAAATCAACTGACCGCTAGCGCCTTGCCGCTCACAAGATCATTGGTCTGACACTGACACCGGCATCCGCCGTACTTCAAGAATCACAACGTCCCATACCTCCGTCGGCGTCACATTACACAATTTCAGCTCGCATTCGGCCAACAGTGACTCGAACTCATCAGCGGTTCGCAACCGGCCACCCGGTCCGCACATCTGCACAAAGTCATACCATTTGCAGGCGAAATCTCGTCCGAACTCACGGTGTTCGGTCAGCATTTCGAGAATCAGCAGGCGATCATCCGTCGCCATGGCATCGCGGCAGTTGCGAAAGATCTTCCGCACTCCTGCGTCGTCCCAATCGTGGAGCACATGTTTAATGACATAAGTGTCCGCTTCCTTCGGGATCCACTCCAGGAAACTCCCCGAGACTGCTTTGCAGCGAGCACTTAAGCCGCCCGCATCGATCCGCCGTTGAGATTCCTCGGTCACTTCCGGACGATCATACAGAATCCCCTGCACATGGGGATTCGCATTGAGCAGCGCTGTGATTAACGCACCGCGGCCACCGCCAATATCGACAACCGTTTTCGATGAGGTCAGGTCACACGCAGCTACGATGCCGGGGAGTTGCTTGTCCGTAATTCCACTCATGGCTCGGTCGAATGCGTGTCCGATCGGTTCATTTTTCGAGAAAAATTCCCAGAGCGTCATTCCGAAGGCGGTATCGAACGCCTTTTCGCCGGTGATCACACTTTCGCCGAAGCCGGGTATCGTCGGCACCATGACTTCACCAAACACAATCGCCCAATCACGGATTGACTCCGAAGAATCCTGAAGCAGTGTTTCGCCCAGACTTGTGAGCGAATACTTCCCGTCGGTTGATCGGCGAAAAACCTGCAGTGTCGCCAACGCACGCATCACACGGTTCAGGTTGATTTCATTGGCTTTCGTCAGTTCAGCAAGTTCGGAGATCGTCTTTGGTCCATTCCGAAGCAGATCGGCGAGGCGAAGTTTTGCCGCAACACAGACGACAGGCGCCACGTATTGACTCAGCAATAACCCGAACATGATCTGAAATCGGTATTTACGACCAAGGTGACAGATCAGAGATTTGCCGAGACGGCGAAACGGCGCGGTGGCGATTGACTTCACGCGGCCCAGCAGCCCGCGCGATGCCGATGGTTGTTGCCAACGCGACTCTGGTATTCTCGCATTTCGCCGTTGTGCATCAGTGATGGCAGGAATAACATCATTCGCTGCGGATCGAGAACTAATGCCTGTCGGATACGCCTGTGTTTCTGTTGCCATGACTGCCTCGGAAGAATTGAGGTTTCGGCGGATTCTCGAAGCCTGGTAAGGCTGGGGGAATACGCTTTCATTTCAGGCTAGCAACAGCAGCACACCAAACTCCAGGGCTTTCCGAAGTTACCAGCATTTTGCCGGAGAGATGGCCCGTATCATCGAAGAAATCGCTGCGATCAGTCGCATTCCGCTTCGGCTCGCGAACAATCGGTTACAACACTCACGTTCCAGCACCAGACGTCGTGGACCGTTATGATCGCGGCGCGTCTGCGGTTTACCGAGTGGAACGCTTGCCAAAGCTCATCGAGAATCCCTGTGCCGAACGAACCTGCCGCCAATTTTGTCCATGGTGATCATCCGACCGTTTTCTTCGACGGGGTCTGCGGTCTCTGTAATCACTCCGTAAACTGGCTTCTGGCACGCGATCCGGAGCACAAACTGCGGTTCGCGCCGCTGCAGGGAACTACCGCAGGGCAAACACTTGATGCGGAAATGCGAAATCGTCTCGACACACTGGTGTTTGTGCGCGATGGCGAAACGTTTACACGCACAGCGGCAGTGTGTCGCATTTTGGCAACGTTGGGCGGTCGCTGGCGAATTCTGGGCGGGCTGCTGTGGATCGTCCCGTGGCCGATTCGGGACCTTGGTTATCGCATTGTCTCCCGCCTGCGTTATCG
>CAZFDW010000199.1:0-10800 GCA_964517865.1 uncultured Chitinophaga sp.
AGAATTTCATTGACGGTGTAGAATGCATTGCGATGCAGCAGTTCTTCATTGTCGCGCGAGCGCAGACGTGCCAGATCGAACTCGTACACGAATCCCTCGTCGAGCTTTTCCAGAGTGATCTTAGCCGAGAGTCCGTCTTCGGCCAGCGAGACCGCTTTCACACCGGGCTTCTGTTGTTCGATTTCCGGGCCGCCGTATGCGCCGTGGTAAGGGTGAGTAAACGCGGAGATCACCCAGGAGTCCGTTGAGCGGCCGGTGACCTGATCCACAGGTTTGGTGAACGTGACTTTGAATCCATCTGGTTCGATCGTGATTCGGTTTATCTCGAAAGGCATCTTGCCGGTCCAGTCGAGTCGTTCGAGGGCAAACGGTTTTATGCCTCGAACCGGCCAGCCACGGTTGGTGCCGCCACAGAGCAGCTTGCCGCCAGGAGTGAATTCGACGTTGAGAATTCCGGTGGAAAGGCCCTCACGAAACGGATAGCACGCTCCCTGCCAGACACCGTTGACCTGCTCCGTCGTGGCCCGCATCAGGATCGATTGAGTGTAATCGCCCAGAAACATCTGATTTTCGAACGGTCCAAACTTGCCTTGCGTCTGATTCACGCTGAAAGCCGTGATGGACCGCCCCATGCGGATGTATGGAAAGATGACGGCATAGGGCACCAATTGTTTGACGCGATTCTTCTCGGTCACAATTCGAGTTCCTGACTCGGGTATCTCCGGCACAGGACCCAGTTCGGGCGCGTATTGATACCAATTGAAGCTGGCTGGGTGACCGTGGAAGCTGTTCTGCGACACCGCCTTCAAACTGCAGGAACAATTCCACGGCCCCTGACTTTCCACATAAAACAGCGATCCGTGTTCATCCAGTCCGATGCCACCGGGGCTTCGCAAGCCGCTGGCGAATGCGGTCGTTGCTCCGTCGGACGCAACCTTCATGATCAAGCCACGGTTCAAGGCGTGTGAGTAATACGACTCCGACAGCCCGAGCGCGATGAACTGATTTCCGTCCGCATCGGGCTTGGAGCCAAATGCGTATTCGTGGTAATTCGCATAGCCCCAGGCATCTGAGATGGCTTCAAAGCGATCAGCCACACCGTCGTTGTTTGAATCGCTGACGCGCGTCAATTCGCAGCTCTGGGTGACGCGGAATGCGTTGTCGTTCCACGCGAGCCCGAAGATCTCGTCGAGTCCCGTTGCAAACCGGTGAAACGAAGGAGTTGGCTTTGGAGCATCGATTCCGTCAATCAGGTAGATTTCACCATGCCGCGTTCCCACAGCTAGTCGGCCGTCAGGTAGCCCCGCGAAGGCACCGGCCTCGATGACCGTATCCTTTGGCAATGGAATGCTGACGATCGGATAATATTCACGTTCGCGTTCCTCGGTTCCCCAGCGCTCTCCAACCTCCTCGGCGCGCAGAGCACCAAGCGCGGACATCGCGATCAGAAGCAGCAGACAGAGAAGTTGCGTCTGACTATTTTTCAAGTGGTTCATAGAGGAACTCGAGAGATGATTTGCCTTGGGGAATTTGCAGTCGCAGCAGCAACTCCGATTGCCCGGGTTCGTCAGACAGCGATCTCAGTTTCGCTTCCGTCCTGGGAATCGTCAGCCGCAATCGGCCACTTCGGAAGACACGTTCGGACTCATGGCTGATGTCTCCCGTGAGTCCGCGAAACCAAACGGTTTGCGGCGTTGGCGAGTCAAACTGCAGAATGCGTTTCAGCTGTCGTTGCTCTTCTGCTCCTGTCGCCACCAATCGATCCTCGATCTCAATCGTGCCGCTGCGATACATGAACGTGGGAATCGACGATTCGCCAAGGAAGTACCCGAGGAATTGATAGCCGACGTTTTTGGGATAGAGCGGATTGGGATTCGTCCGAGCCTCTTTGGTCATCACCGGTAGCAGCGGCCACGGAGAGTTTGCATCCGCAAGCTGCGCAAATGAAACATCCTGAGGCAGAGTGATTGGTTCGTTGCTCGGATTGAAATCTCCGGAACCCTGGCCACTCCAATTCACGCCGATGAACTCACCCTGCCAGATGGCTGACAGCGTTCCGGTTTCCGCGTTGAACGCATAACTCAGCTTCTCAGGTAAGCCGACGGCGATGCCTCGAAAGCCCGCCACTCGACTGCGTCCGCGATACGTTCTGGCCTGGTCATTGACCGTCAGTTTCGTGCTCACGGCGCGGAGACCGGACGGATCGGCAGCTGATGTTCCGAGCGACAGGTAGTACCAGATGGCTTCAATCTGCATGTCCGTGTTGCCGTCCAGAATCGTCTTGTGTGCGGCTACGCCGTTGGGCCACGCCGTCGGCATGATGGTCCTTGGACGAAACTCGCCCGGGTTGCGTAGATAGGCGTTGAACCACCCTGGCTGTAGACGCTGATAAGTGGTCAACAGGTCAATTCCCTGATTGACCGCCGCAGCTTTTCCATTGAAGTTGTGACAGGCGATGCAGTTCAGGCCCTTGTCACCCAGCAATTCCCGGCCACCGGCGCGAAGCAGTTTTTCTCGTTCGCGCTCGCTTTCTGAGCGACTTTCCGGACTCGGGATCTTCATTTTCGAGGTTATCATGACGTCGAGACGACTGAAGACTTCTGGCAAATGCAGGAGATTTGCATTGCCATATTGTGGCATGCGAGTGGCCATGTAATGGCGAACACTTTCACCATCGAAGAGTACCTTCTTCATCCACGCCGGTTGCAGCTTGGCCCCGACCAGCGTGAGCGGCGGCGGGATGCGACCGTCGTCTCCCAGCTTCTGCTCGCTGGTGGCAAAGAACGGGTTGTGTGTTTCGTGAACGCCGCCAAAGTCTTCGCGAACATGACAGGCGATGCAGTGAAATGCAGTCAGCATTTTCGCCACCACAAGCTTGTCTGAGTCCACAGTCGGCTCTGCTCGAAGCGCAGCCTGAATTGCCTCGACCTGTGCGTCTTCGAGTTGAAACCGGGGACTGCGATCACCTGTCCTGGACAGACATCCTCGCGACAGATCCGCGTTTCGCACCGAACCAATCAGCGGAGCAGGCGGAATGCCAGGCAGCGAATGACAGGCAGCACAGTTCAGTTTCTGAAAGTACTTTTTCCCCAGCGACACCAGCGGTGCCTCGGGAACCAGGGCGGTCGCCTGTTGCGGCCGTTCTCCAGTCAGATAACCTGCAATTGCCAGGGACTCTGCAGGAGTCAGCTTCATATCGGGCATTCGACCGGAAGCCCTGACCTGCAACGGCTGAAACAGGAATTCGCTGAGCGACTTTGCACTGTACTTGTCAGCCACATGCCCAAGCGGGACTGCGCTCGGCTTGATGGATTCTTTCGCAATCGCCCGCGTGTCCTGGTCTTCTTCCTCGTCGTTGCGTTTCTCCACCTCCGGCGGAACTTCCTTTGGACCATGACACGCAACACAGCCAACTGAGTGATACAGCGACTGGCCCTGATCACGATCCATCGGCTCGGTTACTTCTCCGTGAAACACTCCCCTGGACTGTGCGATCAAAAAATGCGACAGAGCCTCAGCAATCGTGTCTCGTTCCTTTTCCGTTTTCGACACCAGCACGTCCGGCATCGTTGTCCCCGGATGAGCCAACGACGGTGCCGCCAGAAACCGCCGGAGGTATTCCGGAGAGACTCTCGCACCGACTTCGATCAAATCCGGAGCAGTTTTCTCCGGCAGAGAGCTACGATCAACCCCACTGTGACACGCCGCGCAGCGAAGCTCCGAAATCAGCACGCTCCCCGCCTGTGCCTGTGTCAATGGATGATTGCCAGGTACAGCGGGGTCGCCAGCAGCAGCAAACGAGTGAACGAGCCACGAAGTTATGAACACGAAAACACGACTCATGGTTGTTTCAATCGCTGTTGAATCGCGTCGATGGTTGGTCAGCGCCGCATCAGGCATTAGTTCGTTACCTGTGTTCGATGTAGCTTTCGGCAAGCAATTCTCCCAATCGGACAATTCCCGCTGCGGTGATGACCAGCTTCTCTGTTTGCGGTGGAAGACTGAAAGCCTTGAGGTGAATGAACCTTGGGTCTGCGGCGGCGATGGCTGCCAGGTCAGCGGTTACATCAATCTTGTTGAGGCCGTCCTCATCGGTGGGCGGTTGTTGGCTGACATACCATGTCAGTGAAGGAAGCCCAAGGTCCTGGCGGCTTTGGGAAACTGTCATTTGCAACCATTTGGCCGCGTCTTTGCGATATGGCCCAAAGGCCATGTCGTTTTCCCCGACATGATAGAAGATGCCGGCCAATTCCACGGTGTGACCCTTGGTCTCAAGTTCTTTGAGGGATTTCTGAATGAAGGTCATGAACTGCGCGTAGAGGTTGCGGTCTTTCGCGTCTGTTCCCTGTGGAGTCCAATCGTTGATCTGCGAACCACTGTGTGTAAACTTGGCGATGGCAATGTTACCGGGAACGTTGCCTTGCAGCGCCTTCCCAAAACTCAGCTCAGGACCGAACGTGTCATAGAATCCTGCGGGGCCTAAAGGTTCCCACCCGTTCGAGACTTTGTAGCCGCCTCCGATGCTGTACTTGAAAGCGATCCTGTCATTATCGTTTGCCAGGGCCTTCCCATCTGCCAGCGTTTCAAGGTCCTGCCTGAATGCCCGTTCGCCCTCCATATTGCGATGCCCGGCAAGGATGAACAACTTGACCGCGCTCCCTTTTTCATAGGGCAAAATCTTGAGCGGGCGATCGATGGCCAGCTTCTTTCCGATCGTTCTGAGATACGCATCAGCGTAGTTCATGCCGTGCTCAAGTTGCCCGAGAGTTCCATAGTGATAGTGCAATCCTTCCCCGCCGCCAATCTCCACTGCGTCATGAGAAGTCGGGATGTATTCGGCCAGCGGATCTGATTCGGTGACGGCTTTCTGCCCCGCCCGGATGGCATACATGTTGTCGCGATTGTCCATGCCCCAGATCGTCTTGGTGCAGAGTTCCCCGATGTAGAACTTCAGATCGGGAGCCTCAAGGTCACGCCGCCATTTCGCCAGAAAGTTTTTCAGGTTGTTTCCATAGTTCGGCTTGAACTCGTCGCTGAACATGTCGTTTTCACCTTGATGCCACATGAAGCCTTCGATCCGGTAGGCCACTTTCTTCCGGTCCAGTTCGGCCAGTGACAATTGGATCAACTTCAATGCTTCGGGGTAAAGCTTAAAGCCACTGGGCTCGTCCGGATTCCAGTCTGCTCCCAGCGTCGTACCACCGGCAGCACATTTGATGATGGCAATGGGTGCCTTGATTTCTCGCGATACTCTTCTGGCAAAACTCAATTCCGGCCCGACGACGTCGTCAACAGGCTGCAAATGGACCCAACCGTTCGAGGTTCTCTTTTCCTCACGTCCGATGTTGTAAGAGAACAAGACCTTGTCCTGAGGTTGATCTACGCCGGCAAAGGGCGGAAAGCGGTTGATGTCTTTCACTCTTGAATCAGACCCAACCATGTTGGATTGACCTGCAAAGATAAAGACTCGCAGGGTCTTCGTATCGGCATCGCGTTCTTCAGCCTGCGATGTTTCGGCATAGAGGCCGGCCACGAAAATCAGCAGCAGGCCAACAACGAGTGTGAGTTTGGTTGTCATATTATTTAAGCTCATGCGATTTAAGTGAGATAAGTTTCGGCGTGTCCTTTGAAGCTTCGATCGCACGGATCGTCTCTCGGACGCTCCTGGCCTTCATGACCATCAGATCCGGAGGGAAATCAGGTTCGTCATTTTCGAAGTAGTCGGCGATCTTCGTCAGCTCCGGAATGACTGACTTTGCGTGAGAACCATAGCTGAGCAGGACTTTCATCAATTCAGGTGTCCGCTCCTGGCTGTCCCATGGATTCTGATCACGAGTGTATTGAACACAGGCAGGAATTCCATCCTCGATCCGATGTTTGGCTAACAGCCGGAGCCCTTCCACGCGAATCGAGTCGGCGAACATCTCTCCGCTGGGAGCGGGTTCGACGACAGCCTGATAGATGGCGGGTAACAATGGTTTGATGTCGTCGGCGGAGAGATTTCGATAAACGGATCCGATGCTGCCACGTGCACGACCGTCCTGGTTCCTGAGCCCAGCTCTTACAGCCTTGTAGAGCGAATCGCGATCGATTCCATCAAGCGACTGACTGAGCATGCCACCGTCGTAATCAAAAAGGGCGAACGACAGATAACGCTGCTGCATACCGCGAGGATCGTTCTCCATGTCCGCCTGCGCCAGCTGCTCAAGAAGTTGCGGGACGGCTTCCAAGGCAGGAGCACCGATGCCTGCAAGGGCCTCTGCAGCTTTGATTCGCAGCCAGAGATCGTTTTCGGACAACGATCGCCGAAGTAGTTTCACAGCAGGCGCTCCACGTGTACGAAGAGCTACCAACGCCTGGCAGGCGCCGTAGCGTGATTCGATGGCAGGAGACTCAAGCATTTTCAACAGAGGCGGAATTGACACTTCGTTGCGGCGAGCCAACGCCATCGCGGCTCGCTCACGAACCACTGGCGACCAACTACCGAGACGTGCGAGGAGCTGATCTGCGCTGAGTTTGTCATAAGCGCTGTTTCGATCTTCATTGTTCCAGCCGCGGCCATCAAGGATCAGCGATTGGGACGCGGCGGCATCCAGCTGCGGGGCAACGCCCGGGCGTCTGCCTGTGAGATAAATCTTCTTCAGCGGCATCGCATAGGCCAGAAGGTGACCCCCGGTGCTGTCCCATCCTGCGTAACTGTCGTCCTCAATCTCCGGCGGCCCCTGGTGCAGCCAGCTACCGTCCCATTTCCGCGCAAGGTCGAAATACCAGGTGCCAAACTCGTTCATCCACGCCCCGGTCGCGTGGGGACCGGACTGAGCGACGCCGGGCATGGCCCATAGGATGTTGAAGTAGTTCCCCGTGTGTCCGCCGTCTCGCTCTGGTCCGTGCGAGGCGATGCTCATGCGGGAAAAGAACTCTGCGCCATTCACCTCACCCAACAGGTCGAACAGGACTGCGGCCATTCCGCACTTGCCGTTGTCTTCGTGAGTCTCAATCCACGGGTGATGATCACCATACGGGATCGCACCTTTGCCGATATAGAATCGCAACAAGCGGGCACTGCGTTCAATGGCACGGGCCACCTCGGGATCTTTCACGCCGGCTTCTCGGGCCATCAAGAGGGAAATTGTCAGCGGCAGCCCAGGAGCATTCATCATTCCGTAGCCGCCGAGGCGACCGTCAGCAATCGCGAACCCGTGACCCCACGAGCCGACGGCACTTTGCCCCTTGGCGGCTTCCATCGCGAGACGCCGCAGGCCAGGCATGACTGATTGGTCTCCGGTCGCCATGACATACTCGGAGAGCAGCATTATGACGTACCCGTAATGCCATGTTTGAAAACTGTCGGCCGAGTAGTCCGCAGCCCACTGGGATTCTCTCCTGACCAGCAGGAGGTAGTCGGGATTCCCGCTGGCCAACAAGGCGAGCGCGTTCAGGCATCTTGGAATGGGATCCAGATTGGAATCCTCACTATATGCCGGATCAGCCATGCGAACAGCGAGAGCCTTGCACCCCTGTTCCAGAATTCGCTTCGATTTCGGACAGTCAAAAGGCGCAGTATCGCTGTAACTGCCAAGCACTGGAAGTTGGATGACGACATCCTGAGTCTTGCCATCCCTTTGACGAGTCAGTGTCAGTTTGCCTTCACCAGCATCCGATTCAGCCTCAGTGACAGCCTTTCCAAATTCGGTACGAGGATCGAAGGAAAACGGCTTGCCTCCGACACCCAGGATCGTGTCGCCCACGAGGAACACGCCATCTGCGGGGGCTCCTTTTTCCACTTTAGTGACGGAAATCTCGCGGGCACCCGTGGTCACCATCTTGTCGCAAAACATCCAGCCGCGCAGTCCTGTGGGGCCGAGGTTCCAGTCGTGCATGGCCCCTTCGGGAACGACATCGCCTGCCCCAAAAGCCGGGGCTTGCGCGGCGAACATGACGGCGAGTGAAAGGGCAATGAGAGTGATCTTCATCAGGACTTTCGAATTGGCGTCGGCATTAAGGCTGGGGTGCAAATGACAGTCTGGTTTTGTTTAGGCAAGAAAATTACGAGGTAAGAAGATGAGTCGCATTGGAGTTGTTTAATTTTACTACCTATAATCTTCTTGCCATGAATTGCGAGTCCGCTTGTTCACCCTCCCGCGTCCGAGGCACAGGCAACATGTTCCGTGATTGGTGGCATCAACTGATGCCTCCTTTTTAGAACCGAGAGTTATTATCGCACCGATCCTAACGCGCTCCGGGTGGAAGATGTTCGAGGAGATATCGGATGATCAGCATTCTGACATGCACCAACGTCCCGCTCCCTTCGCGAAGGCCGTGGTCCCGATTGGGATAAACCATGTAATCAAACGGTTTACCGAGTTCGATGAGCCGATCAACGAGTCCTTCGATGATTTGAATGTGAGTATTCGTTTCGCCCGACCCCGTGATGATCAGCAATTTGCCCTTCAGACCAGCAGCGTAGTTGATCGCTGCCGCTCTTTCATATCCGTCGGAATTCACTTCGCGGGTTCGCATGAAGATTTCCTGAAACCAGGCGTTGTAAAGATGGGGCTGCGGCTTGGGAACCACAGCAATTCCCACGTGATACGAATCGGGCTTGCGAAACATAGCGTTCAGCGTGTTCGATCCGCCACCGCTCCAACCCCAAATTCCAACTCGAGAAAGATCCACGTACGGATGCATCCTGCCCATCTCCCTGAGTCCCGCTTCCTGTTCCTCGGTGGAAAGCGGTCCCAGACTGCCGAAAATCGAGCGCCGCCAGGCAGCCCCCTTCGGTGCGGGAGTACCACGGTTGTCGATCGAAACCACCAGATACCCCAGATCGGCGACGACACGATGAAAATCAATCTGGGCTGCTCCCCATTCATTCAGTACGGTCTGCGCATGAGGCTCGCCGTAAACGTAAATGAAGACGGGATATTTTTTTGACGGATC
The DNA here is from genome assembly GCA_964517865.1 of uncultured Chitinophaga sp. GTDB lineage: Bacteria > Planctomycetota > Planctomycetia > Planctomycetales > Planctomycetaceae > SXXK01. The sequence continues at coordinate 8,941 of CAZFDW010000199.1, forward strand.
AAAGTCCTTTGGCCTGATCATCCATGCATCCATCGAAACGCCGTCGCCAATGTCGAGTTGAACGAAATCGGTCGGATGTGATACGACGCCCTTCATCTTCTCGCGGAGTTCGCTGTTGTCTTCCAGCGTTCGAACAACCCGATGCCCGGATAGCTCGATAAGTTCAACGAGCGGCGGTGAATCCAGCGTAGAATACGTATGAAAGGCCCACCGGGCATCAGGCGAGAAATCGTAGTTGTGTGTGCCGGGTTGGTCCGGAGGAGTGATTCGCTCCAACTTGCCAGACCCATCAAGGGGCACACGGTACAGATGCTTCTGTGTTCCATTGTCCGGAGATGCATAGAAGTAATACCAACCTCCGACTTCATCAAGCGCCGCGCGATCAATGAGGTCGTACTCGCCCGGTGTCAGTAACGCCAACTCCTTGCCTTCGCGTGACCAGAGGAATGCATGGCGCCAGCCGTCCTTTTCGCTCACCACAACAAATGCCTGGCCGCCGCGAATCCAGGTCAAACCGGAATTCTTTCCCTGACTCGACTCCGCCCATGCGTCGTTCGATTCGTGAAAGATCTGCTTCACGTCGCCACCGATTGTCGCTAGCAGAAAATCACGCTGGTCACGGAAGCGGCTCAGTTTTTCCACAAGCACTTCTTCCGAGTTTCCCGCCCAATCGACTTGTCCCAGATAAAAACCTTCTTCCGGTTGTTGAATGGTTAGCCATTGCATGTTTTGTCCATCGGAATTCACAACACCGACGCGAAGCTTCTCGATTTTTTCCCCGACTCTCGCAAACCTGTGATTCTGAATTCCCGGATATGACGGATCATCAGGCACGAGGACTGGTCGCTGCCGCACGTGGGTGGCATCGGACTCAACAAAGACAACTCGGTTCCCATCGGGGCTCCAAATCGGATTGTGATACGAGATGTCTTGTTCGGCGGAATGCTTCGTCAATTGAATTCGCTGCCCGCTGACCAGATCGCGCACGAAGAGATTTCGCTCCTGAAACTCCAGCACTCTTTTACCGTCCGGTGAAAGAAGCGGCCCGCGTTCCGATTGCTCTGCTTCTTCAGATTTCGGTTCGGTACGTTCGCCCGTGCGAACATCGTAGCTGGCCCTGATCCGCTCGTCCGTTTTTGGATTAAGTTCCTGGACCGTGTATCCAGAACTGTCGGGCAGCCATTCCGCCTGGAACATCCGGGGGCGAAACTCGCCGCGTTCGTAGATCCCCTTCAACCGGGACTCGGTTTCGGCCAGGATTTGTGTATGACCGGCTCGATCGTCGGCAGCTACAATAGTATTGGATAACACAAGCCAGGAAGTGATGATTGCGGAGATTCGTCGCATTGCTGTTTCTTTCGCTGTTGGTTGTGGAATGGTTTCCGTCCGTGAGCGGCAAGGCGCTAGCCGCCGGTGAGATTCCTTAAGACCGGCGGCTAGCGCCTTGCCGCTCACAAATTGCGTGCCGTAATCATTCGACCTCGACGATCCGTTTTCCGAGCACGTCCATTCGCGGAGTGATTCCCAGCCCCGGTTCCGTCGATGCTTTCATGTAGCCATTTTCACGCTGTGGTGCGCCAGTGGCCGTGCTGACTGTCACGTAGCTGTTGAAATCCGTGCTGGTGAAACGAAACTCCTCGGGCGTGCTGTGGGCCAGATGAGCAATCGCCGCCGTCGTGATGTCGCCGCCCCAACTGTCTTCGAGCGTCATGGCAATCCCCATCGATACGCACAGATCGCGGGCTTGCCTGATTTTCGTCAACCCTCCGAGTTTGCTGATCTTCAGATTCACGACGTCCATCGCGAGATCGGCTTTGCCGCGCAGCAGCATGTCGAGCGAGTCGATGTTCTCGTCGAGCA
>CAZFDW010000200.1:0-10798 GCA_964517865.1 uncultured Chitinophaga sp.
TTGATGGTCGCGTCGATCGTGTTTCTTTCGACCGCAGCCAGAAATCGAGCGGTCGCGGTTCCGACGGCCGGAGATTGGGGCACCGCGACCGGTGTTGCATTGGCGGTCATCTCGGGCCTGGCCTATGGAATCACAGGCGTTTACATTCGTAAGGCGGTCAGGTCGCAAATGCCGGTAGCAGCGACGCTGTTTCTGTTCAGTGCCGCTGGTTTTCTGATGTTGTGTCCTCTGAGCATTTGCCTGCTGCCACCGCACACGATCGCCGCGACAACACCCGCCGAGTGGGCGAAGATTGCCATCGCCGGAATCTTCAATGCACTGGGCTTCTATGCGATCACGCATGCAATGCGGCATCTGACCATCAGTCGCGCCAACGTGATCAATGCGTCTCAGAACGCATTGTGCGCCGTCGGAGCTGTGATGATTTTTGGCGAGTCACTTTCGATCTTCGGGCTGATTGGCATCGGCATGACGATTGCCGGTCTGCTGACGCTGGATCGACGATAATCGTCAACTTGAAATCGCTGCCATCCGGTTCTGCCAGGTCGCTACAGAAGTCCTGCCCGGATCAACTCGTCATTGACTTTATACAAGGATGTCTTTCAGCACATCGCCTCCCACGTCGGTCAGGCGAAAGTCGCGGCCATTGAATCGGTAGGTGAGCTTTGTGTGTTCAAGTCCGAGCAGATGCAGCAGTGTGGCATGGAGATCATTCACGTGGACTTTGTTTTCGACCGCCTTATAGCCGAAGGGATCGGTCGCACCATAATGCAAGCCTCCCTTGACTCCCGCTCCGGCCAGCCAGATGGTAAAGCCATTGGGGTTGTGATCGCGCCCTTTGTCGCCCTGCGAATCGGAAGTCCGGCCGAACTCGCCGCCCCAGATGACAAGCGTTGAATCCAGCAGCCCGCGCGATTCCAGATCGGCCAGCAGTGCAGCGGCGGGTTGATCGGTGTGCAGGCCACAGGATCGGTGGTTCGTTTCCACATCGCTGTGACAATCCCACGGGACGTCATTCACGCTGCCGTCACCACCTACACCTTTGCCGGCAAAAATCTGAACAAACCGCACGCCGCGTTCGACCAGGCGCCGCGCGAGCAGGCACTGCCGTGAGAAAGTAGAGCACTCAGGGCGATCCATCCCGTACAGTTTGTGCGTCTCTTCCGACTCGCTCGCCAGATCAAGGGCTTCGGGAGCCGCCATCTGCATGCGGTAGGCCAGTTCAAACGAGTTGATCCGCGCCGCCAGATCGGCCTGAGTTGGTCGGTTGGCAGCGTGCGTTTGATTCAACTCGCGGAGCAGATCAAGTTGCGAACGCTGCTGAACGTCGGAGTGTTTGCCATCGCGCGCCAGATTGTCGATTGATTCCTTACGACGCGCATCGAGTGTCAGAGCCTGATACGTCTTGGGCAGGAAACCGGCCGACCAGATCTGATCGTCCCCGCGCGGTCGTGTGTCATGCAGTACCACAAACGATGGAAGATTCTGATTCTGTGATCCCAGGCCATACGTCATCCAGGCACCGAGCGCGGGAAGTCCTGGACGATTGGTGCCACACATCAGTTCGAGTGACGCAGGTGCGTGATTGTTCTGCTTCAGATACATCGAGTGCAGAAAACACATTTTATCGACGTGCTGCGAAAGATGAGGAAACAGGTCCGAAACCCATGAACCAGATTCCCCATGCTGCGCCCATGCAAACGGTGACTTGAGGCACTTGCCACTTGTCGTAAAAAACCCGGTCTGAGGGTCGGATCCAGCGAGTTGTTCGCCGTTTCGCTTCTGCAACTCAGGCTTGTAGTCCCATGTATCAACCTGCGATGGCGCTCCTGTCATGAACAACCAGATGATCGACTTCACTTTGCCTGCAAAATGGGGAGGTCGGAGAGCAAGAGGATCTGTGGCATCCGCAGCCGCGCCTGTCTCATCCTGAAGCATGCTGGCGAGTGCAACTGAACCGAAGCCAAGCCCCGCCTGCTGCAGAAAACGCCGACGGGCGGGCAAAACAATTTCGGCAGGAGAGTAGAAGTTGAACATGGGATAGTCTCTCAGTCGATGTATACAAATTCATTCAGACAATACAGGACATGGCAGAATTCGATGAGGGCTTTGTCTGTTGACTCCGGTGAGTCGCCGCCCATTGCGGTCCGCTGCTGCTCGATGAATGCCAACATGCGGGCTTGCTCGGCGTCCGTCGGCGACCTGCCGAAGGCGATCTCGTAACCGCGATCGATCGCCGCAGACAACGGTACGTCTGTTGCCGGCTTGATCAGAGCGAATAGTTTTTCAGCCTGTTGTCGTACGAGTGGTGAGTTCATCATTGCCAGAGCCTGTGTCGGGACCGTTGTGACGCTTCGCTCGCCGATACTTTGAGTCGGTTCCGGAGCGTCGAACATGGTCATGACCGGGAGTAACTCGCTCCGCTTGACTCTCAGGTAGACGCTGCGACGCGGGCTGTCATCCAGCAAGCTTGGCCCGAACATTGTGCTGTCAAGATTGCCACCGGTGGCAAGCAGTGCGTCGCGGATGGTTTCCGCTTCCAGTCGATGCGGTTGAAAATGCCACCAGTAGCGATTGGCGGGGTCAATCTTCAGATTGTCGGAATCAATTTCGTGCGATTGCTGATAGACGTCGCTGAGCATGATCGCTCGGTGGAGTGGCTTCAGCCTCCAGCCGCCGCGCACAAGTTCTGCCGCAAGATACTCTAACAGTTCAGGATGTGTCGCCCGATCCCCTTGAACACCAAAGTCATTCGGGGTGCCGACGATTCCCTCTCCCAGATGATGCTGCCAGAGACGGTTGACGATGACCCGCGCCAGCAGCGGCCCGGCACCGTGTTCGATGTCGGTCATCCAGTTGGCCATCGAGACGCGAGGATTCTCCGGGGCCGGCGTTTGCACGGGTTTCGCCGGCTCACTGCTTCGCCACAAAACCTGCAGGTAACCTGGCTCCGCCTTGTCCTGCTTGTTATCCACCTCGCCGCGTCGCAGGAAGTAGACATCCTGTCCGCCGGCGATGGTGGTATAGACTTCCTGCAGATCCGGTCGCGGTGAGGCTGCCGCATGATCACGGACCGCGTGAAAGACTCTCGCGGTTTCCGCATCGAACGGGGCGAACCAGCGAGTCATTGGAACTCGCACTTGTTCGGGCAGTTCCTTGCTGTGTGCGGCGACGATCGCCCTGAGTTCGCCGACATGCTGAGTTGAAACTTCACCTGCCCATGTCGCCGGATTTGGCTCGACGCTGAGTGCGATTCGCAGGCGACCGATCCCCAGGTCGCGAAACTTCATTTCGACGATCAGCTCTGTTCCATTCGCGAAGCCCGCGAGGGGCGATTCAAATTCGAAGATCGCCGCGTTGTCTTTCTTCGCGGTCGTCCGCACCACCCACGCCGTCGAAGGTTTGTCATCGACTGCGTTCGCCAGCGGTTGATCCTGATCTTCAAATGCGGCGAAGGCCGGCTTCAGCTTAAGAACCTGAGCAGCGTCGCCGGCCTGGGGATCGAGCGGACGAGCGGTGACCGTGATCTCGGCAAGTTGAAAACTGCCGTCGCCGCTGAGCCCCGGTCCACGTTGTGGCAATGACTTGTCGGTGAAGGCATCAAGACGCAGCGACTGGACATTCTTTTGATGCGTCTGAAATGTCAGTCGATACTGTTCTTCATTGCGGACATTCCGACGCTGACCGCGTTGCCGTACATTCGTCCCCGGATTCAGCAGGCCGTCGTGCGCGACGATCCCGCCCGGAAGTTCCTTCAGCCAGGATCGCTCGGCTTCGAGTGCAATCGGTTCCAGTGCCTGCCAGCGAGTCGCTTCGGGTTGCTGTGCCAGGTCGCTGCCCTGCCATGCCGTGAAACGCGCCGGCAGTTCATTCGATGCAAACGCGGTGAGGGCAGTGACAAGAGGTTCGTGTTCGGCCTGGTGTTTCTCGCTCGCACGTTGTGTTGCCGCTGCATCAAGATCCAGCGTGCGCGGGCCGTGCGCCGTCTGGGCCAGAGACGCCGCCAGAGAGTAGTAGTCCTGATGCGGAATCGGATCGTACTTGTGTTCATGACACCGAGCGCAGCCCAGCGTCAACCCCAGCATTGAGCCCCCGATTGTCATCATCATGTCGTCAAGCTGGTCATAGCGAATCCGCTCGACGGTCTTGGCCGTGATCTGCCCGGGATATGGCCCGGCCACGAGAAATCCGGTGGCTGCCGCACCTTCAATGTCATCAGGGGCGAGCACATCCCCGGCCAACTGCATCCGTACGAATTGATTGTAGGGCATGTCATCGTTGAGAGCGCGAATGACCCAGTCGCGATAGTGATAAGCTCCCGGACGAAAGCCATCGAATTCATAGCCTCCGCTCTCGGCGAAACGTGCGGCGTCAAGCCAGTGACGCGCCCATCGCTCACCATACGCGGGCCTCGCGAGCAGTTCATCGACAACCTTCTCAAACGCCTGCGGCGACGTGTCCGCGACGAATGCGGATACGTGTTCCGGAGTCGGCGGCAGGCCGATCAGATCGAAGTACGCCCGGCGGATCAATTTTTCTTTGCTGGCCGGGTGATTCGGCTTCAACCCCTGCGCCTCCTGAGCCTGTCGGATAAAACCATCGACCGGCTTCTGAGCGTCCGGCAACGCGACTTCTTTCAGCGGCTGGAACGCCCACCACTGTTTACCTTCGTCGAGGTTGATCTCGCGCTTCGGTTTGACCGGGGCCTCGCCATCGCGCGGGTCAGGTGCTCCGAGATCGATCCACTTTGCGAAGTCGGCGATCACGTCGTCAGGCAGCTTGCCGGTGGGAGGCATTTCCATGCCATCATACTTCAGCGCTTTGAGCAACAGACTCTCCCCCGATTTCCCCTTGACCAGCACCAGTTCACCCGATTCACCGCCTGTCGCAATTCCAGCCGCTGAGTCGAGATACAACTCGCCCTGCAGCTTCTTATTATCCCGTGCTTCAACCGAGTGGCAGCCATAACAATGCTCCACCAGCACCGGGCGAATCTTCTGTTCGAAGAACTGCACGCCTTCATCGTCCGCAGCCTGCGAGACCATCGGAACCGTAATGGCCAATAAAATGACCGTCTGTATCAGCGTTCTCATGAGAAGGAGGAATCTGTGGTGGGATAAAGAGGTGTTCAGACAGCGTGGAATGGATATCATCACAACTCAGGGTTGCTCAATTCAACCGATAAATCGAATCAGCAATGTTTTGGAGATCATTTGGCGACCACTTTCTCAAGAAACTGCGGCAGGTAGTCGCGCCACAGCTTCCATTCATGACCACCCTCGGTTTTGACGTAATCAGATTTCACACCAGCGGTTCGTAGTTGCTCGACGAATTTGTCGTTGCGTTCCAGCAGAAAATCCTTGTCGCCGATCGGTATCCAAAGATGTCGCAGGGTGTTGGCTACAGGCTCAGTGCCGGACAATGACGGATATTGCTGCAGCAAGGCTGGTGTTTCCAACTCCGGCGTCGCAGCACTGAAAGCTCCGATCGAAGAGAACTTGTCGATATTCCTCAGTCCCGTATCGAGAGCATGTCCACCTCCCATCGACAAGCCGACGATCGATCGTCCGGCGGCGTCAGTTCGGACATGGAATCTTTCTTCAATGTATGGAAGAAGATCTTTCGTGATGTCTTTTTCGTAAAGATCGTTGTTACGTTGAAAATAGTTGTCGGGTCGTTCGCTGAGCTGAATCGGTTCAGGGTGACCGTAAGGCATCACGATGATTACGGGCTCAATCCGGCCTGCCGCGATCAGATTGTCCGCAATCAGGTGAGCCCGACCGACATCAGTCCATGCCGTTTCATCGTCCCCGTAACCATGCAACAACACGACCAGTGGATGCGTCTGATCATTTGACGATTCGTATCCCGGTGGCGTGTAGATCATCACGGGGCGAGAATGGCCAACGCTCACGGACGGATAGATCATGCGACGGACTGTCCCATGAGGCACATCGGTAAACTCGGTCAGCAGCGGCGGCGTTCCCGGGATTTCAACCATGCTCGCAAGCGTCAGCCATTTCTGAACCCGTCGATTGGATGGATCAATCATGTCGGTTCCATCGACTTTGAACGTGTAGTCGTAGATCTGCGGTGCCAAAGGCGCGCTGGTTCCCTCCCAGACTCCCTTGTCATTCTTCATCAGCGGTAATTTTTTCCCAGCCAGTGACACCTCGACTTCCGCCGCTTTTGCCGCCCGTAGTCGCAGTGTGACACGACCATCGCCGTGAACTTCGGGGGACAAAAGACTTTGAGCAATGGCGTCTGACATCAGGCAACCTGTGGCCACGAGAATAGTTGTTACGAGAAATACGATTCGACAAAGCTGAGGCAAGAGCACGATTGATAAACTCCTACCGCAGATGCGAATCTGCAAACGTCAGATACTGGTCCCAGTCGTAATCGGTCACATCATGTTTTCCGGTTCGCATATGGTAAGCCACATCCAACTGCACGGGCGAATCGACTGCTGGCATCTGATCCGATTCAAACAACTTCTTCCCAAACAAACGGAACGCCGGACCAGCGTGATACAGTCCGAGATATTCGCCATAGGGATCTGCCCACGTATCTTCTTCTGCACTCGCCACGTACACGGGCCGCGGTGCGCTGAGAGCAATCAGCATGTGACTGTCCACCGGCATGTCGGCTTCGTGATTGTTGTACCTGCGATGATTGACGCAGAACCAGTGAGGGAATGACGTGTTGATTCGATTGACAGTCTCACCAAAAATCCGCTTGTCCAGTGCCGCGCCGCCACACCCGGATTCATTGGCGATCACCATGGCAAATCGTTGATCCGTCGCACCAGCCCAAAGTGATGTCTTGCCAAGTCGTGAATGTCCGAAGACGGCCACCTTCTTTGCATCGATCGCCTTGTCTGATTCGAGCACATCCAGCGCGCGACTCAAGCCCCAGGCCCAGGCACTGATGGAACCGCCCGCATCGCCGGCGCGCGGTGAATTGCCTTTTTCGAACAGGGCATGGATGCCGTTTTTGAATCCATCATCGAAGTCAGGATCGACATCGCCGTAATAGATCGTGACCAGTCCGTAACCCCGACTGATGATCGTGGACACGGCCCAGCGGCTGGATTCTGAGCTACGAGATGCCTCCGTCGCCTTGTTGTCTTCGATGCCCTGATCTTTGTTGTTTCGCATCCATGATTCGGTCAGATGAATGCGGGGATCTTTTTCAACCGCATGGTTGCCGTTAAAATTGTATCCCAGAAATGCGGGCACTGACTTCGTGGCATTCGCGGGGGTGTAGATCAGCAGATCCATTTGTGGCCCGCTGTCATCGTCTGAAAAGTACACCGTCACTTCGCGACGAAGCGCCTTGCCATCCAGAGCATCAGACACGGATGAGCGAACTTTCGTGCGGAGCGGAATCTTCCCGGCGGGCAGAGTTCCGAACACATGCTCTTCGAACATTCTGAGGACTTCGGGCCGGCGCTTCGTATTCCATCCGTCGGCAGAATCGACCACCGTACCATCCTCACACTTCAACAGTTCCGGCAGCGTATACGGAGGCACTTTGGATTCGTCATAATTGAATTCCTCCGCGTGTAACATGAATGGACTCCGGAAGTTAGCCAGCAGAAGCCAGAAGGCGAAGACAAGCCCTGATCGAAGGCGGTTGCGTGGATCAAACATAGAAAACATGTGAGATTTCTCCGGCGGGAAGGGGCGGGGCGTGTGCGGGGATGGAGTGCCTGTTCAGCATCATGGCGAAATTCTGACAGAACTCAATCTATCGAGAGTCCAGCATGTCGTCCGTGCGAAAACGATGCCGCAAGCTGGTCACCATAATTCGACCTCGATACCATGATGACATTGTGACAGCGGAATCACAGCCGCAGAGCGACTGAGCTGCGCAGTGTCCAGGCGGACGCTGGCGGGCTGTTGATTGAGTCGTGTTTTCGAACCAAAACTCATACTAACCCGAAGCGCCAGCGAGGATTTCGCCTCTTTGGCCTCGCTGGCGCTTCGGGTTGGTATTAAATCAACTCCTGGTGTACGGCACTCAGAGTGCAGAAATTTATTATGTCGTTCAAGTGCATTTATGATTTTGATGTCGTCGTGGTTGGTGCCGGTCATGCGGGAACCGAAGCCGCGCTTGCTTCCGCGCGGCTTGGCGCGAAAACGGCGCTGCTGACGATGAACTGCGACACCGTCGCACAGATGAGCTGCAATCCGGCAATCGGAGGAATTGCCAAGGGGCAGATCGTCCGCGAAATCGATGCGCTCGGTGGCGAAATGGGCCGTGTGATTGATGCCACCGGGATTCATTTCCGGATGCTGAACAGCGGCAAAGGTCCGGCCATGCACAGTCCGCGGGCTCAGGCGGACAAAAAGGCATATCAGTTTGAGATGAAGAATCGGGTTGAGCAGCAGGAGAACCTGACGCTCTGTCAGGAGACTGTCGAATCCATTGAAACAGACGGCGACAAAATCACGGGTATCCGCGTCGCCGGCGATGCGTTCTACCGTGCCCGTGCCGTGATCCTGACGACCGGCACGTTTCTGAAGGCCATCATGCACACGGGCGAATTGAAAGCAGAAGGCGGACGAGCCGGTGACAAGGCGTCGCATGGAGTCTCAGGTGCATTAACCTCACTGGGTTTTGAACTTCGCCGTTTTAAGACCGGCACTCCTGCACGATTGAATGGTCGCACAATCGATTTTTCCCGCTGCGAACCTCAACCCGGCGATGAGAATCCCGAGCCGTTTTCATTCATGAATGATCGGATCGAACAGTCTCAGATTCATTGTTACCTGACAAGCACCACACACGAAATCCACGAAATCATCCGAGCCAACCTGCATCGCGCCCCGATGTATTCGGGACAGATTCAGTCCACGGGACCACGCTACTGTCCATCGATCGAGGATAAAGTCGTGCGGTTTGCTGACAAGACGTCACATCAGATTTTTCTGGAACCAGAAGGTCGCAACACTCAGGAAGTTTACTGCAACGGCATTTCCACCAGTCTGCCGCGCGATGTGCAGGATGAGATCGTGCGTCGAATTCCAGGCTGCGAAAAAGCGCAGATTATGCGGTACGGCTACGCCGTCGAATATGACTTTGCACCGCCAACGCAACTGTATCCGACGATGGAAACGCGACGCGTGGAAGGACTGTACTTCGCCGGTCAGATCAACGGCACCACGGGGTATGAGGAAGCAGGCGGACAGGGTCTGATGGCTGGTCTGAATGCGGCGCTGAAAATTCAGGGCAAGGGGCCGTTCGTGCTGGATCGCAGCCAGGCGTATCTCGGCGTGTTAATTGATGATCTCGTGACTAAGGGCGTCGATGAACCCTATCGCATGTTCACGTCGCGCGCCGAATACCGCCTGTTGTTGCGACAGGACAACGCCGATCGCCGGTTGACGCCGCTGGGAATTGAGATCGGCAGCGTTTGCCCCGCACGTACCGAACGCTTTCGCCGTTACGAAGAAAATCTGCAGCAAGGATTCGCGGCAATGAGCAAACTGCGGTCGCTGGGTGCGACCCTGGAAGAATGGCTGCGCCGCAACACGATCACATGGGACGAAGTCTATCAGCAGTTTCCGCAACTGACAGAGCTGAACCTGTCAGTCAACACGCGGCGACAAATGATGATCGAAGCACAGTATGCCGGCTATGTCCGACGTCAGGAGACCGACATCGCGCGACTGCAAAAAGTCGATTCTGTGAAGATACCTGATATCTTCGACTATCTGGCCGTGCCACAACTGCGTCACGAAGCCAAAGAAAAACTCAACCGCCTGCGTCCCGTAACTGTCGGCCAGGCCAGCCGTGTCAGCGGCATCACACCGGCAGACATTGCGATCCTGATGTTTTATCTGAAACCGTCAAGCAGTTGAGTTTCTTGGGTCCGCGACAAAATGCTGGCTCCGATCAATGCAAAAGCGAGCACATTCTTCTGACCAACCCGGCGAGTCCACGGCGACCAGGAGTCTGTCCTGTTACTCCAGAACCGTGAGCGGCGGGTTGTGCATTCGGTCAGCACCGGCAGCTAGCGCCTTTGCCGCTCACAAAAACAGCGGTAGCCAGACAGATTTCCAGGTCCAGAGTCAAGTGATCTAAGTGGCAGAGTGCTTTGAAGAGCGTCTATCCTGAGCTTCAACAAGTCATGGAACCAGCGGCTTCACCGGTGAATTTTTCAGGTGCCGGGCACTTGATACCTTGGACTGCGGCAGCCTGCTGCCGCTTTGATGCGCGCAGCCTGCTGCGGGACTTTGGTACGGCCCCTGGTGATAGAGTAGTGCCTGGCACTTGTCCTGTTCAGATGCATCACCGGAGACCATCCATCTGGTGCATTCCATGACGCAGGAAGCGCTCGCAATGAATCCTTCCGAGGGAAACATCTGGAGCACCTACATCATGGCCCATTATCGCGATGGGAACTGGCAAGCGGCCATGGAGGGCAGCCGGAAGGTCGATGAACTCGGCTTTCAGAGCGGAACAACATACCTGTTTGCCGCGATGATCAACTGGCAACTGGGCCATCATGATGTCGCCAGAGAGCAATTTGACAGCGCCTGCCGATGGATCGACCAGCATGATCCAGGCAATACATGGATGCCCCCCTTGCGAAAAGAAGCTGACCAGCTGATCCTGGAGAAATCAGGAATCAGTGCGGTTAGGTAACTAGAATTCATAGAACCCAGCGCGGGCTTCGCCCGCAACCCAGGCTGAAAAGTTGTCAATCGCAAGCCACAAGTAGCGTGGCTCCGCTCGTTGCCGCTGTTCTTCCTCTTGTGACTCTTGTGAGTTTTTGTGGCAAGCACTC
>CAZFDW010000201.1:0-10797 GCA_964517865.1 uncultured Chitinophaga sp.
ACTGCAGGAAGTTTTGATCGACCGAACGCAGCGATGTCGCCAGCAGATGCTCAATCTGATGCAAATTCTGCTGAATGTTGGCGCGATCTTTTGCAATCAATAATTCCTGGTTTCGCACCTGAGCGCGGGACTGACGCAGACTCAGCGGGACTGAGAAATTGACTCCTATCGTCCAGCTGCTGTTTTCATCAAGTCCAGAGGTCAGGCGGTTGCCGTTCAGGATCCGGCCGCTCAGGCCATTCCATTGCTGCAAGGCAACTGCGTCGAGTTGCGGTTGTGCAAGATTTCGATTTTGCACCAGTCGTTTCTGATCCGCCATCAGGATCAGGTTCAGTTCAATCAGATCCGGGCGACGCGACTGAGCGGTCTGATTGATCTCTTCCCAGACAAACTGAATCTGATCTCGTGTGGGGGGCGTGGATGGTACGATCCGACTGTCATCCTCTGGTGGCAATCCGATCATATTCCGGAGTGCCGCTTCGCGTTGTAATACATTGGCCCGCGCTGCGATCACGTTTGCCCGGATGATGGCATATGCCACCGTTGCCTGTGCCGGGTCTGCTGCATTCGCCAATCCGGTTTTGCTACGAGCTTCCGCAAGTTTCACACCTTCAAGTAACTGTTCCTCCTGTTGTTCCCGAGCCCACAATTCGGTGCGTGCCTGCACAAGGGACCAATAGGCAGAAATTGTGCCAAGGACCAGTTCCTGCATAGCGTCCTTGAAGAAAAAGTAAGACTGTTCCTGCTGCAGTCGCGCGATCACGATCGGCGCAATATTGGCGTCGCGTCCAAAGCCAGCCAGCAACGGCTGCGTGTAACTGAGTGTCGCCTGAGGCGCGTTGCGGTTCAGAAAGCCGGCGACCGTCCTATTGTCCCAGGCATTGTCAAATCCCATGTTGATTGTGCCGCCCAATGTGTTCTTATCGCTCAGCAGGACGCCTGTATCGTTGCCGCCCGTCTCACCACGAAGGATCGTTGTTCCCAGGCCATCAAGTCCTGGAAATTCGTTATGACGGAACGAACTGTTCGCTGAGAACACGGGGTCGAAGATCGCTTTCGCCTGATCGATCGGCGTGGTGGCAATGGCAGTATCGTAGATTGTCTGACCGGAGGAGACGGCGGAAACTCCGGTGAGGACGCGAATGACTTCCGAATGCTGCAGCGTCAGGCGAATGGCTTCGTCGAGCGTCATCAGTCGCTCAGACTGGCCGATGACTTCCGTGGCAACGGTCACAGGGGCCGGGCCGGTATTGCGGTGGAAGACCGAAACACTCTCTTCCTGATGCCAGCGAATGTGGCGTTCGTCGTCGGGCAGGATTTGCGCGACGGCGACCGACGAGCTGGTTGCCATGGCAACCAGCACGAACAGAACCATCCTTGGCGCGTGTTCGATGTAGGGAATCATGCTGCATGGAATCGACGGCGGAGCATCGATTGAATGACTCATTCCGCCTGTTCTGGCTGCACCGCAGGAGTCTCTTCGTCGGCTGGTACGGTTTCCAACGCATGTAACGATTCAAAGGCGTCCTCGAATCGCGTTGTATCCATTTCAATCTTCCCATCCCGCATTACCAGAATTCGACGGGCATGGCGGGCGACGTTGAGGTCGTGTGTGACCAGAATGACCGTAATCTGGCGTTCTTCATTCAATTTTCTAAAGAGTCCGATGACCTCGCGACTGGTTTTCGAATCCAGATTGCCGGTCGGTTCGTCTCCCATCAGCATCGACGGGTTTGTGACCAACGACCGCGCAATGGCCACGCGCTGCTGCTGACCACCGGAAAGCTGCCCCGGATGATGATCCAGACGATCCTCAAGACCGACCATCGCCAGCATTTCCCGGGCACGCTTCTTGCGAGCTCGCCCTGACATTCCGGCACCGTAAAGCAGCGGCAATTCCACGTTTTCCAACGCGGATGTCCGCGCCAACAGATTGAAATTCTGGAAGACGAAGCCGATGTGCCGGTTACGAATCGTCGCTCGTGCGTTTCGGTTGAGCGTCGCGACTTCCTGACCGTCCAAGAGATAACTGCCGGTTGTCGGACGATCCAGACAACCCAACGTATTCATCAGCGTCGATTTACCGGACCCGGACGGTCCCAGTAACGCCACGTATTCTCCGCGTTCAATGAACAGTTCTGTCTCGCGCAAAGCATGAACCTTGACTTCGCCGAGGTCGTACGTCTTAGTGATATTACGCAATTCAATCAGCGGCATAGGGATGTTTCAGGAGCAGGCGAAGTAATGATGGTCCAAGGCTGCGATTCCTGTAGCTTGGACATTCATGTCCGAGATATTGACCAAACAGGGTCGCATTGTCGAGCGACTGTCAAGGTACAACAACCTTTGCCCCGACCGTGTTTCATGGCCATGCGACGGACATGAATGTCCATCCTACGTGAAATCATTCCGCCAAAGTTTGATCCACATGACTGCCATTTACAACATCGATTACATTAAGCAGCCATTACGGCGGTAGCGCGAAGTATTTAACAAAATGCCATTATGGCACCATTCGATGGGCTGCAGGGAGTTTGTGGATCAAATCCTGCACCTACAGATACGCCATAAGTTGTTTATTGACAATTCCTTACGATTCAATCGCGATGAATGGACAACTGATTGGCACACAGCTTGCTAAACACATCATTGGCACTGCAAGTCAAAAAAGATCGTCAGGGTGACGACCCTTGCAGGCGGAGAATCATTTCAAAAGGAACTTTGCCATGCATTGGAACACATCAATTCGAACAGCTCCGAGCGCATTTACCGCTTTGCGGCGCGACTTTGAGCGTAATCCGAGACTCGATTCTGCTTCGTCGTTCGGGGCAATGACAGTCTTGGAATCTGCGGATCGCTGGACGGTGGAAGTTGATGTGCCGGGAGCATTGTTGACGGACATGGATATTACGCTCACTGACGGATTGCTGGTGATCGAAGGATTTCGGAAGCCTCAAACTGAGGAAGGTGTCAAAGAAGTCTTCAACGATCGCGTGTTCAGCAAGTTTCGACGCGAGTTGAAAGTACGTGAGGGCATCGATCAAAGTCGCATCGAAGCCGACCTGCGCGACGGCGTGTTGACGTTAACACTGTTTCGTTCCGCAGAATCCAGCCCGCAGAAGATCAACATTCGCAATGCGAATGCTTAGTGACTGAGACAGAAATAAGTGGGGCACGATTCCATCGTGCCGAGCACGTTAAAAACGTGCTCCACGTCCGGAAGACTACAGTTATTTCTGAGCCGGTCCTGTGTTGCAACTTTTCGTATTAACCGTTTTCAGAATTTCCAAAAATCAGATCAGGAGTTTGCTATGAATTGTACAAATGAACGATGTCGTCCCGTCAACGTGTTTGAAGAACTGGACCGTGGGCTCAACCAGTTTGTGCGTGGAGTTCTGTCGGCAGAGACGCAGGCAAAGGGCAGTCCGCCCGTGACTCTGTTCGAAACCGCAGACCGTTACCGTATGGAATGCGACATGCCCGGTGTGGCATTGGACGATATTTCTGTGTCGGTTGAAAACTACGTTCTGACAATCAGCGGTCAGCGAAAGAAGACCGAGCTTCAGGAGTCCGCGAAGGTGGTGCTGCATGAACGCTCTGCTCGTGAGTTGTCCCGAAGCATGCAACTGGCGAAGAATGCGGATGTAAAAACGGTCGATGCCGAACTCGCCAACGGAGTGCTCGTCGTGACGATCATGAAACGCTCTGAAGTTCTGCCACAGAAGATCCAGATTCGCCGCAGCGGATCAGAATCGTAAGGCCGTCCGTCGCAGTCAAGCTTCTACACTGACGGTCCCGGATTCGACCCCAACGGCCTCGTGCCGTTGGTGAAGCAGATGGAGAGCTAAAAACCGCCGGTCAAAGCTTGATTTTGGGGTAGGCCGGACCAAGCGAAGCGCCGTTCCGGCAGGTGTCTGACAATTGCCGGAACGGCGCTTCGCTTGGTCCGGCCTACAGACTCAACCCAAATTCTTAGTCCTGACGACGCACTAGCTCTCCATCTGCTTCACCATCCAGGCGAGGAGACTGTCGTTTTAGTTCACAGAGTCAGAAAATTCGTTTAACGGCGAGCCGCAGGCGCAGGCGAAACGCGGCAACGACGCCTGCGGCTTGCCGTTAAACGATTAAAACGACAGGCCCCGAGTTGGATGGGGTCGCGTAGTTGAATCTGGGGCAGTCGAACTACATGGATTCGATCCACTTCTGAGCGGCTGAAAAGAACTGCACGTAAAACTGTTCGCGACCGGAGTCCTGCGGCAGGGCGTTCATACCAACTTTGGCGGAAGCGGATGCCTCTTTCAGACTTTGAATCGCCCGGTCACGATCATTCCGGCCTCGATGAATCAGAAAATCGTAGAAGTACACCATGACTCTGCGGAAACTCTGCGCAGCGACTCTGTGCTGTTCCCAATCCGCATTTCGTTCTTCCGGAAATCCAGTCATCAGAGGCCGCAAATCCTGCGGACAGAACTGCAGGGTTGCGCGCAGGTTGTCGCGGAAGGTTTCGTTGTACTGGTAGAACGAAAGCGGGGAGCTGAATTCCAGGATCGGATCATTGTCCGTATGCAGCGGAACATCACCGCAGAATTCCATGTAGCCGCGTTCATCCAGATGCAGGCTGTGAATGATCTGCAATGGATCAGTCACTCCGATCAGTTTCAAATTCTTCGCGACAGCGGGTATTGAAAAGCAGTGCTGCATTCGCTGGAAGTCAATGGTCAATGCCTGAGGTGTTCCGATGAGAATGCCGAAGTTGGTATGCGTATGATTCATGTACCACAGCGTGGCATGTGGAAAGACGTGCTGGAAACTTTTCATTAGAATTCTAAGTTCGTGAGTGTTGATCGCAGCCATCGGAATCCATGCGCAGGCGATTCCACCGGGACGCAGTTTCCTTTGCATGAGCTGAAAATACTCCACTGTGTATAGACTGCTGTTCTGCTTGTACTGCAGATTTGTGACATCCGTGGCAATCACATCATACGGCTGATGACCGATCCTCAGGTGATCCCGGGCGTCATTGAGAATCAGATGAAATTTCGGGTGGCTTAACACGCCGAAATTCTGCCGCGCCAGCAAAATGGCGGAACGCGGAACCTCAGGCTCAATCTCAACACAGTATGCGTCAATTCCATGCGTCGTAATTGCGTGACTGGTCCCGCCGCTGCCGAATCCCACGGTCAGCTCATCGACCGGATCGGGATGGAGCATCAGCGGCAAATGAGCCAGCATCAGAGCATCGATGCGAGCCTCCATATTTGTCGAGGCAACCAGTTGATCATCGACGTAGACGAGATGATCATCGCTGCCCTGTTGCTTTTTGATGATCACGGTCCCGGAACTGCCAGCCTTGAATCTGCGTATTTCGGAAACCTTCGAATCGGGGTTGGCCACGGAGAATTCAAACCAGCGTGTTCCAACTTTTCCGGAAGTGAACTCCCGCAGTGCCGGCCTCGCTTCGATGGCGATGGTGATTGCCCAGCAACACAGCGCGATGCCCAACCCTGGAGCCAACCATCGCTTTGAACCGATCTGCGTCGTCATCCATGAAAGACTGCCAATGCCAGCCGACGTCATTACCAGCAGCGCAAATGCGGTGTGCAGACCAATCGACGGAATGATCCACATCGACACCGTCAGAATTCCGGCAACGGAACCAAGCGTCCCCAGGAAATATGAAGTTCCGACCCAGCGTGCCCGCTCTGCTGCAGTCGCATTCAGTGTCAGTGAATGGCAAACAGCAGGATAAATCAGCCCCATGCACAATGCAGGCAGGAACATCAACACCCCGATGATAAGTGCCTCGGTCGAATAGATGTCGGCCAGCGTCAGAGTGCCGTTGGCGGCAGGTTCTGTAATCCTCCGGTAGTTGAGTACTGGAGCGGCGTAGATCACCGGAAACGTGAGCAGCGAGGCAGACGCCACCGCGAGATTTCCGGCGGCGAAGATGGTTTTCGCCTGCATGAAGCGGTGGAGGATGGGAAACAGGATGAGGCTGCCCAGCCCCATCGCAAGCAGATACACGGCAAGCGTCAGAGAAAACGTGACGGTTGAGTTGGCATTGACGATCCCCAGCAGACGCAGCCACACGACTTCAAGACCTAGTGCGACATAACCGGCACTAAAATACAGGCACCCCAGCATACGCCGGGATACTTCTGAGAGATGCATTGAATTCGATGGCGTTAGGACCGGCGCAGAAATAACTGAGGTCTTACCGATGTGGGGCACGTTTTTAACGTGCCCGGCACGATGGAATCGTGCCCCACTTATTTCTGTCTCAGTCTTTACCGGAAGGACGGTTGGCAGATCTGCACGATGACCAGCGGCCCTCGCTGCAAACAGGGCCGCCGCGATGTTCAATCCCGCCGCGACAAATCGTGACTGTGACATCCCCAGCATTCGAATCAGAAACAAGCCCGTCAGGACCGCCCCCAGCACCGCGCCGAGCGTGTTGATGCCGTAGACCGTTGATACTCGCCCCTTCTCACGGTCTGACAACCCCGCGACCATCACCGGGACAGTCGCACCCATACACAAAGTCGCCGGCAGCAGGAGTCCCACAGCCAGGGCAAATCGAACAACGCTCACCAGTGGGTTCGCTTCGCCAAGTCGCAGAGCCATGAAGATGTACAACTCGTCGGTGATCGGAAGCAGGAACGGGAGGCAGAATCCCCAAACGCCGATCGTTGTCTCCATGCAGGCAAATACGATCAACGGACGGGGAAAGCGATTTGTGAGCGGGGTTGCCATGAGGCTGCCGAACGCGATCCCCAGAAAGATGGCGGTCAGCACGGCCGTTGTTGCCGGAGCGCTTGCACCAAAGATCAGAAACATCTGTCGCTGCCACAGGATTTCGAACGTCAGAGCGCTGGCACCGGAGAGAAAGACAGCCAGCAGGCATCGCATCTGAAAGGGCGAAGGCAACGTACGTATCCGAATGAAATGACAGAAAATCCGGCCGATGAAGTGAGAAGAGAATCGCGTCTCAGTGTCAAACTGTCAAAGGGACACGTACGTTCTTCGGAAGAATCATGCGAAACCCTGCTGGCCGCACCATGCTTGCCGCTGTAGCATTCCATGCCGCTCAAAGCATAATATGTCGCCAGTAGAACCTCGAAAGAAGTAAGCCCGTGTCGGTCGCAGCAGGAAACGCAGGACGGTATTGGTGGATTGCCGGTTGCGCGACAGGCATCCTGGTCGTGATGGCCGTTGCCGTGATCAGGCTGCGTCCTGACGACCCGAAAGCCATGACTGCTGATCATGCCTTGAGCGATCCCGGCCCGATCGCTGCAGCCGAAACGCAGCCTGGCCCACAGGATCATGATCAGTTTGTCGGCAGCAGTCAGTGCGCCACATGTCATGCGGAAATTTCCGCCGCGTATGAAACACATCCGATGGCGAACTCGATTTCCCGCGTCACCGATCTTCCGCTCGGTTCTGAAGTGGCATCACGGACCGTTGCCGGACTCACACGCCAGTACAAGGTCGTGATGCACGACGGACAGATGTTTCATCACGATGAAATGTTTGATGCCGCCGGAAAGTCCATTTTCGATCAATCTGTCCGGATGGATTACGTCGTGGGATCGGGGCGGCGAGCTTTTGCCTATCTGACGCAGCAAGGCGAACTGATGTTTCAGTCGCCTCTGAACTGGTACTCACAGGATGCAAAATGGGATCTGTCGCCCGGATATCGACCGGACGACGAACGACGATTTCGACGTCGAATTACCGACGACTGCCTGAGTTGCCACGCGGGCCTCGTGGCGACGGTGAAAGACACGCCGAATCGATATCAGCAGCCGGCATTTCTGGAAATGTCGATTGGATGTGAAAAGTGCCACGGGCCGGGAAAATCACACATCGAGTTCCACATGGCCGGTGCCGACATGGGCCATCGAACGGATCCGATCGTCAATCCGGGTCATCTGAACATCGTGGAACGGGAAAGTGTGTGCAATCAATGTCATCTCCAGTCAGCCGCTCGAGTTCCGCGCTACGGACATTCTGAGTTCGATTTTCGACCGGGTCAGAAGTTTGAAGAAAACTGGACTGCGTTCGATGCGGGGACAGATGTTTCCGTCGATGGTCGCACTCGCGCGGTGAATCATGTGCAACAAATGCGGGACAGTCGCTGCTATGCTGAAAGTGCAGGGCGACTCGGGTGTATTTCCTGCCATGATCCGCACCGCCTGCCTGCAGAAGATGCGCGGGACGCCTTCTATCGGCAACAATGTTTGAAGTGTCATACGTCAGACGACTGCAAAGAACCAATGCCCAAAAGAACCGAACGAGAGGATTCGTGCATTGTCTGCCACATGCCACATCGTGATTCAAACAATATCTCTCATGTGACTCAGACGGACCACCGCATCCTGCGTCAAACAGTCGAGGGATCTGGCACGGAACAGAAGGGCAAAGTGCAATTGCGGTTCTTTGACGGGGCTCACACTCGCATGCCGCAATGGGAGCAGAATCGTGCGATGGGCGTCGCGATCTGGTCATTCCTCAGCAAGAAGGGACAGCAGTCGCCTCCTGACCTGGCAAGTCTGCTGGAATCAGCGCTGGCCGTTCATCCTTCAGATGGTCTCGTCTTGTCAACACTCGGGGCGTTGGCAATGCAACACGGGCAGACGGAACGGGCCGTGCAATACCTGACGAAAGCTCAAAGTGTTCCGCTTGCCGAAGAAGCCGCAGTCGCCGGTCTTTTGGATTTAGCGTATCAGCAGGCCAACTGGGCACAGTCGCTCGAATTCGTCGACCGCTGTATTGAGATCGACCCTGGCCATCCGGGATATCATGCGATTCGTGCGGATGTTCTGATGAATTCCGGACGACTGAAGGAAGGCATCACAGCGGCTGAAAAATCGCTGGAACTTGATCCCACTCGAATTCCCGTGCGAGCCTGGCTGGCGAATGCGTACGAAAAAGACGGTCGAAAAGCGGATGCAGACGCAATGCGTGAGATTGTTCGCCGCATGCAAACCGCTAAAGTGCCGAAGTAATGGGAACATTGTGCCCTCAGCTGCGCCGCGCTGGCGGTCTGCTGATTTAGTCGAGTTTATTAGCCGAGAGACGCCAGGAGGCTGTTGATTTAATGGGGTCAGACCCCTTCATGACTGTTCTCACCAAGGTTCGGACTCGGTGAGGGTAAAAAATTGGAAAGTAGCCGTCACGCTCCGCCGTGACGAGCATTGAACTGGGCCACGTGAATGGAGTGCCCGCGCTGATTGTCCATCAGGCCATAAAACGGGGCTGGTCGCGGGAACTGTCTCGGTTGATGAATATCGACTGACAAATGCTCATCACGGCGGAGCGTGATGGCTACTTTGGGTTGCGGGCGAAGCCCGCGCTGAGTTCCTGGTGTACTCTGTGGTAGAGACCGTTCTTTTTCCAATCCATGTCCCTGTTGTAAGTTTTCTGAATGATTTCAGGATTACAGACCGCTGACCGCAGGTCAGGCGAATCAAACCCATGAGCTTGGCTGACAACAAATCGACGCAACCAGATTTCACGCCGAGGCGCCATGCCGGCCGGAAGAAATGGGTCGCGTGCGGACTTGTGCTGACGGTCAGCATGCTTGCGATTGGCGTGTATTATTGGCCGAAAGATCCGGTGCCGCTGCCCGCAGGCGTCTCTCTGACTGCATACGATGAGGCGGAACGTGAGTTTGTCGAGTTGTTTCATCGTGAACCGAACGAAGCGGATGTGATGATGACGCTGGCAGAGACGGCGGTTCGTAACGACGAGCCCGACGTGGCCGTTGCCTGCTTCGCGCGAGTTCCGTCGGAACATATCCGGTATGGCGCGAGTGCCCGACTTCAGGAAGCGGAGATTCTGTTGCGGAGCAATTCTGCAGACAGGGCGGAGGCAAGCTTTCGAGCTTTTCTGCAACTGGCGGAAGCTCAGGATGCGTTTCCACAGGAAGACGTGACACTGGCACGCGACTGGTTGGTTTTTTTGCTGGCTGTCGAACTTCGATTCGAAGACCGAAAAGCCATCCTGCAGCAGATGATTCAGGATCGTCAGTTTGATGTGTATGACGCTAAGCAGTTTTACTTTCCGACGCTGTTGATCTGGCAATCGACACTGGGAAGCAGCCGATTGCGTGAATTCCTGGAACAGGCTCCGCACAGTCGTCTGTTACTGATTGCTCAGGCGCGATATCTCGTCGGCGAGGGAAAAATTGATGCCGCCAATCAAGTCCTGAAATCTCTGCGACAGCAGTATCCGGGCGATCTTGCCGTCATCGCCGCTTCACTGGAATGCTTCTATGAACAGGTGAACTGGAAACAGTTCGATACTGTCCTTTCTGTGACACCAGCGTATCGGGACGACGAGCCGTGGCTGTTAACTCAGATGCGGGCCGAGATTGCTGCCCATTCGCAGGACTGGACCACGGCAGAGACATACTTTCGACATGCACTCAAAGTTGATCCGGCGAATTCTGCCTGTCACATGGGTCTGGCAAAAGCCCTCCAGGGTCTGGGGAAGACTGAGGAACGAAAAGCCATTCAGGAGCGTTCGCTGACCATGGCGCGGATTCGCGTGAATATGGCAGCCGTTGACAACAAGTCTGCTGCCGCCGCCAGGGCACTTGCGCAGGACGCAAGGCTGCTGCAAATGAATGATGCCGCGGCTTCGTTTGAGTTTCTGGCCGAACAGATGGAACGCGGAGCCCGATGATGTTCAATGATCTGCAGTGGCACAACAAAGCAGCCGGGCTTTTCAGGACTGAAACAGAAATAAGTGGGGCACGATTCCATCGTGCCGAGCACGTTAAAAACGTGCTCC
>CAZFDW010000202.1:0-10775 GCA_964517865.1 uncultured Chitinophaga sp.
GTGCTTTCGACCTGTAATCGTGTCGAGATCTACGCCGCTGACGAACAGGCCGCCGCCGGTGTCTCGTTTGATGACATCACCAGGTTTATTTCACAGTTTCACAATGTGCCAACCGACGAGTTCGTTGATTCTGTACTGGCTCAATCCGGCGCGGATGCGGTGTCGCACTTGTTTCAGGTCGCCTGTAGTATCGACAGCATGGTCCTGGGCGAACCGCAGATCGTGAACCAGGTCAAAGAAGCTTACCGCATCGCTCAGGTACACGATGCCTGCGGTCCGCTCACCAACGTCCTGTTTCAACAGGCACTCAAGGTGTCGGCTCAGGTCCGCACGGAAACAGGACTTGCCGACGGACGTGTGTCAATCGCCAGCGTCGCGGTCGGAGACTTCGGCAAAAGCATCTTCAGCCGCTTTGACAATAAGACTGTGCTGGTGATTGGTGCCGGGGAAATGGCAGAGGAAACGCTGACTTACCTGCAATCCGAAGGTGCGTGCAGGATCGTGGTGGCCAATCGCAATCGAGACCGCGCTGAACGTCTGGCATCTCAGTTTCGTGGCGAAGCGGTCGATTACTCAACGCTGGACGACTGGCTGACCAAAGCCGACGTGATCATCAGCACGACGGGGTCCTCCGAAACCCTGATCTCCAGAGAGCGATTCGCCGCCGCTCGAGCCCGCTCAAACTGCCATCCGGTGTTTATCCTGGATCTTGCTGCACCTCGGGATTTCGATCCTGATGTCTCGACGGTCGATGAGAACGTCTTCCTCTACGACATTGATGCGCTCGAAGAAACCTGCAATCGCAACCGCAAAGCGCGGGAGGCCGAAGTCCAGAAAGCGATGGTGATCATCGCGAACCAGACGCAGACCTTTATGCAGGAAATTTATCACCGCGCCACGGGCCCCGTGATCCATCGCCTACGCGAACACTGGCATGAGATCAGTCGCGGAGAACTCGAACGCCTGTACCGCAAGCTTCCGACACTGGATGATCCGCATCGTCAGGCCATTGAAGCCACGATCCAGCGAATCGTCAACAAGTTGCTGCATCCGCCGCTCGAAGCCCTCAAAGATGAAGCCAAAGCCGGCACGCCCGAAGGTCTGCTGCACGCCATTCGCCGTTTGTTTTTCTTCGGCGAACAGTAATTCCATTGACGAGATGGCAAAGGGGTTCTAAACCGATGTACCGAAAACTTGACCCGCAAAAAACCATTTCAACGCTGAATACGCTGGCGAAACGAATCGACGAGCGATTCCCCGGTGCCAGCCTGAACGGCGTATGTAAAGAGGTGTCGGCAATTGCTCTCGAAACCTGTGGGAGGATTGCCTGGGTCTCACGGCCATACAAGGCGATTCGATTTGCTGTGATTCTCGTGATTGCCGCCGCCGGATGTCTGGGCTGGTTGCTGGTTCGATCGGTGCGCGTCCAGGCGGGCGGCTTCAGTATCGAAGAATTGGAAGCCGGGACCAACGCTATCGTACTGACCGGTGCAGCGCTGTTCTTCCTGTTCTCACTGGAATCACGCATGAAACGTGCCAGAATCCTGCACGGGATTGATGAATTGCGAGCCGTTTCACATGTCATCGATATGCACCAGCTCACGAAAGATCCCAGTCAGATGATGTCCGCCGGAGGCAAACGCACGAAGTCGTCTCCGCAACGAACCCTGACACCCTTTCAATTGGCACGTTATCTGGATTACTGCAGTGAGTTGTTGTCGCTCATTGGCAAGCTCGCTGCATTATACGCTCAAAGCACATCGGACAGCGTGGTGTTGCAGGCCGTGAACGATATTGAGACGCTTACGAACGGCATCAGTCGCAAGATCTGGCAGAAGATCATGATTCTGGACGACGATATCGCAGAAGAAGTTGCCAGGGAGACTCGACCTGCCGACACGCCAAAGGCAGACAATGCGTCTCCGCCTGATCCTGCCGGACCGCCGCAGATCGCCTGAATCCTTGCCACGATGCCGAGTGAACAGGAATTCGATGACGAGCAGGCTCGGAGTCAGTCTGAAGACCGCTAGCGGGCTGTTGATTTAGTCTTGTTTTCGAACCGAAACCCATACTAACCCGAAGCGCCAGCGAGGATTTCCGCCTTTTTCGCCTCGCTGGCGCTTCGGGTTGGTATTAAATCAACGTAACCGTTCACGCCTCAAAACAAAACCTACGCAAGCAACCACAGATAAACACAGATTTACACAGATAGAAATCAACAGTCAATCTGTGTTCATCGGTGTCCATCTGTGGTTTAAACTGTCATTCTCGAAGTGTCGTGAACGGTTACAAATCAACAGACCGCTAGCGCCTTGCGGCTCACAAATTTAGTGTATCGGCACAGACTCCTGCTCGCTCAGAATCGCATTGCTTACGCAACCGCGCGAGGCGACAGCTCATTGACAACGACGGAGATCATCTCCGAGGTGATCGGAGTTTCCGGTGACGATTCGTGCAGAACGGCGATCAGTTCGCACACGCGCGACATGCGTGCCGTGTTCCCACGACTCAAATCGTAAATTGCACGGACCGCATTGTCATCCATACACGCAGCTGGAATATCATGACGTCGGGCGAGAGAACGGACAAAATCTGAGGACTCGGTCGAATCCAGCGGACTCAGGCGAATCTGCAATAACGATTCGAGGGACAATCCGTTGGCAACAGGCCGGTCGGACGCGACAATAACGGTCAGCCTCCCTGCACCGCCGGCATTGCGACGCCCGGCATTTAACGCGGTCATCACCCGCAGCAACGATTCCAGGTCGGTCTGAGCGCGATGCAGATCGTCGATGAGGATCACCGTATGCATGCCGCAATGCATGCGTCCGGCCATTTCATCCCGCAGGAGTGACACGAGTTCATGCCGAGCCATGCTGCGCCGCGCAGACGAAGATAAGGACGAAGTCAGCTCAGCAAGTGCTGAGTTTTCATCCATGCCGGCAACGTTCAGCGCGACGACAAGTTTTCCGGTTCGCTCAATTTCCTCCCGTAGCCGCGTCAAAATCCTGGTCCGACCGCTGCCATCCGGGCCGCATATCACGCCAAACGGCTCGCCGACCTCGATGAGATACAGCAGGCGACTCACAGCCTCCAGATGGATTGAGCTGTCAAAAAACCACGCTGTTTTTCTCTTCTGACCGAACATTCACCCGGCTCCAGTTGGACCGACATCAGACCCGACAACCTGCCAGATCCAGAAATCGGCAGAATCGGCGTAATTGGGTTAGTCAAATCCAGGCAAACTCGACCAGCCCCAGGATTGGCAATTCAAAACTCTGCAGTACCCTGCCACTCCGGCGACTTGACAGTAGAATCGGCAGGTCGTGCAATTCGACTGTTCCGTTTCCCAAACATGCGTTCATGGCTGAGATACATGTCTGAACTGACGTACCGTTCTGCTGGTGTAGACCTTGAGCTTTATGAACAGGCGATGCAAAAACTGCCGCGGCTGATGCAGCGGACGTTTACGCCCGGTGTGATGGAGCTTCCAGGAGGCTTTGCCGGCCTGTTTCGCCTGAACGGCACAAAACATTGGAAAGACCCAGTCCTCGTGTCGGGCACCGACGGCGTCGGTACGAAGATCAAGGTCGCCATCCAGGCTCAAAAGTACGACAGCATCGGCATCGACCTGGTCGGAATGTGTGTCAATGATGTCCTGTGCCTCGGCGCCACGCCCCTGTTTTTTCTGGATTATATCGCGATGGGGAAGGACAACCCGATTCTGCTGGAGCAATTGGTCGGCGGTGTGAGCGACGGATGTCAACAGGCACAGTCGGCGTTGCTCGGAGGAGAAACGGCCATCATGCCGGATTTGTATGCAGCCGGCGATTTCGACATGGCCGGCTTTTCTGTGGGAGTTGCCGAACGTGATGAGCTCGTGGATGGCAGGACCCGTGTGCAGCCGGGCGATGTGCTCATAGGAGTCCCGTCGAACGGCTTTCATTCGAATGGCTACAGTCTGGTTCGCAAGGTCGTGTTTGAATACGCAGGATTAAGCGTCTCAAATTCTGTAGAAGAGTTAAAATGCACGGTCGGCGAGGCGTTGCTTCAGCCTACTCGAATTTATGCGCGAACAGTTG
This sequence comes from uncultured Chitinophaga sp., assembly GCA_964517865.1. Taxonomy (GTDB): domain Bacteria; phylum Planctomycetota; class Planctomycetia; order Planctomycetales; family Planctomycetaceae; genus SXXK01. The sequence goes on from CAZFDW010000202.1 coordinate 4,083, forward strand.
CGGCGGCGATGCAGGCGGCAGGCAACGTGAATCTGCACGGAATCGCACATATCACGGGTGGCGGAATTGCCGACAACTTTGAACGCATTCTGCCGAAACACGTGCAGGCTGTGATCAGTCGCAGTGCATGGACGATTCCGGCGGTGTTCCAGTGGCTGCAACGTCTGGGGAATGTCGCTGAAAAAGAAATGTTCAGTGTGTTCAATATGGGCATCGGCATGATCATTTGCGTGCCATCCGCCGTCGCGGACAGAGTCCTGTCCGCCTGCTCGACATCCGAGTCTCCCGCAGTACGATTGGGAGAAATTCGGGCACAGCAGGCAGAAGCTCCAAGCGTGACGTTAATCTGAATCGTGGATTTTTCCCGAAACCTGAGGCGTGTGTCTCAACGGCCCTATTGCATAATCTACGGCAGCCCCTACAACTCGTTCAAGGCATCCACGGAAGGCGGCTGCGTTGGGTGGTGAAGAATTTCCGAACCAGCCTGCAAGTTGGGTCATTGAAAATGTCAGGCGCGACTGAAGTCCGTCGGCGTTTGGTGACTTTTTATTGACCAGCGGCTTGCTAAAGTTCCATAATTCCATTGAACAGCACGAGTTACGTTCCCGTGTCTGACCGATACTTGTCTGGAGAATCTTGATGTTGAGTCGTAAACGTCGAACAGGAAAGCGGTCCCAAAAAAAAGCCGCGCCAATGACAGAGTTTGAACAGCCAAGGAAGCGGAAGCCATTTACCGTTTTTCTGGTTGAAGACGATCAGGCGGTTCGGGCCTCGCTGGTTGAAGCACTTGCGGAATTCAAAATTACCGTTCGCGACTACATGACCGCGATGGAGTTTTATCGCGACTATCGCGAACCTGTCCCTGGTGTACTCATTCTTGACCTGCGATTGCCGGGCATGTCTGGAATTGAACTGCAGGACAAACTGACAGACGACGGATTTGAATTGCCGATCGTAATGATTTCCGGGCACGCTGACGTCCCGATGGCTGTCCGAGCCATGAAGAGTGGTGCCTTTGAATTTCTATGCAAGCCCGTCAAGATTCAGGCCCTCGTGGCTGCAATCGCTCGCGCGTACGCATATTTCTATGATGTCGATAGCGACGTCTTTGAAGAAGAGCTTGCAGAAACCGAAGACAGCATCAGTCGATTGACCGGTCGTGAACGCCAGGTTCTGGATCATGTGGTGGATGGTCTGTCCAGCCGCGAGATCGCTCAGGAACTGGGGGTGAGCACCAAGACTGTCGAAGCCCATCGCGCACGCATCAACGACAAGATGCGTGCCGACAACGTGTCGCATCTGATCCGCATGTGCTTCGCGTACAACGAAGAACACCCATCCTAGTGCTCTGCCAAGCCCCGTTTTTTCAGCGCGATCCAATTCGAATCACTCAACGCCCATGGCCCCTCACAATCCCGGAACGGGCGACTCCTCGGTTCTCAGCAGGCTGATGCCGATCGCGGTGCTTCTGTTGATGGCCGGATTGTGGCAGGGATTGGTGATGTTTCTGGTGCAGGTCCAGGGACTGAATGCGGCATTGTTTCCGGGGCCGTTCGCGGTCGCTGAAGCCGGATGGCGAATGCGGAGTGACTTGTGCCAGGCAACTCTGCTCACCGCAGCTGCAGCGGTCACGGGATTGTCAATGAGTATCCTCGCCGGGACGGCAACGGCTTTTGTGTTTTCGCAATCGTCCATCGTGCGACGAGCGTTCTATCCCTATGCGGTCCTGCTGCAGACGGTGCCCATCATCGCCATTGCTCCCATCGTGATTCTGACGCTGGGGCGTGGCTTTCAAAGTATCGCGCTGGTGTCGTGCATCATCAGTCTGTTTCCGATCATCACGAATACGACGACGGGACTGCTGCAGATTGATCCTGATCTGGTGGATCTGTTTCGACTGAATCGGGCGACACGCCGCCAGCTGCTGATGAAACTGCGATTGCCTTCCGCGCTACCGTACCTGATTTCCGGTATTCGTATTGCCAGCGGTTCGGCGATTGTCGGTGCGATCGTGGGTGAGTTCTTCCTGAGCGCCGGGCCGACGGGCCTCGGATCCCTGATCCAGGGAAAAGTCGCGTCGTCGTTCAGGATGGAGGAACTTTACGCGGTCGTTGTTGCGGCGACACTGTTGGGGACCTTCGTGTTCGGCATTGTCACGATCCTGGGTGAGTGGGTGCTGCAACGATGGTTTGGCATGAGCCTGGAAGGTCGTCGCCGGTAAGTGATCAGGTTTCCGGCAGCAGCTTATCGAATCCGTTGACACCACTTTTACGGGAGATAAATGTCAGCACGCGGGCAACCAATAGCGAGTTTTCGTCGTAGCATTCGCAGCGGTGGCAGATTCGCAAACTTCCGCCCGCTGCCAGACTTTCTCGCCATCCTGCTGGCAGGCGACAGGCAAAACTCCTGCCGCGCACCACAATCAAGGGCCGAATGAGTGGATTCCCAATGCCGTCGAGCCAGCTCAGCGGACATTGTTTTGGGCGAAAGCAATCGTTTGAGCTGACGAGTACCGTATCGGTCGGAATCAAGAGCCGAACATTTCGCTGGCTTGCGTACTGAGCGACATCCAGTAAACCCAGGCGAATCGTTTTCTCGGCATGACTGTACGTATGCCGTCCCTGTTCTCCGGGAACAATCACAACCGACCGCGCGCCAAGATCAGCTGCCAGATCGATGGATCGTCGGGCGTCGCGAGTGGCGGCTTCGTACGACATGCCAAGTGATCCGGTAAAACCGCCGGCAAAACCGAGGCAGCTCACAGTGATCCCGGCATCTGCCAGAATATCGTGGATCGCATGCTCACCAACGAACAGGATCTGCTGACGCCTGACGCAGGCATATCGAATGCCTCGCTGATGGAGTTGCTCGGCTTCCCGAATCAAACCTTCCGCAGAATCAGACTGCAATGGGTAGGCGACTGAGATGCGAGACACAAGCGGTAAACACGGCAATGCCGGGTCGTCGTCAAGAAATACATCCATGTTCGTACAGCTGTTTCCGTTGATGGAATCGCTCGCAACACTTGCTGCCACCAACTTTGATTTCAGATTCTCGTATTCGTTCAGTAACTGATGTTCAAAATCGGCGACTGCACTTTGCCAGCATAGGTATCCGTTACCATGAACGGTCCTCATGCCCCTCATGGATGATACCGCCAGAAGAAAGTAGTGTGCCACGATCAGCGGCCGCTGTAAACCGTTTCAGCAACCAAATGTCGCAGGTATTTTCGTGGTTTCCTGAAGCACCCAAATGTAGCTTCGCTGACTTGACATGCGCTGGGAAAAAAATCCAAAACGTCAACCACATGCGTCATGGTTCGTTTTCGCCAGATCGCAGCACCACAGGTGATGTCTGGTGATCTCAATAAATCCGCAAGACTGGTACAAACAGGTGGCGGGTGTATTTGCAGCGTCCGAATAGGCGGTGATTCTCAGCGCCTGCGTCCGGATTCGACTGAACCGGTCTGGACCGCTCCCGTCGTCAGCTTGCGCGGACTTGCCTCTATGGTGAGCCACAGGACCGTGCTCCGTTTCGATTCTAAGACAGCATTCGTCGGGTGCATCGCATACTGAACTCAACAGTTCCGGAATCTGGCCGATCATCAGGGAGGCCACGTGCCTTCGTCGGAACGCAGGCACGACGCCGATGTACTCGATGCCGACATCCGCGTCTGAAGGCAACGTGGCTGATGACGCTGCCGTCACGGCGGATTTGTTCGGATTCGTCACACAGGACATGATTCCCGCGATATTCTGTTCAATGCGATACACAAACACGTTGGCCTGAATACGTTGCCACGAAGTGAGCAACTCAGCGGCAGACGGTTGCGGCTGGCTGGTCAGGTCTTCGCTGCACTCCAGAATTTCGTCGATGGCAAGCGGTATTTCACGGGCAGCTGCAGGGTTCGCAGTAAAATCGTAAAGTTCAAATGTGCCTCGATTCTGCAGCGGGCATTGACCACTCACCGCCACCGACCGGTCCCATCGCACAATATCGGTCGCTGGCACAAAACCGTGTTCCGTCAAAACTTGATCAAGTCTCGCATCACCGGCAGACGCCGGGATCAGTAAACGGACACGCTGAAATCCCTCAGGAATTGCGAGGCGTTTGACTCGCCTGATCAACAAACCACAAAGTGCGCGATACACGTCGGTTGTTGCATCCAGAAGCACAACGGGCTCGAAAACAGCAATTGTTTCGCACGGCTCCCGGGTGTATCCAATTGCCGCACAGGGGCGGTCATCATAGAGCAGAATGATTCCGGGAAACTGGCCCGTCATCGTGCTTGCGGCAGCACGCGCCGCTGAGTCCCGGGAAAGGGCATCCGTGTTTTGTGTTTGCAGCAGCCGCGCGAGATCGCTGGCCAGCATGTCCGTCTCGTGGAAAGTGAAACGACACATGCTCTTAATTCGTGACAAGTTCGCTTTCGACGTTTTCTCGAATTCGTTTCAGCTTCATGTCCACACTGACAATATTGACCACATGAAATTCTGATCGCGGAGCCGTTGATTCTTTTTCTTCGCGTGTCACTGAAACAATCCACCGCGCCAGTCCGAACGGTACGTCAGTCGAAACCCAGAATTCGCCTTCATTGGTCGATTTACTTTCCGCACGCTCCATCACCAGCTTGCCCTTCATCCGTTTCGCCGTGATTTGCTGCCCCTGCAGGATGACTTCCGGAATGTCATTCGTCGCGATGACCTCCGGGCTGTCATAATTGGTGAGTAAAGAAATTGTCGGATAGACACGCAGTGTGGGTGCCTTGATTTCCTTGACGGCTTCTTCACCCAGACGCCGAAAGCCGCGGACAATCGGCAGCATGTGATTGGGGATGGCATCGGCATCGACCGATTCAGAGATGATCTTGCTTTCCGGAACCAACACCTTGTAAATTCTCGCGCCCACCGGACCAGGGTTGATACCCGCCGCTCCGGATGTGCCGGTCAGCGTCTTGATCTCGATCCAACGACATGGCTGCACTTTACCTTCGAACTCAGCCTCTTCCCTCCCGACGGATTTGATGCTCAGTTCACACGTCCATGTGAGTGGTGCCTGATCGTCAGGCCCGGTTTTCTGCGTCAGCGTGCCTTCGTATTCAACGGCTTTGCCGTCTTCCGGCAGATGAAAGATCAGACCCTGCGCGTTCGCGACCGGCGTGCCTATCGACAAAACCGCAGCGACAGACAGAGCGATTGCCAGACGGTTCAATAGCAACATAAATCCAGTACCTTCCAGATGTCATAACTTCGCCAAATGACGATTCGACGGGCAGTCCGCCGAACGGTCTTTCGCTGTCTTAACCTGCAAGAGTGTCTCAAACTCAGCATTCCGGATGCAAGTGGAATCCGCCAGACACCCCGGAAACGAGCATCCCATGCCTGAATTTGCCGATCGGGAAAGAGAAATCGGGGCCCAAAACAGTCGCGAGACGATGCCTGTTTCGATTGGTGGCGTTGGCTTCTGTCTGGTATGACTCGGGCCAGCAGAGGCAAGTTGGCGAGAGACAGGGATGTACATACGTGAATGAATCAGGGTTTCGCAATCTTGTGAATGGCCAAACGAAAGGCGGACCGGCGTCCAGTTTGCGCATGGCATTGAGCGTTGCATCACTGGGCTATGGGCTCGCGATTCGTCTTCGCAACGACCTGTTTCAACGCGGATGGAAGTCCATTCATCGGGCCGCAGTCCCCGTAATCAGTGTCGGAAATCTGACGACTGGCGGCACGGGCAAAACGCCCCTCGTGGCACTGGTTTGTCATTTGCTGCAGCGATCCGATTTGCGGCCGGGGATCGTAAGTCGCGGGTATCGTTCGGTCGATGGCACAGCGAATGATGAAAAACTGGTGCTGAGTCTACTGTGTCCGGGAGTTCCGCACGCGCAAAATCCCGATCGCGCAGCAGCGGCGAATTCTTTGACCAGTTCTGAACGTGTGGATGCCATTGTGATGGACGATGGTTTTCAGCATCGACGGCTGCATCGGGAACTTGATATCGTTCTGATTGATGCGACCAACCCGTTCGGATACGGAAAGCTTTTGCCACGTGGCCTGCTACGGGAACCGCTGTCGTCATTGCGACGAGCTGACGTCGCCATCATTACGCGATCTGATCTTGTCGGAGAACAGGTGCTTGCGGAAATCAGTAGCTCGATTCTGGCCGCTGCACCACAACTGTCAGATCACATCCTGCATGTCGTGTTCAAACCGACATCCCTGCGGAATCCCGACGGAACGATGATGCCGCTCAGCGATGTCGCGACTCGGTATGTGTATCTGATGGCGGGAATCGGGAACCCGGATGCATTTCAGGTCACGGCCGTCCGAGCTGGCATGCGTGTGGTTGGAACATCATGGTTTCCTGACCATCATCACTATTCCAGTGATGATCTGCATCAGGTGCAGCAGAAGGCAAGAGCCTCGAACGAGGCATTGATTGTCACAACACTGAAGGATCTTGTGAAGCTGCCGACCGGATGTCTGAACGTGCATGCATTAGAAATCGCCGCCTTGTTTCCAGACACGAAACATATCGACGTGCTGCAGGGGCTGATCCGAAGAGCGGTCATGCGTGAGCCGAATGGTACTCAGTTTGATTCTGGAGTCACTAACCCGACGCGTCAGCGAGGGAATTCTCGGTGAAAATAAACAGCCAAAGCCCCTCGCTGACGCTTCGGGTTACAAAGTGAGTGCC
>CAZFDW010000203.1:0-7755 GCA_964517865.1 uncultured Chitinophaga sp.
TATTTGGCACCAGCCTCAGCCTGCCGGATTGCAAAGTCAATCAAAGCCTTGCAGCGAAAAAAACCTTCCCAATAGTTGTGTCCCTGTTCATGCGCGACGATGAGATTGACGGCGTCGCCAACGCCCGCTTGCGTGTACCGATCCGCGAACGCGCCCGAGTTGTCTTTTAATGGCACAACTTTGTCATCATCACCATGGACGGCCAGTCAGGCACGTTTTCCAGCGGGGCGTGCGAGTGCCGGAATCCGCCTCGTGGAAGAGATTTGCATTGAAATCGGCGTCGTCGTGAATCCTGGCTTTTTTTGTGAGCAACAGCGAGGTTGGTCGGGCAATCCGCCTGCACCGTTTGTTGCAACGTGGATCAATCCTTCAGCCTCCGGCACTCCACAACAACGGCGCGGGCCGCTTGAATGCAATGACGACCAAACAATCTCAGCATGACGTTGCGGGATGTCAGTGCTGGAACAGAAATTCCTTGCTGTTGATCACGGCCCAGGCGATGTCTTCGAGGGCTCGGGTGCGGTCTTCGTTGGATTTGATGTGGGCCTGAGAAGTCTGTTGTTCTTCTGGCAGCGGAGCACGACTGAGGGCCGTCAGATACAGCAATTCGATGATCTCGGCGTCCGTCTTTCCACCTGCGATCCATTGATGCACGCTGCCGGAATCGGATCGGAGCTTGTTGTGAACAGTTGGCCCATTGATCAACTGCAGCGCCTGAGACAAATTGCTGTCCGTCGAACGTTCGCACTCACACGGAAGTTCCCGTTGCGGTTGTCCGAAGACCTGCAGAAACTTGTGGCCTTCCGGCGGATCGACCAGATCAACAGCCTTCGTGCCGCCGGGCATTCCGGCGAACTCTTCTGTCTGGCCCGTTACGGCACAGATGGAATCCAACAGTTGCTCAGCGGTCAACATCCGCGTTGTCGCATGGCTGAAGTAGATCTCATCATCCGCGTTGTACTTGTTTCGCTGTGAACTGAGCTGATACACGCGGCTGTTCATGATCGTACGAATCAGGTGTCGTGACGAAAACCCACTCTTCAGCAGTTCGTCAGCCAGGTAGGTCAGCAACTCCGGATTGGAAGGAGGATTCGAATCACGGAAGTCATCCACAGGGTCCACAATTCCTTTACCGACGATATGACCCCAGATGCGGTTTGACAGCGATCTCGCGAAAAACGGATTGCTGTTGTTTGTCAGCCAGTTTGCAAAAACAACTCGGCGATCCTGATCAGCCGGCACATCGACGTCACCTTCCAGCAGCAAGCGCACTTTCATCTGCTTGCCGGTTCGAGGCTGCGTCACGTCTCCGCCAGCACTCACAAAAATCATCTCGTCATCCGGCAATCCGGTTTCCTTGCGACCGACGCGTTTGAACGCAGCCGCCGTGCCGTAGTAGTCATCCTGAGTCCATTTTTCAAACGGATGATTGTGGCACTTGGCACATTGAATACGAATGCCCAGAAACAATTGTGCCGTGGTTTCCGTCGCATCGATTTCATCGCGGCTGGCTTTCCAGTATCCGGCGGCCGCATTTTGCTGCGTGCTTCCGGTTGCGGTGAGCAGCTCTCGGGCAAACTCATCCAGCGGTACGTCGTTCCTGACGATATCAAACAACCAGCGGCGGAACTTATGGACTCCGGATTTCGTCAGGCGTTTGCTGTTGCAGCGGAGCAGATCGGACCACTTCAATGACCAGAACCGCGCGTAGTCATCGCTCAGCAGCAGCTGATCAATGACAATCGCTCGCTTGTTTGGATCAGAATTCGCAAGGAACAGGCGGGATTCCTCCAGGCTTGGTAACCGGCCTGTCACATCCAGCGTCGCGCGACGCAGGAAATCCGTGTCGCTGCAAAGTTCTGATGGCTGAATCTGTAATTGTTTCAGCTTCGTAAAGACCAGCTGATCGATCTTTGTCGCTTCTGGCGGATTGGGCCACTGGAAATCGGGGCGTTCGGTAAGGAACGTCAGCTGCGTGGTCGATACTTTGTCGAGATACCGTGCGAGGACCGTCACTTCACCGCGACCCTGGTGTGTCACAACACCGGCCGGAGAAATCATGCCGATACCTTCGTCCGACGAATCGAACGATGTCAGAGCCGTGATGTCGCGCACCGTCCCGTCACTGAAGTAGCCATTGACGATCAACTGCTGACGTTCGGCGCCGTCCCGCAGGACACGCGGCGCTGGAAGCAGTTCAATCCGACCGAGCGTCGGGGCACTTTCCGGCTCAACTTTCATTCCTTCCGCAATCCATTCACGCAGCACCCGATGCGCAGGATCGCCAGGTCGCAGTCGTCGGCCGCCGCCGTGAGCGACTTCCATCAACGGCTTTCGCAACAACAGGCTTTCGTCAGGATTCAGCACATTGGAACGGCGATTGAAGTACTCGCCGCGCAGGGTCACCAGATCCACGGTGGCATCATAGCCCCGGAGCGACAGGCGGAACCCACCTTTTCCTGACGGCGATCCGTGACATGCGCCCATGTTACAGCCGGACTTGGTCAGCGACGCCAGGATTTCGTTCTGGAACGAAACGGGTGACGGTATTTCGAAATGGGCGACGGTGACTTTTGCGGTCGCTGACTGCCCTCCGCGCATGGCATGGATCGTGGTTGTGCCGTTGCCTTTCGCGAAGACCACGCCATTTTCGATCACCGCAACCGCAGCATCGTCGGTCCGGTATTCCGTGATATTCGTGGCATCGTGAATCGTGGCCGCTTCGGCGTTGGCCGTGACGATCAGTTGCTGAGCACCGCGTGGCCCGTTCAAAGTGAACTCCGCAGGCTGTACGTGCAGCGATGTTGTGGGCAGGTCCGCAGCTTGCGCCGCAGTTGAAACACCAACGACAGCAGTCAGCATCAGACAGGTGAAACGAAACATGGCAAGACCCCCTATATTCTGGTTACATTGTTTAACCGCGTGCCCACCGGGCCGCGCTTATCCGCTGGCGGCCAGGCACGCAGCCCGATGGGTACGCAGCTAAACGAATGACTATGGAACTTTCACTTCGACAACAATTGGCGGAACTGGATGAATGGGTTCAACATTATCCTTCTTGGCTTTGCCTTGAAGGAAGACACTAAATGGCCCGACCGCAGCGTCAGCGGCGGCGGTGATTGTGACCGCGAGTTCGCCAGCCGCCATTGATCCGGCGGTTACGGTGATGCCTGGCGGCAGTTGATCGGCGGGTGTAGCCAGAGCGATCTCGATCGGCATCGTCCATTCTGCCGCACGAGTGGATCGGATGGTCACGGTGGCAGTGGCTCCCGGGACTACTGTCACAGTTGCCGGATCGGGAGTGAATGAAAACTGCGCGGCGGGCTGCACGGCAGTGAAGAGATCTGTGCGGAGACGAGCACTTCGGAAAACCTCGTTGTCCTGTTTCTTCGGTGCCGGCGGAGCCAGCTGCAATTCCGCAGGAGAAATCATCGAACCGTCCGGAGCTGTAATTTTGAAACTTATCGGAGCCCAGTCCGCATCGGAACTTGTCGCCGCCGGATCCGTCGCTGTCAGCACCACCGGAGCAGTGCTTTGCTTCGCACCCAACCAGAATGGAGCCATTTGAATCGCGGCAGGTAACCCGACAGCTTCCACCTTGAGCGGACCGTCGTAATGAATCCGCCGCACGGTCAGGTGCATCGCCGCACTGCCACCACGCGGTATGTTAAGATGATCCACGGGCGCGGTGACGCGCAAGGACTTACGACCCAGGGACACGTCCAGAGCATATGCCCATGCGGGTCCGCCACGTCCGGCGATTTCCGAGACCTTAAGAAAGAACTCACCTGCCGCCGGCAACTGTGCGGCAAGTTCTGCATCGCGAAGCCCGGTATCATCGCTCTCCACGATCTTGCTTCCGTCGGCGTTATACAATTCCAGCATCACGTCAGTCGGACTGCCAACTTCGCGTGTGTGGGTTGTTACCAGTATCGGTGTTGCTGCGGTTGCCGTCAGTTTGAACCAATCCACGTCGGCGTTTTTCTGCAGCGTGCCCGTCAGCACCTGAGTCTCTGCCCCGACGGCGGTCGCCTCCGCACGGTCATTGTTCGGTTCAGTCTCAGGCTGCGTCGGTTGATTTGTCAGCACGACGGAACTCAACGCGCTGCCTTCGGATTCCGAAGTTCGAAACACAACCGGGATTAACGCACCGGTCGTTTCAGGAGAGGTGTGCGGAGTTGCCTCATTGAGAACCTCTCCATTCATTCCGATCACTGACACATTGTGCCCGATCTGAGCAATTCGAGGCGAAACGGAGGACACCATGGGCAGTCTGCCAAGTCGGAGATGAAAGAAGTGGCGTGCTCCACCCGAATAACGCACATCGCGGATCTCGACCCGGTACTCGCCATCGGTCACTGCGGTGAATTGCAATTGCGTATCCCCCTCAGCACCAGGCAGGTCGTCACGATAGGCGACTTCGTTTCCATCAGGTCCGATCACACGGATGACAGGATCCAGATCTGACCCCAGACGACGCGCGAAGGTTTCAACATTTACAGTCTGACCAGCGGTCATTGTGACGCGGAAAAACTTTGAAAGCACGGGATTAATCTGCCCGTCGATGCAGCAGGGCAGCGTGATCAACTGGCCGGACTTGCGATCGTCGCTTTCGGCGGAAATGGCTACTGACGGAAGATCATCGACAACGACAAATGCAGCTTCGGAACAGCCGTGGCTGGTCACCATGCGTACCGGGTAAATTCCCGGAAGGACGTCCGCAGCAATTGCTCCTTCCATCGTCACCGGCTGATCTTTTGTTAAATCCTGCCCGGCTGCCGGGCGCAGCACGCCGGCGGGCGTCCAGAGGCTCATCGCCCCCGTCAACTGTTTGCCGGTGACGACAATCGAAGCCATTTGGCCCGGACGCAGGTTGCTGGCATCAATACGATCAATGACCGGATCCTGAGCGATGGCCGCCTGACGAGCGGTCAGCAAAGCTATAACGAGACCCAGAGTCACAACAGCGACACGGCGAAAGTATGCAGTTTGCAGGGAAGAAACAGCCATCAGGGGAGGTTTTCTGAAGAACACACGGCTGGGAAGGCGCGTAGGTGGGAATCCTAGTCTAAACGGCTGAATCCGTGCCGTCAAAGCGAAAGGCCATGTTTTGCAAGTCTGGTCGTAACCTCGCACCTGGAAGTTTGGTTGCGACTGGTTCCGACGTTATACTGCTTCGGCGGCATGGAAACTTCCGTCGCGCGATCCAGATTGAATCGTTTGACCTGTGGTCTCAGACCAGCTCGGTAATTCCAACCACCACGAAACCCCCGAGTCTTCGGAGATGGCATCATGTTCCTGCGGCAACTTTTCACCACACTTGTGCTTTTGGTAATTGTCAGCACAGCGCCTGTCGCCAATGCCACACTGCCACCCGAAGTGCGCAAAGAGTTATCTGAACTGGTGAAAGAACTCAAGGATGTGCATAGCCACGTCAGGAAGAAAGAAGTGGATCAGGCGAAGGAGATCATCAGAAAAGCCGAAGATCGAATCAAAGAACTGGCCATTCCGGATGACGAAAAGGACCGTGCGTATTCCACGTTCAAAGGCCAGTTGGAGAAAGCAAAAAATCTGATTCCCGTAAGCTTCGAACATGAAGTCGCACCCATCCTCAAAGACAACTGCCTGCGTTGCCATGGGGAAGACAACCCCCGCGCGAATCTGCGGCTGGACACGTTCAACGGGATCGTCAAAGGCGGACAAAGCGGGATACCCGTCACACCGGGATTACCCGCGCGCAGCGCGCTTGTGCTGAAGATGGCATCACCCGACGATCAACTGCGAATGCCCAAGGATGGCACCAGGCTGACGGATGACGTCATCATGACCGTCGCGCGATGGATCGAACAGGGAGCCAACTATGACGGCACTGATCGAGATGCACCGATTGGCGAATCAACCGAGGAAAAAAAAGAGCCACCGAAACCGGTCAATGTGGTCATGGCCGACGGAACGGAGACCGTGTCGTTCAAAGATGATGTTGCTCCCTGGCTGGTCAACATCTGCATCGGATGCCACTCGGGCAACACGCCGCGCGGCAAGTTCGGCTTTACGACGTTTGAGCAATTGCTGCAGGGCGGTCCGACCGGCAGCTCGATCGTCCCCGGGAAGCCGGACGAAAGCTACATCGTAGATCTCGTTCTGCGTCAGGAACCGCTGAAGATGCCACAAGGTCAGGCACAGTTGAAAAGGTCACAGGCCGTGGCACTGGAAACCTGGATCAGGGAAGGTGCACACTTTGATGGCAAAGATCCGAAGGCTCCGCTGCGAGACATCGTTCCGACCGCAGCCCAGTTGGCCGCAGAACAACTTGCAAAAATGACCGATGAAGAATTTGCCGCGCGACGCATTGCCGAAACCGCTGCGTTGTGGAAACGAGTTTCGCCAAGAATGGAAGGTGCCACGGCAACATCCACAAACTTCTACTTTTACGGAACCGTGTCTGAAGAACGCCTGAAGCAGTTGAGCGAACTTGCTGAGACACAGCTTGCCGAACTGTCAACACGTTTTCCGCTGCCAGCGGATGAGCAGGCGTTTCGCGGACGACTGACCGTTTTCGTGACAAAAGATCGCTTCGACTATGAAGAATTCAATACCGTCCTGCTGAGTCGCAGGACTCCGAAAGCGGTGTCCGGCCATTCATTCATCAGCGCCAACTTTGAAACGGCTTACGTCGCAATGCATGATGTCGGTGATACAGAATCCGCCAGTGCGATGACGACTGAACAACTGTTGAATTCGCTGTTGAGTCAGTCGTATCTGACGCGCGATGGCGCCAATCTTCCCGATTGGCTCAGACAGGGCTTCGGCATGATGGAGTCTGGTCAGAAGTCCGATTCTGTCTACATCAAAGCGATCCCTGGTCGAGCGGCCAAGGCTGTGTCAACAATTACGGACCCCGGCAAGTTGTTTGACGATGGCACACTCGCTCCGGAAGAAGTTGGCGAAGTCGGCTACCTATTGGTCAAGTTCCTGCAAAGTCAGGGGGGGCCTGCCCGCTTTCAGCAACTGGTCGGTGAACTCCGGAAAAACCCGAACGCCGCCCGCGCCGTGGAACAGGTCTACGGCACACCCGTCGCCCAACTGGGACAATTGTTTATTCAGAGTTGGGGAAAATAAGATGGGAAGACTTCGCCGAGAGACACTTTCCTAAGTGTACGCAAAGGCCGCACAATGGCTTTGCCGGATCCCTACAACAGGCAAATGTCGCACAATGGCAAGAACAGTTGTCGCCGACCGACACCACGCGATAATGGCCGAATCCTGTTTAACGGACTTGATACCGAATTCGGTAATGGCCGAAGACACCCCCTGAGCAGTTTGCGGTTGCGCCAGGAAGCCACGTGTTAACTGCTCACTTTGGCTGGGAGGCCGAAGTTGGAATGGAGTCATCACTCAAAAGGACGTCTGCATGTCCCTCAAGCGTTTTCTTGCCGCCACCGTCGGTTCACTCGCAATTGCCGGTTCGAGTCTGTTCGCTCAGGAACCTTCACTCTACACTGAGCTGGAACCGACGACGATCTTCTCAGGTGGCATGCAATATCTTGTCATGAACCGCGACACCAATCTGTCGACTACTGCCCCGGTGATCAACGGACCGGATTCGGCCAACGTAGGGTTTCAGAACAACGACTTTGACTATCGATCCGGGTTTCGTGCTTTCCTTGCCGCTGAAACAGCCGGAGCACGAATTGAAGCCATTTATTCGAACTATGATACCTGGAATTCACTCAATCAGGGCACGCTGACCAGCGG
>CAZFDW010000203.1:7855-10761 GCA_964517865.1 uncultured Chitinophaga sp.
AAACGGCGGATTTCCGGGAGACGAACTTCCGACGTATCAAACGTGGTACGATAGCCAGCTTCAAGCCTTCGAACTCAACGTCCTGACAGCAGATTACGAATCCACGTTCCAGTACGGTATCGGTTACAGCAATCTGCAACTGGACGAATCTGCGGGCGTTGAGATCAGCGGGGTCTTTCGAGCCAGCAATGTTGGCGCTCCCAATGGTGGACTGTCAAATGCGTCGCTGACAGGTGTTGGTGGGTTGACATTTTTAAGTGGAACAGCGGATGGTTTTGAGGACGAAACCGGGAACCTCTCAGGGATTCCAGACACGCTGACGCTGTACCGAGTCGCACAAACCAGCAACAGCCTCAACGGGATGCAGGCCATTCTGCAGCAGGAAGTCATGTACTATCGCGGGATCGTGGTCAACGGCGTGCTCAAAGCCGGCCTTTACCATAACTCCGCTCAAGCATCGATTTTTGAAAGCTATACCGGAGTTGATCCCGGACCCGGCGGTGATACTTCCAGCTATGGACGAACGCTTTCCGATTCCAAGAGCCGGGCCGCCTATGTCGGGTCAGTTGGATTGCAGTCGAACATCCCGCTCAGCTATCACTGGAGCCTCATCGGTGGCTATGAAGCGACGATGATTCACGGTGTCGCACTTGGCCCCGAACAGAATCTGGGCAACAACGGCACCACGTACAGCATTCACACCAGCGGCACGGTGCTCGTGCATGGCGCCAATGCCGGCCTGCAGTTTACTTACTAAACTGTGTCATTCCTGATCCGCTTTCGCGCAGCACTTCTTGTACTTCTTTCCGCTGCCACATGGGCAGGCATCGTTGCGGCCGATTTTTGTGTCTGCGTTGCGGATTGTTGCAGGGTGGTATGAGCTTTGGCGATCTGCGTCGTATTCCTCCTCCACTTCGTCCTCGTCTCCGTCCATGACGGCTTTGATCCCCATCGACTGCATCATCTGAAGCAGTTCTTCTGCTTTGTAATTCTGCAACATACGGGGAATGAAACTGCCAAAAGCAGGCGGATCCTCGCCTTCAAAGCCCGCGTCATCTGTGTACTCGCCATCATCGTCATCGTCGTCATCGTCACTCCAATCCCAGGCCTGGAGTTCTACGACCGTGTGTTCGATGCGGTCGGCGCGATTGTCAGAAATGGTCCCGGCAAACGTCCCGTCCCCGTCGGACAGATCTTCGAGAATATCGTGTTTCTCAATGAACACGTCTTCCAGTTCACCTGCTTCCCATGCGTCCAGCAACTCATGCCGAGCTTCCGTTGCTCCGAGGTCAAGTAAAGCCGAAGCAACGTATCCGGGACCATCATTGTCGTCGTCGTCGCTGCGTCGCTCCTCAAGCCATTGTTGCAGAATCTCGATCGCCCTGGTTCGTTCAATTTTGCCCTCGGTGACCATCCACACGACTGCCGTCACCATGTCACTCCGCACAGCGATTTGCACCTCAAGGTCATCAAAGATCGGTTTGAGCTGATCAGGGCTGTCGGCAAGACGTCCCAGCATCTGCGCGAAGTCGTAATCCACGATGTCGATCAGCATTTCCGGCACGGCCCGGTTGTGGTTACCGACTGCACTCAGGATCGCCGGTAGAGCTTCTTTTGCGTTGAATTCTGTCAGCAGATACATCGCAACGTTGTAGCCGTTGGTGTTGATGTCCGATTCATTGTCATCGTCTTCTGCATCGTCTTCTGCATGATTCTCCCCGTAGATTTCCAGCGCATCGTCCGGCATGCCTTCGATGATGCGGATCAGGTGCGGCGTGATTTCGGCAGGGTGTTTCCGAGCCCATCGAAGTGCCGCGACAGGAAGTTCCGTAAATGGCTCGCAGATCGCCTGCAGAACCTGGTCGAGGTCCAGTTGCTCGTCACTGTGATCATTGAACCACGGCAGACTGCGTAGTCCTTCAATTGTCCACTCATGGCAGCGTTGCTTGTAGGCATCGCGATGCTTTACAAACGTGGCTTCGCCCCCGGCAAGCTGTTCCTCAAAATAGTCGAGACTGATGATGTCGGTATCCAGTAAGTCCCCTTTCAGAACCACGTTGACGTCGTTCTGAGCTTCTTTGGCTACCAGTTTCGCCAGGATCTCCACGCACCTGGTTGCTGCGTGAATATCATCCGTAGAACAAGCCAGGCTTAGGCGCTCCTGCACAAATTCAATCGCCGCTGCGCGCGTGATCCGGTCGTCACACACCATGCCAAAGACAGCATTCAGGAGCGCGCCTCGCACTTCGTCATCATCGTCGCAGTCGTCGATAATATCTTCGAAGTCTTCTGGACTGTCAGCCAGTCGAGCGGCCACATACGGCAGAGAATCAGTGATGAAATCGCCGTACAGGTCCTTCACTTCGGAACAGCACATCGAACTCAGAATTGCAGGAAGCCCTTCTTTCGCATTAAACTCAGTGAGCAGAAACATTGCGCCAATATGTCCCCATGTTGTCACTCGTCCGTCTTCGTCCGCGCGTCCTCCAGCGTCTTCAATAAGCTCAATCAATTGCGGAATGATCTCATCCCGTTGTTCCAGAGCTGCCTGAAACGCGGCTTCCGGATACTCACCGTCACAGTAATTCAGATCCCACAGAATCTGATCAATGGTCATGTTTGAGGCCATGTTCGGTTCCGTCCTTTTTATTGTTAATCAAACTTTACCTGGAAGCCTGCGATCATCATACCCGCATCGACAGTAAGTGTCTGTCCGGTGACCAGACGGCTACCTGTGATCAGGCTGACGATTCCGTCTGCGATGTCTTCCGGCTGACAGACGCGACCGAGAGGCAATGTCTTTTCGTACGCCTGTTTGATGCGGTCAAATTTAGATCCGAGCCCGCCCTGCGTCCAGCGTCCGTCGATAAAGCCGGGCGCGATTCCGTTCACGCGGATCTGAGGTG
>CAZFDW010000204.1:0-10740 GCA_964517865.1 uncultured Chitinophaga sp.
TGGAAGTGAAGTCGCTGAGGTGGTCCCGACCGACCCCGCCGCCAAGCAGGCCGACTGGCCCGCGAGTGACACCGATCGATTCCTGCTGGCGAAGATGGACGAGGCAGGAATTACCCCGGCCCCGGATGCAGATCGCCGAGTGTTGCTGCGGAGATTGTACTTCGATCTCGTCGGCGTGCCTCCGACGATCGAACAGCAGGACCAGTTCTTTAACGATCCGGCTGAGACACCGGTCGCGATGGAGAAAGTCGCTGATGAACTGCTCGCATCGCCGCAGTTTGGCGAACGCTGGGCGCGACACTGGCTGGATCTGGTCCGTTACGCCGAAACACTGGGACATGAATTCGATTTTCCGTTGCCGTATGCATGGCGATATCGCGACTATGTGATTCGAGCCATCAACGCTGACGTGCCGTACAATCAATTCGTCCGCGAACACATCGCCGGCGATCTGATCACTGAACCGCGTCGCAATCCGGAACTGGGTTTCAACGAATCCATCATCGCCACAGGTTTCTGGTATCTCTGCGAAGACAAGCACGCGCCGGTGGACGTCAAAGGCGAAGAAGCGTCGCGCATCGACAACCAAATTGACGTCTTCGGCAGAACTTTCCTCGGCCTGACCATCGCCTGCGCCCGTTGCCACGACCATAAGTTCGATGCCATCACGGCGGACGATTATTATGCACTGTCCGGTTTTCTGCAGAGTTCCCGGCGGCGCGTGGAATGGATTGATTCGAATGGTGAGACGAAGAAACTGCTGGAGCAGCTGGAGGCTTTCAAAGCCCAGGCGATCGGCGCCTTCAATTTGGGTCTTGAGCCGTTGAGGGCTGACGTCCGAGAGAAACTTCTTTTACGAGCGATCGGCGAAGAGGCGGCAGGCGCCGACAACTTGGTCACCGAAGATCGCGTCGCCCGACTGAAAGAGATGCTGCTTGATCCAAAGACAAAAGAGCTCGCTGGTTCGTTATCGTTGTTTGCAACACTGCTTCAAAAGCCGACGGAGATGTCTGACGCGGACACTGTTCAGACATGGAAAACAGCTCAATCGGAAGCAGCCAGGATTGTTAATGCCGAAATGCAGGCGTCGATATGGCAAGTCCCTGAATCGACTCGCAGCAACCAAACTCTGATCTTTGCCGACCTGCGAGATGGCTTACCCGCAGACTGGCTTCCGTACGGAGCAGCATTTCATGACTACACCGTAGCGTTGGCAAATGCATCAGAGTGGCATCTCCTTCCGTCACAACATTATCCGCACCACAGTGGTGGTGGCTTTGGTGGTGGCTCTGGCAGTGGCCCGACGGAAAAGATTCAATTGCGTCCTCCGACGGTTCTTTTTCGCAATGGCGGAATGAAATGGAGTGTCGAAGGCGGTGTTCCGGACAATGGCAGAAGTATCACTTCCGCCAGCCTGTCGCCCAAACTCCGCGGAGAGTTGCATTCACCCGAGTTTGAACTCACTCATCCGGAAATTCACATTCTGGCAGCGGGCAACGGAACGCGCGTTCGCCTGGTGATCGACGGCTATGTGATGAACGAATTCAGTGAACTCCTGTTTTCTGGCTGTCGGCAACCGATTGATACAGATGGTGAGTTTCGCTGGATCCGAATTGCGGGTGACGTCAAGCGATATCTCGGCCATCGTTGTCATTTGGAGTTCCTTGATGACGGAGACGGCTGGTTTGCCGTGCGCGAGGTCAAGTTCGTCGCTAAGTCTGATGAAATTCCTGTGACACGCCCCGAAATCGCCAGCACGAACAGGAATATGACTGTTGACAGTCAGCATTCACGGAAGCAACTGGCGCGCGAATGGGCACAAACTGTTCTTGCTGATCCAACGTGGCCGGACCTGGCAGTCCGTTTGCGACTTCTTCCAACGGATCAGCAAGCCGCCCTCGACCAGGCATCCGCGGCGTGGATGAAACTCGCGGAGCAGCCTCAACCGGGCGATCCGGTGCTTGTCATGTGTGACGGCACTGGCGAAGACGAATATGTCTTCATTCGCGGCAATCACAACAACCACGGCCCGACGGCGAAACGGCACATGCTGACGGCATTGGACGGCAGTGCCGAATTGCATGACACTCATGGCAGCGGGCGGATGGAGCTGGTTGATCGTTTGTTCGCGGACAGCAATCCTTTTCCGTCACGTGTCGCCGTCAATCGCGTCTGGCAGCATTTGTTTGGTCGAGGCATTGTCGCATCCTCAGACAACTTTGGCGTCCTCGGTGAAGCACCGACGCATCCGGAACTGCTCGACCTCCTGGCCGACGATTTCCGCAACGACGGCTGGTCACTCAAACGTCTCATCAAACGCCTGGTCCTCACCCGAGCCTACCGGCTCAGCAGTCAGCGAAATGCATCGGCCGAACAACTTGATCCGACGAACAAACTGCTTCATCGTTTCAGCATCCGCCGGCTGGAAGGCGAAGTGATTCGCGATGCGATGCTGTCAGTTTCCGGTCAACTGGATAAAACAATGTACGGAGCTTCGGTACCCGTGTATCTGTCCAGCTTTATGGAAGGACGCGGCCGTCCTGGATCATCCGGTCCGCTCGACGGCGCTGGTCGTCGCAGTATCTATCAAGGCGTCAATCGCAACTTCCTGAATCCGTTCATGCTCGCCTTTGACACGCCTCAACCCGCAACCGCCATCAGCCGTCGCAGCGTCTCAAACGTCCCGGCTCAATCGCTGATCCTGATGAACAACGAATTCGTCCATCAACAGGCCAGCGTCTGGGCAAAGCACTTGCTGAAAGCGGGAATGCAAAACGACACCGACATCATCAAGCTCGCCTACCGCACCGCGCTCGCTCGTCAACCATCAGAAACAGAACTTGCATCGCTGCTGGAATTCGCTCGTGCCGACGCGACAACTACCCCGGATTCAACAAGCGTATTACAAAATGAATCCATCCTCACAAGCCTGTGCCATGTGCTGCTGAATCAAAAGGAACTGCTGTTTCTGGAGTAGGCCGGACCAAGCGCAGCGCCGTTCCGGCACGTGTCTGGTAATTGCCGGAACGGCGCTGCGCTTGGTCCGGCCTACAGACTACTGGAGTAGTTCAAAATCGTAGCCGTCTCGCTCCGCCGAGACGAGCCTTCAACAAGGCCACTCGATCAAAGAGCCCATGTGCGATGTTCGGCAGATCGCCATCACCAACCCTAAATTGAGTTTTGGGCCGTTCCCTGCGACGAAGTCAGCAGGAGTGAAGGACTCACCGAATCACCGTTCTGGTCTGCCTGCGCTGCCGCTTCTCACGCCGCAGCCTGCGAATTTCGCGACATACCTACGATCAATCCCACTGCGATCAGACTAACCAGCAGATTGGTTCCGCCGTAGCTGATAAAGGGATGAGGCACGCCTTTTGGCGGAACCAGCGCCGTGACCACGGCGATGTTGGCCATGGCCTGGAAGAGCAATTGCACCAGCAGCGTTGTTCCCAGAATCCATTCGAACGAGGTTCGTGGCAGATGCCGCAGCACCGAGCGGCCGGCCAGAAACACGGCCATCCAGACGAAGCACACGGCCAGCGTGCCAATCAACCCGAGTTCCTCACCGATCACGGCAAACACAAAGTCCGTATTGGCTTCGGGCAGGTAGCTGAGTTTCTGCCAGCCGCTGCCGATTCCGGTTCCTTCCAGACCACCCGAACCAATCGACATCAACGACTGGCGAATTTGCCACGGTGCCTGACTCAGATCGTTCCACGCATCCATGAACCCTGAAATCCGCTCTGCCTGATACGGCCGAAGAATGACTAACGAAGCGGCGGCCGGAATCGCGCAGCAGGCACACGTCACGAAATACCGCAATGGCCAGCCACCAAGAAACAGCGTGAGCGCATAGCCGGTCAGCAGAAACACGGTCGCACCAAGGTCCGGTTCAATCGCAACGAGTGGAGCCACAATCAGGATTGGAAACAGAACCCCGGGAACGGTCGTCAGTCCGAATCCGGACGTGCTCCGCAATTTGACCAGCATGGAAGCTGCAAGAACCGGCATCACAATTCTTCCGAGTTCAGACGGCTGCAATGAAAGCCCGGAAAAACGGAGCCAGCGTTGAGCCCCGTTGATGCGACTGCCGATGCCCGGCACCAGAAGGATCACTAGCAGAACCAGGAGTACCGCAAACATCCGCACGGCGTGCCGCTGCAGCCATGCGGCCGAAATATTGGACGCAACCCAGGCACATGCCAACGATAACGCCAGATAAACCAGATGGCGGCCAAGAAATACGGAATCCTGTTCGCTGGGCCGCGACGTCAGGCTCGCGCTTTGCACCATCTGCACGCCGACACAGATCAGCACACCCACGAGACACACCAGCAGATGCCGCATCCTGGTGCGATCATAGATCGCGGAATGAAGTCGAGCGGTCAAGGTATCCGGCTCAGGATTGAAATCCGTAACGATGTTCATAACTTGTGATCAAAGTCGATTGCGAAAGTAGTCTGCAATTGCGTACGCTTCCCCCCGCCGACGGAACGGCCAGTCGTTTTACGGCTGCCGGACAGGGACGTCCACTTTTCTTATTCGGCATTTGAACAGGATGATATCGATTCCCAGCATGGATCGATCACTGTGGCGGCTGAGTGGCGTGCCGGTTAAGTCGCATGGCGACTGAATGGTGTGGGTAAGGACTACGGTTGGTAACGATTTCGCCGTCAACGTCTCCTCAGCTCCCCGACAAAAATGAGAATCCCCTGATGTGCATTCAACTTTTCTGCTCATTGCGCATGGTTTGTCTTGTCGTTGCCCTCGCAGGAATCGCGTGGCGACATAATGCCGTCGCTGACGAAGCCTGGGGAACAATCAAAGGGCGTATCATCTATAGTGAAGACGCACCGGTGGCAGAAAAGACAGACGTTGAACGCGATGCTGAGGTTTGCGGGATCGTCGGACTGGTCGAAGAATCCCTTGTTGTCCATAAAGATAACCGCGGCATCCGCAACGTTGCCATCTGGCTGGAAACCCGCGACGAAATTCCCGTGCATCCGGATCTTGAAAAACCGCCTACGGAGGCTCCGTTTATCGACAACCGCGACTGCCGCTTTGAGCCACGCATGCTGGCTGTTCGCACAGGACAGGTTTTTGAGCTGAAGAATTCCGATCCGGTGGCTCACAACGCCGCCGTGTACGCACGCCGGAACACGCCGTTCAGTGAAATCATCCCGATGGATCAGCCCCTTCAGAAGAAGTTCGCCAAGTTCGAAACACTGCCAGTGCGAGTCGATTGTTCGATTCATGCATGGATGAAAGCATGGCTGATCGTGGCCGATCATCCGTACGTCGCGGTCACCAGCGCAGACGGCAGCTTTGAAATCAGGAAGGTGCCAGTTGGCGAATGGAAATTCCGCTTCTGGCAGGAGCGGCCGGGCTACCTGCAGACTCTGATCACCGAAGGCAAACCCGCCCCGCTCGAAAAAGGCAACTGGGTGCTGAGCATCACCGCCGACAGAACGCTGGATCTCGGCGAGCTCATCGCCCCGGCCGAACAGTTTGTAGTAAAGAAAAAGTAGCTGGTTGCCCGACTCAGAGAATCAGGCTATCCGACATGCTTCAAAAAACTCACCCGCCCGATCGCCACCCATTCGGCAAGGTAAATATTCCCATCGTGGTCGAAACATGCGTCGTGCGGGTGAACGAACTTGCCTGCCTGCCAGAGTTCGGGATGCTGACGCATGGCGAAATTGTCGGCTAAGACCTGCGGAAGCCAGGCTGGGTCGTGCCCAAGGTGAGCAATCACTTTGTTGGTGACATCGAGTAATGTGATCCGCGCGTGCAAATCGGCCACGAGCATCACGTCGCCGCGAAGATCAACGGCAGCAGGGAACAGCATGTCATCGACGAAACTGAGATGCTTGCCCTGTGCGGAAAAATATTGCAACCTCGCGTTGGCCCGATCCGCGACAACCAATGCCGGCTCACGTCCCTTCCGATCGTCCCACCACAGTCCATGCGGGGTGCGCAGTTGGCCTGGGCCGTCGCCAACACCTCCGAAATAATCCATAACCCTGGCGTCTTTGTCGTACTTGATGATGTAGTGCGAGCCATATCCGTCGCCGACCCAGAAACCACCGTCGGGAGCGAATGCAATATTCGTCGGGCTGAACAGGTATCCCTTGCCGTACTCGCCCGGCGTT
This sequence comes from uncultured Chitinophaga sp., assembly GCA_964517865.1. Classification (GTDB taxonomy): domain Bacteria; phylum Planctomycetota; class Planctomycetia; order Planctomycetales; family Planctomycetaceae; genus SXXK01. The sequence continues at coordinate 6,150 of CAZFDW010000204.1, forward strand.
TTCACCTCGAACGGTCTGGCGTCTTCGTACGGTGCAATTTTTGGCGCAGACTGTTTCCAGACGATTTCACCCTTCAAAGTACTCTTGGCGGTATAACCTTTGTTGTCGCAAAGATAGAGAAATTCCTCGGCTCCGTCACGTCGAATATCGATCCCATGTCCGCCTCCGTGAAATTCCCTGCCGAACGATCGGACGAACTTGCCGTGTCGATCGAATACGACTATCGCGTCCTGCGGGTCTGGTGTCATCGTGCGGTGTTTCACATAGATCAGTCCTTCAGCATCGATCGCCACCCCGTGCGTGTCCTGCCAGCGAATGTGACTCGGGATCTGCATGCAATCGTGATGCGTTTCGTACCGATGGCCTTCCGGACCAATGACCGGCGGTTTCGAACCGCTTTTGTCCGCTGCTCCCAGAATCGCAGGAGCGGAACCGGTGAGAACCATGGCGCCGGTCGCCGTCATGAATCTGCGTCGTGATGTGTGTGATTTGGGCATGATTAACGTGCGTCCTGTTTGATATATTCCGTTCTGACAGGGAATCGTATCCTGGGGATTGCTGGCAAAGGCAGCGACTCAAGGTTTTGTCAGGGATTCCTCGCAATTCTGATAGACTTTTGTGACTGGGTGGCGTGACTCCGTATTAGTCGGGAGAATGAATATGTCGGGGCTTCCGCTGCACTGCAGATTCAAGAGATTGAGAGGCTTATTCCATGGAGCAGATCGACGGTCGGCAACATCGAAGTCTGATCCGGCGGTTCGTCGCACGTCGGATTGTAGTGCATCTGCGAGTGCGTGGAATCCTGCGATCAACGATGCCTGCACGAAATATACGGCCGGCATTGTCGGGCCTGCTGTTGTTATTACATTCGTCGTCTCTCTTCGCCGATGAACAGGTCAATTACATCAAGCACATCAAGCCGGTCCTCATCGAACGCTGCGTTGCGTGTCACGGGGCTCTGAAGCAGGAAGGTGGCTTGCGGCTTGATACGGCGTTGCTGGCCATCAGGGGCGGGGAGTCGGGGGCCGCGATTATTCCTGGTGATTCCGGGGCAAGTCTGCTGCTGAATCGTGTCACGGCGACTGATGCGTCCGAACGGATGCCGCCGGAAGGTGAGCCGCTGAAGCCGGATCAGATTGCATCATTGCGGAACTGGATTGCTCAGAAAGCGGAGGCTCCGGCCGACGAGCAGCCCCAGCGGCATCCGCGAGATCACTGGGCCTTCCGGTCTCCCACGCGGCCGGAAGTGCCGCAGATTGAGACGCCGTCGGCAGAGCAAGCTCGCTGGCAACACAATCCCATTGACGGTTTCATCGCCAGTGAGCATCGCAGGCACAGGCTCGTGGCACAACCTGAAGCTGACAAACGAGTCTGGTTGCGACGTGTGTCGCTCGACTTGACAGGTTTATCGCCGACTCCCGCAGAACTCGCAGCGTTTCTGGCTGATGAATCGCTCGAAGCGCACGACAGGGTTGTGACACAGTTGCTCGACAGTCCGCAGTATGGACAACGCTGGGGCCGGCATTGGATGGATATCTGGCGATACAGCGATTGGTGGGGACTCGGAGCGGAAGTCCGCAATTCTCAGAAACACATCTGGCATTGGCGTGACTGGATCGTCGATTCAGTGAATTCCGATAAGGGTTACGACCAGATGCTGCGCGAGATGCTCGCTGCGGATGAACTCTATCCCAATGACCTCGATCGGCTGCGAGCGACCGGTTATCTGGCTCGGCAGTACTTCATCTTTAATCGGACGACATGGCTGGACGAGACGATCGAACATTCTGCGAAGGCGATGCTCGGTCTGACATTCAATTGCGCAAAGTGTCACGATCACAAGTACGACCCGTTCTCGCAGGTCGAGTACTACAGGCTGCGCGCAGTCTTCGAACCTTATCAGGTTCGCACTGAGATGGTTCCCGGCGAGCTTGATTTTGAGAAGGACGGCATCCCGCGCGTGTTTGATGCACACCTCGACGTGCTGACCCATCTGCATGTGCGTGGCGACGACCAGAATCCGGACAAGAGCTGTACGATGGAACCGGCTGTGCCCGCATTTCTGTCGTCCGACGAGTTGAAGTTCGAAATCGAATCCGTCTCACTGCCGACCGAAGCCGCGTATCCCGGTCTGCGGGAATTTGTGGTCGCTGCGCATCGCCAGGCTGCAGCGCAACAGATCGCGGTCGCTCGTTCAGCCGTCGAAACCGCCCGGTTGATGCCGGTCGAACAGGCGCCGCTCGCCGTGACAGTCGCTGAGAAAGCACTCCAGACTGCCGCAGCACAGCTCGCCTCGATCGAGGCACGCGCCGCAGCTGATCGGGCTCGGTATCTCGGCTCTGCATCCGTCGCCGTTTCATCCGACGTCAACGAGGGTGCAAAGTCCCCGGCCACGCAGGATCTTGCCATCGCCGCCGCGAAATCAGAACGCGTCCTGACAGCCGCCCGTGCTGACGAAGATCGGACTCGGGCGGAACTCGCTCTGGTGCAGGCTGCCGCTGACAAGAAAGCCGAAGCCGAGCAGAAACTCGTGGCCGCCACGACCGCGCTGGAAACCGCCAATAAGGCGCTCGACATGCCGAGCGAGGCGTATACCCCACTGCCAGGCGCGAAGAAGACCCAGGAAGATTATCAGAATCGCAACGCAGGCATGCCGTTCCCGGTAACCAGCACCGGGCGACGATCTGCTTTTGCGAAGTGGCTGACCGACCTGCGGCACCCGCTGCCGGCGCGCGTCGCTGTCAATCACATCTGGATGCGGCATATGGGAAAGCCGCTGGTGCCAACGGTGTTTGACTTTGGTCGCAATGGTACTCCGCCGACGCATCCCGAATTGCTTGATTGGCTGGCCGTGGAATTCGTTGAGCACGACTGGAGCATGAAACATCTCCATCGGCTGATCGTGACGTCGCAGGCCTATCGGCAGTCGTCTACGAATGCCGGAGCCCCTGAGGCAAACCTTTCGGTTGATCACGACAACCGATTCTACTGGCGGATGAACCCGATTCGTATGGACGCTCAGATCGTGCGGGACAACCTGCTGCATCTGGCGGGCGAACTTGACGTATCACTCGGTGGGCCGTCGATACCGGTCAACGATGAATTGTCGCGCCGCCGAAGTATGTACTTTGTACATTCACACAACGACCACCAGAAGTTTCTGTCGATGTTTGACGATGCCAATGTACTCGACTGCTACCGACGCGGGGAAAGCATTGTCCCGCAGCAGGCACTTGCTCTGGAAAACAGCCCGCTCGCCACTGAAATGGCAGGAAAGATCGCCGCACGAATCGCCGCCGCCAGCCCGTCGGCATCCGCCGCCGAGTTCATCCGGACCACGTTCGTGACCATATTGTCGGTCGAACCGAACGCTGAAGAACAGGCCACGATGTCCGAGCTTCTCCAACGCATGACCGAACTGGCCCGTAGCAACAATCGCCCGAACCCGGAGATTCTCGCTCGGACAAACCTCGTTCAGACACTCCTCAATCACAACGATTTCATCACGATTCGGTAGGCACATATACTCTTAGCGGCATGGAATGAGTTGTAGCCGGATTTGTAAGAATTCGGACGCATCCGCACGATGCCATGCCCGGCGAGCGGCTGGGCGTCAGCCCTCCGTGTGCGATTCCTTCACTGGCCGTTGTTGCTCCTCCCGCGCGGGTTTCCTGGGACGGCGTTGAATTCTTCGACCGCCACGAAGTCGGTATGACGGGGTCGATGCTCGGCCACCCCGTCGATGACGAACGACGCAGCCTGAAAAGCAAACACAAGCGTCCCCAAGGGTTAAGGGCTGGGGTGCAAATCACAGTCTGGTTTTGTTTAGGCAAGAAAATTACGAGGTAAGAAGATGAGTCGCATTGGAGTTGTTTAATTTTCCTACCCCGTAATCTTCTTGCCATAAATTGCGATTCCGCTTGTTCACCCTCCCGCGTCCGAGGCACAGGCAAAATGTTAAGTGATCGGTTGCATCAACTGATGCCTCATTTTTAAATCCGACAGTTTCTATTGCGCCGATCCTAAGTCGATAGCGGCCGATCTGCGGCGTCATCACTCCTCGACGACATTTGTCGTCTCGTCGTTCTTCCTTGCACCTCGACCACTCTCGACACAACCCGGACACGGAGGTTTTTTTAGGGGTTCTTATTCGACGAGCTTCCCCAGGCCCTGTTCAAGGCAAGGATCGCGCTGAGACGCAGTCAAAAAAACCTGTCCGAGCGTCGCGGGATGAAAGAACAACAAATCCAGCGATACGAATCCGCTGACTACCAGTCCGCCAGCATGTCCCGCCTACACGATGTCGTGCAGGCACTCGGCGTCTCGGTTCGACTTGAACTCAAGTAGGCTAACGACGCATACTTGAAATCGAATTCAAGTACCGTCATGGACTTGGTCCAAGGCCCGCGCGTCGGGGGCCGCTCGTTGGTCAACGCAACGAACGGAGAATACGCGACTGCGAATGGCTCTGAACAAAATGCTCAGGATCTTGATACTTCCCGACATCCAAACAACGAGACCAGACCCCTTTGTTTTTCAAATCGGAAAGTAGCCGTCACGCTCCGCCGTGACGAGCCTCGAACTGGGCCAC
>CAZFDW010000205.1:0-10719 GCA_964517865.1 uncultured Chitinophaga sp.
ATGCTCCGTTTGTTTTTGCAATTTCTGCGGCGCTATTGGCCATCTCTGATTCCACGGGTGCGGCAAAGACGATGAAGTTATACTTCACGGCATCGAGGTATCGCTGAAGCATTACGGTTTTGGTGGCTTTGGAGGATCGACTTTCGGCGGCTCAGGTTTTGGTTCAACCTTGGGAGCCTCAGGTTTCGGTTCAACCTTTGGTACCGCAGGTTTAGGGTCAACCTTTGGAATGTTGGGTTTTGGATCAGCATTTCCTCGGCGAGGTTTCGGTTCTGCTTTCGGAGGATCTGATTTTGGCAGTCCCTTTTTGCCCGGCTGCGGAGCCAGCTTTGGTTTATCAGGCTTCGGACCGGCCTTGGGTACGGCTGGCGGCGTATCAACTTTCGGCACGGCTGGCTTTGGGTCGCCCTGACCACGTTTAGGCTTTGGTTCGCCCTTGGGACGATCTGACTTTGGCACTAAAGGAGTGCCAGGCTTCGGATCGACATTGGGCACGTCAGGCTTTGGATCAACCTTTGGGACGTCAGGCATTGGATCTGTCTTACCGCCTTTGGATTTCGACTCGCCCTTCCTGCCAGACTTGGGTTCGGCTCCGGGAGTTTTCTTCACTGCAGGCGGTTTTGTGTCGGTGCCGGGACCCTTCTGCGAGCCTTTGGCCTTCTCAGGATTCTCCCTTGCCTCACGAGGAACTCGTGGTTTGGCCTCTACGTTCGGATCGACTTTCGGAGTGTCCGGACTCTTCGGTGCGGACACGCCATTTCCGGGCGTCTCGACAGTTGTGGAGACAACAGGAGACTTCGGAAGTTTGACAATCACCGGCTCGGTTGGTTTGTTCGGTTCAGTCGGATTGTTGGGACGAATCGCCGTGGTTTCGGCTTCGAGCTTCTGTCGCTCGTTGCGGAACTTCTGCATCTCCTGCCGACGTTGTGCCAGTGCTTCACGCTCACCCTTATCTACGACTTGAAACCGCTGCGGACTTTCCTGATCCCTGGTCAGCTGGTCGAGCGACATTGCGACAAGAAGAGACTTGTCATCGGACTGCGGGGCGTTCGTATTTCGTTCAATCAGAGCGGCCAGCGTGCGAGGCGGTCTCTGGTCCTCATGGTCGCGGCGATCTGCAAAGTCGCGTTCGATGCGTTGTTGCCAGTCACGGTCCTGGCGATTGTCCCATCTTTGCCTGGCATAAAACGGATCATAGCCATAGCCACTTGAACCGTATGAAAACCACGGGTAATACCCTCCCGTGCTGTAGTTGTTCGCATAGTAGTCACCAAAGTAATAATGATGATATTGAGGCCGCGAGAACAGATGGGCCGTGAACAATCGCAGGTCAATCACTATCGACGGTGAATACGAATAGCCGCGTTGCGAGTAGACTCCCGCATCGAGATAAACCGGTGCAAACAAAACTCCGCGTCGGGAGACGGAGTGATCATAATAGCCATTCACAAAGACATAGCCTCGCGGCGAACAGACATAGTGAGCCGGAACCCAATCCCAGTCCGGCTGCATCGGTGCCCAGTAACCTGGACGCCAGGCATAGCGATTCTGTTGCCAGATCCAGCAGCCAGGTAGCCAGTTATAGTCATGTGAAGGTGCATCAATGTTGGGCCCAACTTCGGCGGTCGCAGGCGGCTCGGGCAGATATTGAATCTCGGTCTGCGTGGCATCAGCCCAGTATCCTGAAATCCATTGGTACCCTGATTCCAATTCCGTCCAATAGCCGGGCATCCACTGGCGGCCCGGCGGCAGGTCGCGCCAGATACCGCTGACCCACAGAAAATCTCCGCGTTCGTCGTCCCAGGCCAGGTAGCCGGGAATCCACGCGACGTTGTCTCCTTCGGGGCGCTGTTCTGGAGCGACTTCTTCAATGGCTTCCGGAGGTTGATTCGGCACGGTGATGCCGGGCTCAGGATCGAAGCTGATCGTTTCTGCGAAGGCTTCGTGCACCGGCCCGCGGGTCAGCACCTGTACGCCTTCCTCCACATCCGCTTGAGTCCGCAGCGCTGCATTCGCAGTGTTTAAGCCGCCGAACGTGCCAAGGGACACGAGTGTGGCAATCAGGCATTCGTTGAAAATATGCGATGGGTTCATAGTCGTCGGCCTCTCGAGCATTGGCTCGTCTTGTGAATTCTTAATCTGATCCCTGTGGATATAAACAGTCAATGTTGCATAATAAAAACCGGGTGTCGGATAGTTCCCAACACCCGGCGAAGTGGCAACGAACGTCCTGCGACGCTCAGTCCAGCAGATTTACCAAGCGAAGTCGCCGTCCTTGACGATTGCTTTGATGCAAGTCACAGCTTTTTCGTCAGATTTCTTCGTGGTGACTCGGATCTTTGTTCCGGCTTTCAGATCGCTTGCTTTGCAATCCTTCTTGTCGCAAGTCACTTTCGTGTCATCCGTGATCGTGTGTGAATGCTCTTTACCGTCATCGAACATTCTCGGCCGTGGGCCACTAACGTGGAGGTTTGACCAGTTTCATGCTGTTGCCGGAACACATTTCCTGCAGCACGCAATCGCTCAGGTTTTACTGAAGCGGACTTTGCGGCCATTGGATTCGCTGCTTCTGAGGCTAAGCATCTTGTGTGCCACTCCGCAGGTTGCATTCTTGCCGGGCAAACGGCAGCAAATCGCTGACGGACTGCGGCGCGAGGCTGGTTCTTAGGCAGCGAAACGATCAAACTGAACGTTGATCGCTCGATTGGAACGAGCCTGATCCGGCTGGGCCATGCCGGATGTGTGGCACTCGATTCGGCAGCTGACACCAGGCGGACCAGCCCCTTCGGATCGCTCTGAGTCTCAGCGGCCGTTGGTTTCTGAACTTCTGGTTGCCTATCTGGAATTTGCAGAAACGTACTATTCGAACGAAGGTCAGCCCACCAAAGAGTTCCGAGGTATGGTCGATGCGGTCGGCCCGTTGAATCATCTCTACGGTGACACATTGGCTGATGAATTCGGACCTCTCAAACTCAAAGCCGTTCGTGAGCACATTGTCGAACAAGGGCTCTGTCGCACTGAGGTCAACAAACGCATCGGGCTTCTCTCAACTTTCAACATCGCTGGTTTCATTCGCGTGGAGACGACCGAAACTCCTGACCAGCTTTGCTGCAGGCAGACTCCGAATCGGCAGATCGCTAATTCGTCAGCCAGCGGCCGACAGCTGTACCGAGTGCTCGGTCGATGACGCGGTCCATGGTCCTGCGGCCATACCACCACCCATCCGGATTCAGATAAATGATGTCGCCCGCCTGCACCATCACGGTTTCCAGCGGGTCGCTGCGAGCGGCAATCAGATCAACCCGGATCAGCAGTGGACTTCGGTCCGGCAGCACGCGATGTACCGTAACCGTCGTAGGAGATTCGATGGGATCGATGTAACCGGCCATCGCAACTGCTGTGACAACATCAATTTCGCGATTTTCGGGGAGCAGAAGGCCGCCACCAATTTCCCGGTCTTTGTCATTCACTGTGAAACGCACGCTGTTACGCTCGCTGAGTGGCCCAACGACGTAAAACACCTTGTCTGTTTTCAGCGGAATTACAATGACATCGCCTGAGTTCAGGATCACATCGCAGGGGTTTGTCATCCCGTTCTCGCCACGCAACGGAATTCTGACAATCGGCGGGCTTGAGCTGACGTCTCCATGAGATTGGCTACGGCCATGAAAGGTTGCCAATGAATGCCCGCCAAGCGGCCGGCTGTCGGTGGACATTTCCTTGCCATGCACTGCCGCCAAAGCGTCGTGCTGAGGCGAGTTCATGACTGATTGCGAAGGATAACGCGATCCGGACTCTGTATAGCTGCTGAGCTGCATCGTGGGGCTTTGGTGCCCTCTTTGCCCCGATTCCGCAGGTGCCATTATTACTCCAACGGGCATTCCCTGACCATGTTGCTGAGTTGCAGACAAAGTCGGCGCCAACGGTAAGTGATGTGCAGACTGGAGGCTCGTTTGAGGCGAAGAAATTGGTTGCCTGGCAGATGCCTGAAGAACCGGAGGAGTATTTCCGTTGGAAGAAGCTGCGGTGACGTTTGCCGGGTACTGAAGCGGCAGGTCTGACTTTGCCGCAGCATTCGACATGTGTAGTGGAAGATTTCGTCCGTGGCGATGAATTTCAATCACTTCCCCGGCATTTTCCGAAAACCCCTGCGCTGCGGCGAGGGCGTGGGCGACATCATTCGCGTCGCGCGGCAGGGCATGCACACCCTGCTGTTTGACTGCTCCCAGAACGAGAACATTGACCGTTCCCTTTTCTTTCAGCGTCATCACGGTGCTGGGATTCGCCAGCAGATTATTCGCGAGCGCCTGATTGACCTGCTGCTGCGCCTGTGCAATCGACAATCCACCAACGGAAACCGGCCCCAGTCGCGGCAGATAGATTTCGCCGTGATCCAGCACTTGGACCTCGAATGGTTCAGAATGCCCCACGGCCATCAGATCGGGCGCTGTGATCTGCAGAGTGTCACCCGGTCCCAGCAGGTAGATATCCTGCGCCTGTCCGACTAACTGTGAGTAGTTGAGTGGAGCCGCCGACGTTCGTATGGGCCAGCGATATTCATCCGGTAGAGTCCGCGCAGCAATGCCTGGAGAATGCATGGGCGCGTAACAGCCAGCGGCGAATACGATCAGCAGCGAACACATTGCCGGACGCGGCCGATGCTGACGAGTAAAGGCCCGGGGTGGCTGTTTTTCCGGGGAACGGTCCATGAGAAGCCTGACTCGACCTGCGCAAATGAAGATGGTCCTCTCTGCAGATCGGCCAGAATAATCGTTATCATTAGCAAAATCGGATTATCGCCCCCAGTTTGCCAGCTGCATGCGCAGCAGCCCTGAAGTTGTGCGGGCACCGACATTAATTCGCCGCAGCCGGAACGGGTCAGAGAAACGCTGGTCGTTTAGTCCTCGCTGGGTGCCAAAAGCCAGGTTGATGCCTTCCGAGGCCATGGCGCTCACTGCATCATCTGAAACGCCACCGGCAGGATATGCCAGTGTCTGCGAGATTTCCCCGACCTCTTGAGTCAGCACGGAGCAGGACGTCTGAACCTCTTGCAGGATCTCGTCCAGGGGCAATCGATTCAGCATCGGATGATTATGGGTGTGCGGTGCCAGAGTCACTCCGTCCTGCTGCAGCGACCGCAATTCCTGCCAGCCCAGCACATTATTGTGGTCAGGGTCCGGCACATTTGCGGCCCCGGTGATATCTGACATGATCTGTTGAAAGGCTCGGTGAGGAATTGTTTTGAGGTATTCTTTCAGTCTCCGAAAGACCTGTCGTCTCTGTGTCGGAGAACCAGTGGCAACCCTGCCACCTTCCGGACCGGGAATCTGAGTGTCCGAAGGCGACCACATCACTGCCCGATAAAGCCTGTCCCACCAGAAGTGAAGACGATGATTATCTGGATACGCCGTCGGCACAAACACAGTGGCGGGCAGTCCCAGTGATTTCAGGACGGGCCACGCATTGCGGGCGAAGTCCTGTGTTGCGTCATCAAAGGTCAGCAGAACAGAATCTGTCGGAAGTGAAGACTCCTTGCGGGCGGCCGACACAACATCCTGCATTGAACAGACATGGTAACGTTCGGCGACACTCTGCATCTGAGCGGCAAATTGTGACGGCGTGGTACTGATCAATCCCGGATAGCAGGGGTCGTCCGGGCGGGTTTCGTCAATGCGATGATAGGCCAGGACGCGCAGCAGGGGACGATTCCGGTTGCGACGCTCTGCCTGATGAACCACCATCTCGAACGCTCGGGTATCCGAAAGCTGAGCGACCATGTGCTTGAGGGTTGAGGCAAACATGTTGACCTTACGACGTAATCGGATCAGGAAGCACTCGCGGCATTGACGATGCGGGACGTGGCATCGAGTTTATGGGCTCGCAGTTCGAAAACGTCGGCGTCCGGAGCCTGACGGTCGAGTGATGCCATGCCCATGCGATCCAGCACTCCTGAGAGAGTCAGTTCATGGGTACCAAAAGAAATGATTTGAGATTCGACGGCAATGCCCAGCTCACTGACAATACCTGCCTGCAGACGCCGAGTCATTGCTTCCGCCTGGCTGGCGTTGGTTTCCGGGAGCAGCATCAGAATCTGGTCACCGACCCGGACGGACAGATCATGTGACTTCGTATGTTCCCGCAGAATTCTGCTGATGCCGCCAACGATGTATTCCCTGCTCAGTGAATCCGTCAGATTCTGTACAAGTCTGGCCAGGATATTTGATGTGACCTGGCCAGGAGTCAGGGAAACGAATGTCAGCGGGCGTTCGTGTCTGCGAGCACGACGAATTTCTTCCAGCAGTGCTGTTTCTGACTGTCTCAGGTTGGGTACCGATGTCGCTCGCAGAACGTCCAGCATCTGTCGGGAGGTCATGACGAATTCGTCAGTGTTCTGAGCCACCTTCAGGCACACGTATTGCGAAATCAGTAACGCACCAACTTCGGTCAACGCAATTGGCAGCGTTTCGAGGTTCACTGCATAACCCAGCAGACACTTGCCAATGATCCAGATGACGCCGTACGCCGCAGCGACAACGCCGAAATTCTGTCGCCGCAAAAGCGGAAATGCCAGCATGGATACACCAACAGCCGTTGATAGCCCGTACACGAACGAAGCGATGTTCACCGGCGGAAATACACGTTCCACATTGAACAGTGCGAAGAACCAGCACAGTGCTGTGATTGTCCAGATGCGATGAGTTTTCATTGGCGACTCTTGAGAACGGTTTGGATTTTTGTGTAAGTCTCAGCGGTCGTGCAGGAGTCGCTGCCGTGTGGCGGTGCCATACCGTCTAATTCGACTGTCCCAGATTGGTTGAAAAAGGTGTCTGGAACTCTCCGGCATCAGATTTTCGCAGTGTATTCTGATGCCTCCAAAGTTCCAGACACCTTTTTCAACGCGATTTCCTGCTCGGGTCGTGCATCTGGGACAGTCGAACTAATAAGCACCTTTGGGCTTCACGACCGCGGCGATTGTGCGAAACAGAAGTTTCAGGTCGAACCAAAGGCTTCGTTTACGGATGTATTCAATGTCGAGTCTCAGACGGTCATCAAAGTCGATGTCGCTGCGACCGCTGACCTGCCAGAGCCCGGTGATGCCGGGCTGAACCTCAAGGCGTTCCGTGTGCCACAGAGTGTAAGTATTCGCGCTGAAAGATGTTGGTCTTGGGCCTACAAGGCTCATGTCACCTCTCATGACGTTGAAAATCTGAGGTAACTCATCCAGGCTTGTTTTTCGCAGAATCTTACCGACACGAGTCACTCGAGGGTCGTTGCTGATTTTGAAGTCCGGCCACGTGAGTTCGTTGAAATGCCGTAACTGCTCTTTCAGCTCTGCAGCATTCGTCACCATCGTGCGGAGTTTAAACATCCGAAAACGACAGCCGCTGCGTCCGGTTCTTTTTTGCGTGAAGAAGATCGGCCCTGGATTTTCAATCCAGATGGCAATTGCACAGAGAGCCACGACCGGCAACACAATCGGCATCAGCATCAGACAGATCGCCAGATCAGTGATTCGTTTGCTGATAAGATAAAAACGCCCCGGTCCGAGACCGGCCGCATCCGCGTTGCCTGTCAGCAGTGGCTTCACACGAGCGACGCTTGATATTGACGGGAACACTGCCATGTTGTGTGGTGTTTCCTCAGCAGAGCTGTGGGAAGCGAAATGTGAATGTTTCGTGCAGGAAATGTTTGTGCCAATTAACACAAATTGATTTCACAGTTGAGTATTCCAGCCGAAGAATTCCCCGGCAGAGTTTCTTTAAGAAAACAGACCGACTGACAGTTGCATTTTAACCACATGCCGGAGCATCAGCTGAAACTCTGATGGTGGTTACAGACGATCTTCGACCAGAAGCGACTCCGGCCTGTTCGATTGTCCCGATGGTATGGGGCGTTCCAGCGACCACCTTGATTGATACTCCGCGCGGCTTGAAACAAGGCTTTTTCGAGCACGGGATTGTAACCCGCAGCGTCAGCGGGGGGATTGAGATTTCAGCGATCGCTGACACTTTGCAGCCCTCGCTGACGCTTCGGGTTCATGTCACTTTCGACCGTGTGTGGTATAGGACCTCGACTTTGCTTTGACTTGCGTCGCAGGACCAGTTCCAGCAGATACCATCGACACTCGGCAAGAAATGGACGAGGATCGCGGCGACTGGCAACCGCGAAAAGCTTTCGACCTTTAAGCGATTTCAGCCAGTCAAACAAAGAGATTTCGCCGCGTCGCCACGCTCTCATTCCTGATAACAGGTCTCGTCGCAGATGCACCCATTTCAGTGGCTGGGCGGAATTGGCCTGCCTTGAGACCTCGGGCATCGTCAGTTCAGCTGCGTCACAATACATGGTGAGCAGGAGTGGAACGCCGCAGGCTTCTGCCATTGCCGATCGCCCCGTGGGGCGTCCAATATTCGGTTCGACAATCAAATGTTTGCCTGAACGCTGGTCACGTTTGAACTCGATGTAGCCGAGGCCGCGGTAATTGAGTCGTTGAAAAAAGGCGATGGTCTCTTCAGCGACAACAGGGTTATTCGATTCCTGAGCCAGGCAGGCCGTGCCGAATTCCGGCGGCCACTGGCGGGTCTTCTGCGATGTATACGCGCCACGAGGGATCCCGTTGCGATCGAAGTAGACGTTTACTGTGAAGCAGTCTTCAACACTTCCCTGAATGTACTCCTGAGCGATCAGGGTCTCGCTGAATGCTGAATACTTTTGCCATGCCGATAACAACTCGCCGGGGCTGTCGGTGCGGACAGCTTTGAGAGATGTATTCGTCTCCCATTTCGGCGTCTTGACAGCTGGCTTCAGGAAAACAGGAAACGTCAGATCGTCGGCGGCTTGCTGAGCATCTGACTGAATCGCGAGGACCCGTGTCTTTGGTACGTGAAAGCAATGCTGTTCAGCAAAGCGTGCGAAGTCAACCTTGTCGATCAGTGTTTTCAGCAGTTGATGTTCAGGCAACACGAAGCAATAGTCCTGCAATTCTTTTCGATGCTCTGAAATCGTCAGCACGCTCAAATCGGTGCATGGCACGAGAACGGGATTCCAGCCAAATTCAGTTCGCAAGGACCGAAGTGTCGAAACCAGATCCGGACCATGAGTTGCAGATTGATGGATGTGTTCGATCGTGTTTGTCTGACAGCAGAAATGATCGATCCTGGAAGCAAGTCCGATTACGCGAATTCCATAAGAACTCAACAGGCGCGAGGTCTGCAATCCCGTCACACAGTCGAGGCCAATCACAATCGCCACCGGCCCGTCAACTCGCACCGGCGTCGCATGGCGTGTATCGGCCATGCTTCGCTGCCGATACTGCATAATGCGATCGTGGCACAGTGTGGTCACCTGCGAGAAGCTACCTTCTGCATCGACGACATCACTGGCAGGCATTTGACCGATGAACATGCGGTAATATTCCCGCCGCCGTTGAAGAGATTCCTGTGTGCCTTCCTGTTTTCTCGCCAGCATTGTTTCAGCAGAAACGTCCAGCAGGATGGTCAGGTCGGGTTTGCTGTACACACGCTTTAGAAAGAAGCCATGAATCTTCTGCCAGATTGTTCGATGACCGGTATCGACGACGTCGTATTCGTGGTAGTCGATAAAGAAATCCCGGTCCTGCACGACGACATACCCGCAAATCAGCCACCAGCGAATCACCGCCAGACGGAAGCATTCTTCGGCGATCAGATGACTGACGCGCAGTCCGCCCTTCAGGAACCGCAGCATTCGCTTAAAAACACTTCCGCCCGCCTGTTTGCAGCTGCGAGGATCTCGCGGACCATCGGCATCCGGCGGCGCTCCGCTCCAGCGTCGGATGGCCCTCTGCAGCCGTGACGTGGGCAGCATGATGTTGCTGGATTCCAGATTCACGCCCATGTAGATCCGGCGTACCGGAATTCGCATGCGCTCGATGAGTTGCTCCGCAACCGCAGACTTCCCGCATCCGTCAGGGCCAATCAGAGTGATTCGAAACATGCTGGTCAGCTTTTCGAAAACAGAGGAACGATTGCTTCGAACAGACGCCTGGGAGACATCGGATATGGGTGGTACACGATATGTGCCGGCAAATGGCCAAGTCTCGCCTGCAGTAGTTCCCGTTCCCTGTGGGCAGCGTGTTCGAGTACGCGGTTTTCCCTGCCAGGAAATGCGAAACGGAACATCCGGTAGCGTTCCAACAAATGGCTGCGTTCCTGTTCCAGAGCCGGAGCCAGCGCCTTGAGCACAAAATCCGGGTCAGCTTCTTCGACGCGATACTCAGGCGAATCGTGTGACAGCACAAACAGCAGATGATCAAGTCTGCCACGGGGATCGGTGATGGGAGTTTCGAAAATCGTGTCAGGCAGGACCTCAAGATATCGCTGTCGATTCAGCAGTGAAATCAGTCGGCGTGTTGTCTTTCCGGGCAGCAGACGGTTCATCGGTTTCATCGTCATGGCGGCATCCATCGCCCCGGCCGCAATTCGCAGGCTTCGCATTTTGAAGCGATCCTGCCAATCCAGTCGCTGGCGAAAACTGGGCAGTTCATCCACGTGCCAGTCCCAGATGTGCATCGGTTCAGGAATACCCTGCATGCCATCTTTCTGCAGATAGACCCACTCGTCGCCAATATAGCGAGCTCCATTGGCCATGAAGCCCAGCAATGTCTCAGTCTTGCCGCCCTGAGCCCAACCGGCGCACAACACACCGTGGCCATTGTACTCGAAGGCCGATGCGTGCAGCGGC
>CAZFDW010000206.1:0-10719 GCA_964517865.1 uncultured Chitinophaga sp.
GGTCCTACGACAGCAGCAGTTCGGGCCATTGAGCCGATTTGGTTCCGGCGATCGGACGGTTTTCGAGCGAGCGAAAGGTGAACACGACCGACTGTTTGGATTCTGTCGAAAAGTTTCGCGTAGCGGCGTGGAAGCAGCGGGCATGGAAGAACAGGACGTCGCCCGCCTGCAGTTCAACCGGGACAGCGCGAGAAAACAACGGCTGATTCTGTTCCAGGTCTGTGCGTAAGAACAGCGCGTCGTCCAGGTGGTCGCGATGTGCAGGCTCCAGATGAGTCCCTGGCAGTACGCGGAGACAGCCGTTGTGCAGAGTCTCTTCGCCCAGGGCGATCCAGATATTGACGAGATCACCGGTCGTGAAATTCCAGTACCGCGTATCCTGATGCCAGCCGGTATCGCTGCTGAAGCGAGGCTGCTTTGTCATAATACAGTTGTGGTGAATCAGAGGCATGACGATGTGCGGGCCCAGCAATTGCTGCAGTCGATTCACCAGAAACGGTTCTTTGACCAGCTTCGCAAACACCGGATCGCGACTGATGGCCTGCCGCAGTCGTCGCGCGGTGCGCCCCCCTTCGGCATCCAGCGATTCCGGCGCGCCAGGGTAACTCAGTTCGGCTTCGTACTCAATGTCCCCCTGATGCGCAGCAAGGTCCCGCTGAGTGACGCGCTTCATGGCATTGATGCAGTCAGGCGGAATGAGTTTCCGCACCACAAAGTAGCCATCTCGCTGGAAAGTTTCAACTTCGTTCTGAGTAAACTCCGGCGGAGTGAATTCGATATTTGTCATAGTTTCGAGCAGCAAACAGCATAATCAGCAACAACGATTGAGACCGGGGTTGATCGCGGTTCACGACAAGGATGATTTTCACACGCCGTAGAATTCCCGCAAGCGGACGGCGCCTGAATTCTCAGGGTTCACGCCGAAGCGATCGACTTTTTGTCGCCAGCGTTTAAACTCTCGCATTCCGGACAAATTTGTTGTAAACTGCGGTGCCGTCGATCGCTGCTGCGTCTGCGTTTGGCATCAGGCAGATCCGTGTCAGCCGGGTTTTGAGGCGAATCATGTTCAGCAAATTGTTTAACCGCAAAGGTGTGTCTCATCCGAAGATCGACATCACGAGGCGGTTCAATCTGATCGGCCGTGTGGGACAGGGCAGCATGTCCAAGGTCTGGCGTGCCACCGATCTGCAATCCGGTCGATCCGTCGCGGTGAAGGTTCTGGACAAGGAAAAGACGGCGAAATATGAGACCCGGTTTCAGGGTCTGAACAAACCCTCCGAAGGTGAAGTCGCGTTGTCGCTTCATCATCCGAATATCGTCAAGACGTACGAATTCGGCTGGACGCTTGAAGACGAGATGTTTCTGGTGATGGAGTTCGTCGAAGGTGTGGGGCTCGCGCTGCTCGTGGATCTGCAGAACGAAGAAATGAAACGTTATCGACTGAGGTACATGATCCAGATCGGTGACGCTCTGAATCATTTTCATCAGCAGCACTGGATTCATCGCGATATTTGTCCGCGGAACGTCATGATTGCGGACGACAAATCGGCCAGGATGATCGACTTCGGACTGGTTGTTCCTAATACGCCGATGTTCTGCAAGCCGGGAAACCGCACGGGAACCGCCAGTTACATGGCTCCCGAATTGATCAAACGTCAGACGACTGACCAGCGACTGGATATATTCTCTTACGCTGTCACCTGCTTCGAAATGTACACCAGACGATTTCCGTGGGATGCGGCTCTGACAATTGATGCTGTGATGCAGCACATCAACAAGCCGCCGATTCAACTTACGGAATTGATCCCGAATATTGACCAGCAGATCGCTGCGGCAATTATGAAGGGGCTGGCAGCAGATCCGGATCGCCGCTGGCAGAACGTCAGCGAAATGGTGGCCGAAATCCGTGAAGCGGAAGCTCGCATGGTCCAGGCCGCTCGCAAAGCCGCCGCCGCAAAGGACCCAGCCAAAGCTGCTCTGGCAAAGTCCACCGCCGATTCCGCTGCGGCCGCAGCAAAAAACGCATCGATGCCGCAGGCCTCCGCGAGTGCCGCAGAAAAGTCGGCATCGGAGCAACATGGTGCAGCCGGGAAGAAGTTGGGGAAAAAGAAACATCGCGCATCGGACGATGACGTTGATTTGAATGAGATGTTCGGCGATTGAAACAACAATGTCACCTGACTCTCGGAGTGGAGTCGCTGCACTTCAGGAAAGTCACCAACTTGTCATTGAAACAACACGTCAAACTTGTTGTTGCCGCAACGGTCGTCGTACTTGCTGCCGTTTCCGGCAGTTTGCTCATGGCGGCAGAACGACCAAATGTCATTCTGATCATCACTGACGATCAAGGATACCCTCCGCTTGCCAGGCTTGGTCACCCCTGGATCAGAACTCCGCATCTGGATGCACTTCACGACTCCAGCACCAGGTTCAGCAGGTTCCTTGTCTGCCCGACCTGCAGTCCGACACGCTCCGCTCTCATGACCGGACGACACTCCATGCGAAATGGAGTCACCCATACGATTCTCGAGCGAGAACGACTGACATTGGACGCTGTCACGTTGCCTCAGATGCTCAGTAAGGCCGGGTACAAATCGGGAATTTTTGGCAAATGGCATCTGGGCGACGAAGAACCGTACCAACCGCATCGCCGTGGATTTGACCATGCGTTCATTCACGGAGCGGGCGGAATTGGTCAGGCGTATGATTGCAGTTGTGCGGACGTTCCGCACAATTCGTACTTTGATCCGGTTGTGCGAATGAACGGCAGTTTTGTGAAGACGCATGGCTTCTGCACGGACGTCTTCTTTAGTGCGGCGATGGACTGGATTGATGAAGCAGAAAGGGCCGATCCACCGTTCTTCGCCTACATCGCAACCAACGCGCCGCATGGTCCGTTTCTGGCACCTGACGAAAACAAAAGACGCTTGCTGGAGATGGGGTTCGGCGATGAACAGGCTGCGTTTTATGGCATGATTGAAAACATTGATGACAACGTCGGCCGCCTGATGAAGCATCTGCTGGAGCGGGATCTGTTCAGGAACACGGTTGTCATTTTCATGTCGGACAACGGGATGACGGGCGGTGGTTCCGGTAAGCCCGGGACACCACTCGCACAAGACAGTGATGGCAACGAAATGATGCCATACAACGCCGGGATGCGAGGACTCAAGGGATCTCCGGATGAAGGCGGCGTGCGTGTTCCGTTCTTTGTACGCTGGGACGGACACTGGCAGGCTGGTCGTGATATTGATCGCATAGCGGGTGACATTGACGTTTTCCCTACGATTGCGGCGATCACCGGTGCGGAACTGCCTGGAGGGCAGGTTGAAGGCCGCAGTCTGCTTCCGCTTCTGGACGACGCTCAGACTGCATGGCCCGATCGGTATCTCTACACACATGTGGGTCGTTGGGCCACGGGTAAGGAACCGAATGATTTCCAGTGGAAGAATTTCAGTGTTCGCAATCAGCGCTTTCGATTCGTCAACAACACAGAACTCTTCGACATGGAAGCCGACCCCGGCCAGAAGAAGAACGTGATTGAACAATATCCGGGCGTCGTTGCAGAGATCCGCACGGCATGGGACGCCTGGTGGAAAACAACGCGCCCCATGATGGTCAATGAAACCGCTGAGATGTCCCCGACGCGCCCGTTCCATGAGTTGTATGAGACACAACTGGCCAACGGTGGCATCCCGGAATGGAAGCCTCGTAAGTAGGATGGCTTCAGAAAAGGGGTCAGCGACGGTCTTAAACTGGATCAAGTCACAGATTCAAAGTGGGACGGGACACAAGACTACGACTTCCGGCGGCGCGGGATGCGGTTCCTGTCATCGACCAGCAGGATCTTTGGAACGTGGCTCTGACGTTCCTCATCTGAGTACTGTGCGTAGCTGCAGATAATCACCAGGTCGCCGACTTGTACGAGGCGTGCGGCGGCACCGTTGAGGCACACGATACCGGAACCTCGCTCGCCGCTGATCGCGTAAGTCGTCAGGCGATTACCGTTGTTGATGTCGTAGATATCGACCTGTTCCCATTCCACAATGTCGGTCGCTTCCATCAACATCGGGTCCAGCGTGACGCTGCCTTCGTAATGCAGGCTGGCGTCCGTAACAGTCGCACGATGGATTTTCGATTTGAGCAGGATTCGGTTCATTCGGCATCACGCTCGCAGTTTTGCGGACAATTGAGTTTCACAACTGGCAATCACCTTTTTCACCACCGTATCGACCTCTTCAGTCGTCAACGTACGGTCCGAGGCCATAAACCGGCAGGTGATCAGATACGATTTCCGATCGGCATCGATCTGCTTTCCGCGGTACTGTCCACCAAACGATGTTCCCAGCAACAGCGTGCCCGCCGATTTGGACACAGTTTCCGCTAACTGAGCCCACGAAACCGCTTCCGGAAGGACGAAATTCAGGTCTCGGGAAATCGACGGGAAGCGCGGCAACGGAGCATACGAATGCCTGGCTTCGAATAATTCTTCGATGAGAGGCAGACGTAGCTCGGCCACGCAAACCGCGTCCTGCAGGTCACTGCGATCCAGTACGTCCCGGCTGAGCTCTCCCAGCCAGCCCCAGAGTTTTCCGTTCAGACTCACGGCAGCGCCGCGGCCTGGCGCATATTCCGGATGCGATGTCGATTCTGTTGTCAGCAAAGCGTGTGGAGCCAGTTGTGCTGCCAGCGATTCGACCACACCCAGAAGTTGGGCGAAAGGACGTCCGGAAACAATGCCGATCGTCAATGGTTCGGCCTGATGTTCTGGTTGTCCCAGTCCAGCTGTCAGGTACACACGAGCCACTTCAAAGAATTCCGCATTCGCGCACCCGTGCCGTTCGTTCTGGCGACGACAGGAGAGAAGGCTCGGAATCAGGCTCTGTCGCAGTTGATCTTCATGGCTGCGGCTGGAATGACTCACCGCAACCGCATGGATCTCTCCGTGTGGCCGGAGCAACTGTCGCTGCTGCTCACTGACAAACGACATCGTCAGTGCTTCTGAGAGTCCGCTGGCGGCAAGCTGCAGTCGAATCGCATCGATCACACGCTCACGCCGCGTTCGGGCTGTCGCCACGACCGGCAATGCGGCGTCGATCGGGATATGTTCGTAACCGTGAATGCGGGCAACTTCTTCGATCAGGTCGCATTCTCGCAACAGGTCAGGACGCCAACTCGGTGGTTCGAATACCGCTGAGTTCGCGCTGCGTTCAAGACACGCCAACCCCAGCCGCTGCAGAATCTCAACACACTCGTCCGCAGGAATCTCAATTCCAAGCAGTCGCGATACCTGGTTGAAGCGGAGTGTTACAGAATCCCGCGTTGCAGGCGATGATCGTCCTGCCACCAGCGAACCAGTCAGCAGCGTGCCGCCCGCCACCTTTTGAACAAGTTCACAGCAACGGCGTGACGCCCAGTCGAGCCACTGTCGATCGACTTTTCGCTCGAAGCGATACGATGAGGGACTATGCAGCTTCAATGATCGAGCCGTCGCACGAACCGACAACGACGCGAATGACGCCGCTTCGATCAGCACATTGGTTGTGTGGTCCGAAATCTCTGTGTCGAACCCACCCATCACGCCCGCGACCGCCACTGGACGATCGGCGTCGGCAATCACACACATCTCTTCGGTCAATGCATACGGACGCTGATCAATCGCCGTGATCGTCTCACCCTTCTTCGCGCGGCGGACGATGATTTTCTGACCGTGAAGGCGATTGAGATCAAAAGCGTGCAGCGGCTGCCCGCACTCCAGCATCACAAAGTTTGTGACATCGACGACGTTGTTGACCGAATTGATGCCAACGGCGGCCAGACGATCTTTCAGCCACGCCGGACTCGGACCAATTCTGACTCCACGAATCACCCGCACGTGATACTCAGGGCACAGGTCCGGGCACTCGATTGTAATCGAGGCGACGGTGCTGGCAGCCGGTTCGGATTCTGTCACCGCTGCGGACGGAATTCTAAGCGGTTCGCCAAACAACACGGACACTTCCCGTGCGACTCCGATATGTCCCAGACAGTCGGGTCGGTTGCTGGTGACTTCAAGATCAATCGCCACATCAGGCTTTGAAAGTCCTGCCACGACATCGTGGAACTCTTCCAGATTGAGTCCCGACATTGTCAGCCGATGAGTCAATACTTCAATGCTCGGTGGCAACGATACGTATTCGGCCAGCCAGTTCTTACTTACAATCATGACTCAATGTACAGCCGCAAACGTTCAGTTTTCGCCGCCCGTCTCAGGAGGTACAGAATCCGTGGCCAGTGAGGCCGCAAACGCGGATTCCAACCGGCGAAAACCGGAAGCGGTGTAGTGTAGCCGAACCTGCAGACTCCGAGAAGGATTCATCTGAGTTCGGACTTTATGGACTTTATGGACTTTGTCCGACGTTGACTTCGCAGATTTCAATCATTCTGTTCAGTTTTGTAATGGCCAGCACTTCGCGGACATCCGCACTGGGATTGTAAATCTGAACGGTCAATGGATGGTTGGGAATTCGAGTCAGCGAGACCAACAGCCCAAGCATTCCACTTGGCACCAGCCTCACGCCCGTCAGGTCAAACGCCACAATTGACGAATTGTTCAGCTGCAGCAGATCGGAAATCGCCGCCCTGTAATGGGCGACGTTGAACTCTGACGGAACATCCTTCCCAGAGAATCCCAGCACCGTAACGGGGCCAACGCTGTAGACTTTCAGCAGTCCATCTTCGGTCAAAGCATACTGCTGTGTAAAATCTTCGGCTGCCACGGGTTTTTCAGCACCTTCATTCGTCATGGAAATCACTCCGCAAAGATCAACAATCAGGGTCTTCAGTCTAACAGATCTTCAGGGGACACCAATCGTCGTCCCGGAAAAACTGGAAATCGCGATCAGGTTGCACGGCTGATACCCCTTCCCGGGGATTGTCGTGTTATAACCCCTGACAAAACCTGAATTGCGGGCTTAAAATCGGCAAACGGTTGGTATGTTAACGGTTTGAGTCCAGCGTCGATGCACTCCAACCTTCATCTTTTCAATCGAAACCTCCGCCTGTGCTGCCAAACCACCTGTCCACCGAATCACCACGCACACTGAAGCTCGTATCCGATCGACTGTTGGCCGAACTCAGTGCAGAGCTGCGCGGCCCGCATGTGCTGGTGCTGCTCATGCACGGCACGACACTGGCTTCCGCACTGCGTGAATCACGTCCGGATCTGAAATTTACTTTTTTTACCACAGAACATTTCTTCTATCGAACTCTGCAGGCGTTTCACGCGGATGTGATGCTGACCCCGGATGCTGTCGGCATTGTCTGTGCGGCTGATCTGCCTGCACAGGAGTTCGACGAAGTGATCTTCCCGACACTGTCCGGTGATTCTTCTGAACTCGCCCAGGACCTGATCCAGGCCGCCCATCAGCGACTGCGATCCGGAGGGCGGCTGTTTGCTTCGACCAATAATCCCAAAGATCGCTGGGTTCAGAATCAGCTGAAGGCACTCTTCAGCAAAGTCGATGTGCTGAAGCACAAACAGGGCACAGCCTGCATCGCAACAAAAACCAACACGCTGAAGAAGGAAAAAGGGTTCCGCGCGAGATTTGCGTTTCGCCAGGGCGCGCGACTGGTATTCGTCGAAAGCCGCCCGGGAGTCTTCTGTCATCGCCGCGTCGATGGCGGCGGACGGGCATTGATTCGATCACTGGCGCTACTGCAGGGAGAGAACGGTCAGCCGGAATTCAAGCCTCAACGCATCGTCGAAATGGGCTGCGGTTCCGGTGCGGTGTCGGTCGCCGCAGCGATCGAATATCCCGAGGCCGGAATACTGGCTGTTGATAGCGATGCACGGGCCGTGGAATGCACACAGCGATCCGCAGCACTGAATGAAATCACATCGATCCAGATACTGCTGGCATCAGACGGCGTGCTGCCTGAACCCGGAACCTGGGATCTGTTGCTCGGCAATCCGCCATACTATTCCGACTATAGAATTTCGGAATTGTTTCTGCAGGCGGCTCGCACGGGACTGCGTGAAGGTGGCCGTATTCACATTGTGACGAAGCTGCTCGAATGGCATCAAGCGCGAATGGAACAACTGTTCGGCGACGTGACACAGCATGTGATCAGTGAATACACAGTTTTTACTGCGGTGGCCCGCAACAAGCCAGGATCAAAGACCCGCCGCTAACTGGGGGTCGGACGATTCCAGTCGCTGGCATAACATCTGGATCTCGTCCAGGTCCATGCTGCGGCGGTAGGTATCGTCCTTCACAGGTTCACGCAATTCCAGCATGATAGAACTGCGAACATAGCGCAAACCACGCAACAGGACATCGCGTTCCTGGGTGGACACTTCGATCTGCATCATTCCGTCTGACACAATAATGGCTCCGATTGACTGTCGCCGCATAATCCGGACACCTCCTGAATCCGAACCCGGCATCGTCTGTGCTGTCGATCGTGATTCACAACCGACAACAGAAAGGCTGGCGCAGCCATGGCCAGCAACAATTGAAGTGTACGCCTCAGATCGGCGATGCTCAAGCGGTCATTGCAAATCTGACACGAAGCACGCCATTCTTTTCGATGGCGAGTCTGAACGGGGAACTCTGGAAGTCCATTCCGTTCGCGAAGTTACGTCCTGAAGCACCGGTCTGGCTGGCCCGCAACCGCGAAAACGACTGAAACGTGGCCGTCAAATCAGAACAGCTCAAGTTTTCGCTGCGGCTCGCAGCGCTCCTCTGCGGTATGCGTCTGCCATTGCCTTGGGGATCGCAGACTCGGACAGCACGACTTCCGCCTGATTCTCCTGCGTCAATGCCCGCATTTCCTGTTCCAGCGCGACGGCTGCCGCGCGGCGTTCTTCTGCATGAGCCCGTGCGATTCGCATGTCGGCCTCGGCCTGATCGGCCTGTAGCCGAGCTCCCACATTGTCGCCGATGTCAATGTCCGCAATATCGATCGATACGATTTCATAAGCTGTTTGTGAATCGAGCCCCTTCGCCAGCACAGCGCGGGCGATCAGCATGGGATTTGCCAGCACCTCTTTATGGCTCGCACACGAACCGATGGCTGAGACGATCCCTTCACCTACTCGCGCAATAATTGTCTCTTCGGTGGCACCCCCGATGAGCTGCTTGATGTTGGTTCGCACGGTGACACGGGCCTTTGCCTTCAATTGAATCCCGTCGCGTGCCACGCCATCCAGAGTCGGGCGACCGGATCGACCCGGGTCCGGACAGTCAATGACCTTTGTCTTCACGCTGGTCTGCACGGCTTCCAGCACGTTTCGTCCGGCAAGGTCAATGGCAGATGCAGTTTTCCAGTCCAGCTCGATCTGGGCGCGATGGGCGGCGATCAGCGCGCGAATCACCAGAGGCACGTTGCCGCCGGCAAGGTAATGCGATTCCATGGCGTTGGTGGTGATGTCGTCCAGTCCGGCCTGAACCGACATGATGCGTGTGTCCACGATGAGCTGAGGATTCACTTTCTTAAGCTTCATCACGACCATCTGCAACGGACCGATTCCGGCTCCCGACATGAACGCCCGAAACCACAACGAAGCGACTGATGCAAAGACGCCGAGAAACACCAGTAACAGAACCCCAAAAATAACCGCCACGCCTGCCAGCAGCATCTGCGGAAACGAGAGCACTCCCAGCGTGAGCGCAGAGGACAGGGGTGCGGAATGTAGCTCAAGCATCGTGATCTTCCTTCGAATGTTCCGGACTCGTCAGCGTCCCGGCGGAATGCTGACGGTTTGCACCCCGGATTGTAATGTGACCCGTGTAGAATTCGCAAACCACTCAACGATCATCATGATCGCTTATCAGCGACATCCGGGTTGACTGGCGAGCAGCAGCGGCGCCCGACTATGATGACCGTCAGGACGAAACGTCATTTCGCCGGTGGCGGATCAAAATCAATTTCCAAAATTCGCGTGAGTTTCAACGATCCAGGAGACACTGTGATGAGAATCGAATCCCGTTTGACTGAATTGGGAATCACATTACCGCCAACGCCCGCTCCGGGCGGTGTTTACACGCCGGTTGTGGTTGTGGATCACATGGCTTACGTCTCGGGACAGGTCCCCTATGGACCGGACGGAAAACTGGTCATTGGTCGAATTGGCTCAGACATGACTGAAGAACAGGGAGCTGCGGCGGCTCGGACAGTGGCGTTGACAATGCTGGCAACCATTAAGGCGTCGCTGGGAAACCTGGATCGCGTGAAACGCATCGTGAAGGTTCTGGGTTTCGTAAACTGCACACCGGAATTTCAGAAACATCCCGCCGTGATGAACGGATTCAGCAAGACGATGGTCGAAGTCTTCGGCGACGCCGGCAAAGCCGCCCGCAGCGCAGTGGGGATGGGTTCATTGCCATTCAACGTTCCCGTGGAAGTCGAAGCCGTACTGGAATTGCATCCGTAAGAACCTGCCCAGAAACAACGCCGTGTTTTGGAGCGACGGAAAAACAGGGGTTGGGAAGTCAGAAGTAAGATCTGGAATTTTTTGAACACTAATCTCCGCTGATAACCACTAATCTCAGAAGAAAATCAGTTAGGCAAGCGGCAGGGCGTCAGCCCTCCGAGTCTGCTTCCTCTGCATGAGCGTTAATCAGCGAAGATCAGTGTTCCGAATTTCCCCCGCAACACGTCGTGATTGATGGTCGCGAAAGCGTTCGCCTGAGATCTCATCATGACGGATTTGTTCCTGGACAGGTTCTAGGTCCG
>CAZFDW010000207.1:0-5337 GCA_964517865.1 uncultured Chitinophaga sp.
TGCCAAACGACTTCTGCCGAGGTGCTTACTTTGACTTTTGTCGCATTTGTCTGGAAAACGGCGACGGGAAAGACGAGAGCATTCGCTTATGTTTTTGGCAAGCGAATGGGGGGCAAACGAATGGGGGCAAAACTGGACGTTTTAAGCATTCGCCTGATGCGGACGTCGCCCTTGTACTGTGTCAATCGTGCTTTGATGTGTGCCACTGGCAGAGCACTGAGTGAATCACTTTCGTCGAAACGGCGAAGTCGCTTGCTTCGCCGGATAGAAATGCGACAGGTTGCGGTAGACGCTTCCGGTGCCTGTCGGTCCGGTTGGGCCTCGTTCAGCGACGTCTTCGAGTTTTTGAATCGAGAGTGACTGTAATCGGGCCGCGGAGGCAATCCGGTTGTCAAACGCCTGCTGGTTCAGCTGCGGTCGTACCAGACCATAGTAATTTGGCACGGGCCCGTTGTCGTTACGCAACAGATTCAGGTACGGACTTACGGTGGGGCGTTGAGGGCGGTAACGCGGCGTATCCTGTCCGTCAGCCTGGAGGCAGGGCACTGCCAGCAAGATCGCAAAAATGGTGAATTTTGAAAATCTTGTCATAATTCTGCTCCCCCCCTGATACTTCAATTCGGCAGGCGGATGTCTCCAACTCGACACAACTTCGTCCGCAAAGCCCGCATAATCCGCAATTCAGCCGCACACTGCCAGATCCCACTCAAGGACGGCGTCAATTCGTGCCGATTCAACGATTGTAGTGGTTGGTGTCAATTTAACGATTGTATCAACCAACGAGTCTGTCTGAATACCGTTGTTTGTGTGAGCGATTGTTCTTGCAGGTGAATTACCCGCAGCTAGCGCTGAAACAAGCGACCGTCATTTGGAGTGCGGCGACTTGTCGCCGCTTTGCCTTTCCAACACGGCATTTTTGTCAATAGGCGTGGGAAAACAACGAAGATTCCTTTTCAATTTCGGGTGAAGTCGGCAGAACATACGAACGTCTTTCTCAGAGCCAAATTACCTGAAAAAGAAAGCGGTGACGAGTCACCGCACTCCACAGGTCGCTTGTTTAGCGGCTAGCAGTCAGTTGATTTAATCGTTTACCGCGAGCCGTCGCCTCCGGCTCGGCGGTAAACAAAGATGCGAAATCGGGGACTCAATCAACAAACCGCTAGCACCTTGCGGCTCACATTTTTTAAACCAAGTGCCATTAGGCTAACGCCCAGCGGCTGATGAACACAACCCGAAGTTGATGGTTTGACAAAGCACTCGTGCTCGGTCAAGACAACGAATTGGGGTTGAATCTGTAGGCCGGACCAAGCGAAGCGCCGTTCCGGCAAGTCGCGCAATTGCCGGAACGGCGCTCCGCTTGGTCCGGCCTACCCAAAAATCAAGTTTTAACAAACCATTAGTCCCAATTTCAGCGATTGTGCCAGTCGGTGGCAATCGCAGAGCGAAACGATCCGGCAAACAGGGTGATTGTCGTCATGCGATTGAGCATCTTCCTATTGATCTTATGCCTGCCGGGCTGTCTTTCGCTGCATGGGAAAGCAGCTTCCACACCAGCGCTGTTGCCAATCCCGCCGGGAATGCCACGAGAACTTCAAAAGACAACGTTGCCGGATTATATCATCGAGCCACCGGATATCCTGCGAATTGAAGTGACGAGGCTGATTCCTACATCTCCGTATTTCCTGGGGCCTGGTGACGGGTTACTCGTGCAGGCGTCACGTCCCGATGGCACACTCGTTCTGGATCAGGTACTGAATGTGGAGCTGGATGGTACGTTGCAGTTCGGATCTCCGTTTGATGATCCAAACGACGAAACTGTTCCCATCCTGCGAGTTGATGGGCCGATCACGGCGGCGGGCATCACCGTCTCGGAAGCTCGTACGCTGATTACTTCGCATCTTGGGAAGACGCTCGTCGATCCCTCCGTGCGCGTGTCCCTGAGTGAATTTGCCGTTCAACAGCCAATCAGTGGCGAACATCTTGTTGCCATGGACGGGACCGTCAACCTTGGTGTCTACGGTCAGGTTCAAGTGACCGGTTTGACGGTGGACGAGGCGCGGATCCGAATTAATAAGCATTTGAGCACATACCTTCAGAGCCCCAATGCCTCCGTGGACGTCTACGCTTACAACAGCAAGAACTACTACATCATTCTGCAGGGTGCCGGCCTCGGGGATCAGTTGATGCAGTTCCCGATCACCGGGAACGAGACCGTCCTTGACGCACTGGCGAATGTGCAGGGATTGTCAGGAACTTCTTCAGATCAGATCTGGATCGCACGGCCCGGTCGAAACGTCTTTGACGGACATCAGATGTTGCCGGTGAACTGGTGTGGCATCACCGAGCAGGCTGATACCTCCACGAACTACCAGATTTTGCCGGGCGACCGCGTGTTTGTCCGCGAGAATGCACTTATCGCAGCGGATACGCATCTTGGACAATTCATCTCGCCGCTGGAACGAATCTTCGGTGTTGTGACTTTGGGTACGAATACTGTCAGTCGAATTCAGTTCTACAAACAATTCGGTCAGAATGGCGGTGGCGGTGGCGGTGGCGGTGGGGGTGGCGGGTTTTAAGGCGAGCGGCAGTAAAGAATTTACCAACCCGAAGCGCCAGCGAGGCTGCCTCGCTGGCGCTTCGGGTTAGTGTGGGTATGTTCTTTACCGCCGCTCGCCTAACTGTCCCGGTACACCAATTTTGTGAGCCGCAAGGCGCTAGCGGTCTGTTGATTTAATCGTAGGGTGCGTGCAGCGCTAGCGCAACGCACCATTTGGGGAAAGCGTGAGTGACTGGTGTGTTTCGCTAGCGCTGCACACACCCTACTTGCTTTCGGATTTCGGATTTCGGATTTGCCGCGCTAGGGAGGCGTTTGTGATGCGTTTACCGGCTGTGATCTATTCGCAAGCCTGCCTTGCGGCGATTGGCATGATGCTGATTGTCTCCTTAAGCGGGTGCGGAATGATGTCGCAATATCAATGCCGCGGACAGAGAAGGGCCTGTTCCCGGCAACTCTTTGGTGTCGAGGACCAGGTCCTTCATGGCTACAGGAAAACCTGCTGGCAGAACTGGGACAACGCCGCGTCAGCAGATAGTTGTCCAACATATTCCGAAGATCACGCAGATCCGGCTCGTCTCAGTCCCTGATGATGAATTGGAGCAGGAGCCGAGAATTGCTGTTCGAAAACAAATGACTGAATTCACGAGTTGAACGGGTTAGTGCGCATCGTCAGCGATTTTGTTTAACCCTGAGCCGGAGGTTTTGAAGGTGCGCATTTCAGGCCCGGAGGGCCGATATACCGCACGCGGTTGGGATCGGCTCGTTTAACCGCGTGCCCAGCGGGCCGCGCGAACAGGGTCCCGTTGGATGGATTCCCACGCGCGGGGCGTTGCCCACGCGGTTAAACAAATGTGCCATACTCAACCGCGCGCGGTATATATCCAATGCCGGTGGCGTGAGCCACCGGTAGACGATGTGCCGGGCTTCCAGCCCTGGCAAAACGCGCAACTTCAAAAGCCGCAGGCGACACTTTTTGGCTCACGCAGTCGCCTGCGGCTGCGGCTCAGGGTTAAACGATTCAATCAAAAACCCGGCAGCGAAGGTGGTTATTGATTGGATTCGCTGGATCCGCTGCCGCCAATGCGGTCCGGCCCGGTGCCCGCGCTCTTTTCGTAACCGTTGCTTGTCTTGACGTATTTCGTAAAACCTTTTTCCGTGAGCTTCCTGTCGCTGAGCAGATTCTTTGCTTTCAGTGGTGACCAGGTTCCGGCCACGAACGGAGCACAGAGAAGTCTGCGCACAGGCTCACCGGTTTTCGGATGATGCGTCAGTGGCGGATCTTTGATGCTCTGCTCCACTTCAAACGTTTCGCCGACGTCTTCGTCATCGTCGGACAAAATGACACCGTAAACATAAGTTGGCATAGGTTGTGTGATCCGCGTGTCGTGGGTTGAAGATACGTACGCCATTTTACCCAGCGTTTGAGCGGAAGAAAGGCACTTCGTAATTTTCCGTGGAAGTCACTGGTGTGGCAGGCAATTGTGACGGGGAATTCGTAACATTGCCGCTCGTGCAATGTGCTCCCGATCGCGTCTCAATGGGGACTCTTCCAGATGCCGCGCGCTTCAAAGCCTGATCGCAAACAGATCTACCATGCCGTCCTGTCGCGACTGTGCGAACGCCCGGAATTCGCGATGGAAGAAATTCGTGAATCGCACGGCGACGAATATATTCAGGTCACGCGATTCATCGTGACCACGCTTGTCAGGCAGGGAAATCTGCAGCAGCTCGAAACAGACGGCGGGAAACGATTCCGGTGGAAGGACGATCCGCAAAAATTTGAAGTCGATCCCTGGGTCAATTCACAGGTGCATGGAACGCAGATTACCGAAGCACCCGCGAGTGAGCGGCCACGCGAACGACTGCTGCTGCACGGCGCGGCGCAGTTAAAGTTGTCCGAGTTGCTGGCGATCCTCATCCGCACGGGCCGCGTTGGTGAATCCGCATTGCAGGCGGGTGAGCGGATTGCCACGCGATTGGGAAGTCGATTGGATACGCTGCCTGGTCTGGGCAGGAAGGAGCTGAAGGAATACAGCGTGGCGGTGAATGAGCCGGCATTTTGCCAGATCATGGCCGGAATCGAACTTGGGCGACGTGTGGCTGCGGCAATGGACAATGGTTTTAAGGAACGGATTCGCATCACCAGTCCTGCCACCGCGATCCGATTTTGTCTGGAACATTTCGCTCGTCTCGCAAAAGAAGCGAAACAGGAAGAGTTCCACATGGTGACACTGGACACCAAGAATCAGCCGATCGCTTCCCATCAGATCACGGTCGGTACATTGCGGAACAGTCTGGTGCATCCGCGTGAAGTTTTTCGACCAGCCATCCGTGATGCTGCGAACTGCATTCTGGTGGTCCACAACCATCCGTCCGGTGATCCCACGCCCAGCGATCAGGACATCAGTGTGACCGAGCGTCTGGAATCGGTCGCGGAAGTCATCGGCATTCCGCTCATCGATCACATCATCGTGGCAGGCGAGAAGGCATTGAGCATCCAGGAATGGCGATCAGGGAACCGCTGGTGAGGGGTGGAAAAGGGGAGGCCTTTTCCAAGGCTATAGTCCTATCGTAGGCCGGACCAAGCGCAGCGCCGTTCCGGCGCTTGCCACACATCTGCCGGAACTGCGCTGCGCTTGGTCCGGCCTACAGGCTGACGCACTACTCTTTTGTTGATTTTTCCGGGTCAAGGTTGTCGAAATAGCTCTTGATGCCATCGACATAGCCGGGTGGAATCTGTTCGTTTTCGATCGCGGCCTGGACGCCGGATTTGATTTCGC
>CAZFDW010000207.1:5437-10716 GCA_964517865.1 uncultured Chitinophaga sp.
CCGGGTGGAATCTGTTCGTTTTCGATCGCGGCCTGGACGCCGGATTTGATTTCGCTGACGGTGCTTTCGTACTTCTTCAATTCTTCCGGATCGAAGTCTTTCTCAGTCGCGGCTTCTTTGGTCTTGATCGACAACAGGACTTTTCCGGCCTGAATCTGCGTTTTGGTTTTTTCGTCCTTGTAGCCTTCGGGATCGCTGTCGTCTTCATCCTGCATGGCACCCGGCGTGTCGCGTTCTGCCTGGCCGTCCTGACCCATGCCAGCCATCATCTGCTTGTACTTTTCAGCGTACTCTGCCAGCGACTTGCAGCCTTCGCATTCTTCACCGTCGAGTTGGCCCTCGCTATTCAGTTTTTCAGCCTGCTGCAGCGTCTTCAGGGCTTCTTCCAACTGCTTCATTTCTTTGGCCGATCGAGCTAACTCCTGAAGTTCAGTTTTTGACAATTCCAGGGACTCACGCAGGGCTTCCGCGGCTTCCTGAGCCATCTGCATTTCTTCTTCGCTGGTGGCTTCTCCGCTCTGCTTTTTGGCGGCGAGTGCTTCCAGAGCTTTCAGGGCCTGATTGAGGGCGTTTTCGAGTTCCGGGGAACTGGCTTTCTCCGACGAGAACTTTTTCATGTCCTGGAGCTGGCGTCGCAATTGTGAGGCCAGTTTCTGGCGATCTTCCGGTGATTTCGCTTCCAGCATGGCTTCCATGGTTTCTTTGGCCTGATCCAACTGCTGTTGGAGCATGTCGCTGTTGCCCTGCTGTAATTGTTTGAGCCATTCATTCATCTTCTGAGTGCGCTGGCCACCGAACTGTTGGTCCGAGATTGACTGGCTGAGCATTTCACGCAGTTCTTCGCTGGACACATTTTTCCACATGTCATTCAGTGAGCCGCGATGATCCTGCAGAACTTTGGAATTCG
This sequence comes from uncultured Chitinophaga sp., assembly GCA_964517865.1. Classification (GTDB taxonomy): domain Bacteria; phylum Planctomycetota; class Planctomycetia; order Planctomycetales; family Planctomycetaceae; genus SXXK01. The sequence continues at coordinate 6,345 of CAZFDW010000207.1, forward strand.
GTTTCTTTTCCAGCGGTCGCATCTGCCGCAGCGATGCCATCAGTTCTTTCATCTGTTCGTTGAGTTTGTCATCCCGTTCCTGGGCAGTCTTCACTTCCTGCGACAGCTTCTCTTCGCGGGATTTGACGGCCTTGCGAACGAGTTCGATTTCCTTCTTCGCTTTCTCGACCTTGGTGGCTGCTTCGACATTGCCAAATGGATCAAGTGTGGGGAGCAGCCAGACCAGCAGTGCGAGGATGCAGAGCACCCCAGCCTGCATTCCGATCGGACGTTCAACCTTATATGGGACCACGTTGGCAGGCACGATGCGCGTGGCAACTTTTGCGGCAGACTGTTCAACCAACGGTTGATACTCACCGGCCGAGGACGACAAAGTGGCCAGCGTCAGAAACAGATCGTCAGTCTTTGCATGTTGATCGACAGCGCGAGCGGCAGCCGTTTTTTCCACACGACGATAAAACAACCAGGCAGCACCGGAAGCCACGGCGGGAAACACCAGCAGCCATGCCAGCGGTTGTCGATTTTCCGGCAGCAGTCCCAGTAACCTGACGGCCAGCACGGTGGCACAGGCCAGGACGAAAGCTCCCAGCGTCCACCAGTGTAGCGCTCGCGCGAAACTGGCCGCGCGAAGGCGGTTTTGCACTTGATTCAGTAAGGTGACAGAAACGGGCTGATTCAACATCTCACACTCCTGCAACACTCAAGCACAGTTTGTTTCTTATGTCGCACGCGGTTGGCATTGGCTTGTTTAACCGCGTGCCCAGCGGGCCGCGCTGGCGGGCTGTTGATTTAGTCCCAATTCTGTTCGTAGTCCCGGCTTCAGCCGGAATTCGCTGGCGGTTCCGGCAAAAAAACCGCCTGAAGGCGGAACTACAAACTTAAATCAACACCCCGCTAGCGCCTTGCGGCTCACTCAACAACACGCCCCTCAGTCCTAGCCGCGCGGGGCGTTGCCCACGCGGTTAAACGAACCAATCCGACCGGTACAGTCTACTTTTGTATCGACTGCCGATCAATCAGATCTTGTAAATCGCTAAGTTTGTCTGGCTTTTTGTAGATTTTGGCTGGGGGGTTCGGTGAACGGAGTGCGTCGTCAGGACCAGGAATCTGGATTAAGTCTGTAGGCCGGACCAAGCGCAGCGCCGTTCCGGCAGATGTCTGGCCATTGCCGGAACGGCGCTGCGCTTGGTCCGGCCTACCACTTTGGCAGCGCGTCAAATGACTGCATGATTCCCGGAAAACCCGATTGATGGTCCAACTTGCTCACAACAACGCCACCAGAGCCAGGATCATGTTGAAGCCGTTGAACAGGAAATGCACGAGCATCACGGTCACATAGCTGCGTCGTCGTAAATAGGTGTATCCGATCGCGAGTGCCAACGGGATCAGCGCGATGGAATCGGGAAACCCGTGAGCAAATGCAAACAGGGTCGAGGACGCGATCAGTGCCAGCATTGGCTGGCCAAGCTGCGCGATACCGCCCAGAACTACGACTCGAAACTGCAACTCTTCCACGATCGGAGCGACAAACACAGCCATGATCAGGATGATGGCAATCATCGATACACTCACACCGGCCTCCAGCATTTCCAGAAACGGATGTGACTTTGGCGGTTCACCCACGATGCCGATTGAAATCAGCACGATGAGCAGTCGCAGCGCCGTCGTCGGAAGGTAGGCCGCGAGGAAGACTTCCGCTGCAAATCGCAGTTCGCGGGAGAACGTGAAGGGCTCATCCGCAACACGCGGCTCGACGACAGGCACGGCTGCATTCGGGTCGGTGCCGCATGATTCATCTTCCAGCACGACCGCAAACGGATTGTGATCTGTGGTTTTCGCTGGCTGTGGCGAAGCGGGCGACGCAGAAGGAATCGGCGACTCGTTCGCATCGGCTGTTGCATCGGCTGTCATACGATGGGGAATTCCTGCCGGATTATTCACGCCGCGATTTCCGAGGATGTCGTAGCCAGGCATCTGCGGAATCGAAGTCGCATCGTCAAGATCAGGCCAGGGTGAACCGAACCCCATTCCGGCACCAATCGCTCGGCCAGGTGGAGCTGTCATCGAACCAGTCATCGAAACAGAACGGTCTGGTGTCGGACGATGTTGGATCAAGGGTTCCTTTAAGTACACTCGACCCGCTTTGCTGGCTGCCAGGACGACAGCACCAAACGCCAGAAGCATCAGCAGTTCCATTCCGATGGTCAGAATCAGGTTTTCCTTGACTTGATCCGGAGTAGCGCTCGGTGTTTTTGGCGCTGACGATTCGGGCGTGTCAGTGCCATCGTCGGCGTTGCTCGTCTCGGTGACTGCGGCAGCCTGAGTGGCGACTTTCGTTGCCACAGGGAACAGTTCAGGGAACGAAGAAAGGAGCGAAAAGACCATGAACAATACAGACAGGGCTATGGCGACGAGCGTGAGCGGCCACGGAACTCGCAGGACACCACGCCTGGCTGCGGGCAAAGCGTGCCCGGTTTGGCTGTAGCGGATCACCCAGGCGACAATCATCGCCATACTGCCGGCAGCCGTCACGAGGAACAACGTCGCAGTGATGACCGTGCCGACGGTGACTTTCTCTGGCGCGGCGACGGCTTGAGCAAGAATCGGATTCAGAAATGACATCATGCGAAGATTTCAAAGCAGGAGAACGAAGTTTGGCGAGCGGCTGGGCGTGAGCCCTCCGTGGTCCGCGCATGAACACACGGAGGGCTGACGCCCAGCCGCTCGCCGCCGCCTCATTCCTGGCCGCGTAAAGATTATTTCTCGGCGATCGCCGAGCAATCCACTGGAGAGCCTCGACCAGCATCGGCGATCACAATACCATCCCGCCCGGTATCAGAACGGGGAGTTCGCCCATTGTCGACCATTCTTGACAAAATCCTTGCCCAGAAGCACCTGGAAGTTGCCGCTGCGCGCGATCGGGTGGCTTTTGAGTCGCTGGAAGCCCGGATACCGTCTGCCCCGCCAGTGCGAGGATTTCTGGCAGCATTGCGATCCGCAGAACGCCCCGGCTTGATCGCGGAAGTGAAGAAAGCGTCGCCGTCCGCCGGGCTGATTCGTGCGGATTTTGAACCGGTCACGATCGCTCGTCAGTACGAAGTTGCGGGGGCCACGTGCCTGAGCGTGCTCACCGACGAACACTTCTTCCAGGGACACCTCGATTTTCTGCGCGACATCCGCCAGGTCGTGCGGATCCCGGTGATGCGCAAGGAATTTATCATCGATCGCTATCAGATCGCCGAAGCGCGCGTCGCTGGTGCGGACTGTGTCTTGCTGATTGCCGAGTGCCTGAATGATGTTCAACTGCACGACCTGTACGGGTACGCTCAAAGCCTTGGCATGGACGCACTCATCGAATTGTACGACCTCGAAAACGTCCCGCGCGTGCTGGCGACGGGAACAAAACTGCTGGGAATCAACAACCGCGACCTGCGGACGTTTGTGACGTCCATGGAACATACGTTTCGAGTGAAACAGCAGATCCCGGACGACGTGCTGCTCGTCAGCGAAAGCGGCATCAGCACGAATGCACACATCCAGCGACTACGTTCTGAAGGTGTCGGAGCGGTGCTGGTGGGCGAATCGCTGATGAGGCAACCTGACATCGGTAATGCGTTGAGAGAACTCATGGGGACGACGTTATAGAAATCCAGATGCCGGCTGCAACCTGTATTCCGCCCCGGTGTTCCCGGCGATTTTGTGCATTCGGTTGTCCCCATTCGGTTGTCGCATTCCATGCGACGCAGGGAGACAACCGAATGGGGACAACCGAATGAAACGCACGAAAAACAACGCCACGGAAAGCAAATGACAACGCTCCTCGAACATGTCGCTTTTCAGGTTTTCAAAAACGTGTCACTCATGGCCGCGTGAGGTATAATCGTAGGGTGCGTGCAGCGCTAGCGCAACGCACCATTTTGGGGAAAGCGTGAGGGACTGGTGTGTTTCGCCAGCGCTGCACACACCCTACTTGCATCACTCAATCAACAGACCGCTAGCCGCGAGTAATTCTCCCGCAAAAGCCGGCGGCTAGTGCCTTGCCGCTCACAAGAACAGTGGGATTCAGGCAGACTCCTGGGCGAAAGTCATGTTTAATGGGGGCAGTTTGTTGATCCGGTTTTTGTTCCGTCACCACGCATTGCGTGTCCGAAGGATTTTGCCGCAACGCGGCAGCATGTGAAGGCCTGGGGCATCGCCCTGGGAAATGGCAATTCCGAGCGTCGAAGCGCTGAAAGGCAACGCTGTGAAGCATTTTTATCAGCAAATAATGGCATTATCTCCACCTGCCAGACGACGTCCGCCACACAACCCCGACAGGGGTTTCACAACAAAGCCTAGGGTCGCCGTGAATACGGCGCACCCCAGGCAATAC
>CAZFDW010000208.1:0-10658 GCA_964517865.1 uncultured Chitinophaga sp.
CAAACCGCAAACCGTTCAACCTTGAGAATCGCGAACTGTGGACGACGGGCAACGTTCATGGTACTCCTGATCCGCCCGATCCGTTTACGACTCAGAATGCTTTTCCGAGGCTGAAGCTATTTGAGCCGCTGTCTGTGGGTCTGGTTCCCGGCAGTCAGCGTTTCGGGGTGGCCACGCGGCCCGGCAGGATCTTCACGTTCGAAATCACTCCCGACGTCGATCAGGCCGATCTGTTACTCGACATTGGGTTGACGACGTATGGGGTTGCGTTTCATCCACAGTTCGAGACGAATGGGTTCTTCTATGTTACGTACCTGACTGAACCAGACAAACCGAACGGAAGCCGTTTGTCGCGATTCCGGGCCAGACCTGGATCGCCGCCCGTGGCCGATCTGAGCAGCGAGCAGATTATCCTGGAATGGCCGTCGGGCGGACACAATGGTTGTTGCATTCGATTCGGTGGGGACGGATTTCTCTACCTGGCGACCGGCGATGGCAGCGGCATCGCTGATGGATTGGAGACCGGACAAGACATCAGCGATCTGCTGGGCTCGATCCTGCGGATCGATGTTGATCATCCGGACGGCATGCGCCCGTATTCGATTCCAAAGGACAACCCGTTCGCAGATACAGCCAATGCACGCGGGGAAATCTGGTCATTCGGGCATCGGCAGGTCTGGAAATTCAGCTTCGACAATCAGGATCGGTTGTGGGCCGGTGAGGTTGGGCAGGACTTATGGGAGATGCTGTACCTCGTCCGGAAAGGCGGCAACTATGGCTGGAGCGTGAACGAAGGCAGCCATCCGTTCCGGCCGGACCGTCCAAAGGGGCCAGGAGAGATCATGACGCCGCTTGTCGAGCATCCTCACAGCGACTTTCGTTCGATCACCGGCGGTTACGTTTTTGGGGCGGAAAGGCTGCCCGAACTCAAAGGAGCTTACATCTATGGTGACTATGACACGGGGAAACTTTGGTCGCTGAAACTTGATGCCAGCGGCGCGGGTGGCGGGCAGGTGACTGAACATCGGCAACTGGCAGACACACAGATCCGCATTGTTGAATTTGCTCAGGACCGCGATGGCGAAGTGTACGTGGTCGATTTCGTCGGCGGCGGACTGCATCGAATTGTGAAGGCCGAACAACAGGTGGCGACGAAACCCTTCCCTCGCAAACTGAGCGAGACGGGTCTGTTTGACTCGACCAAAGATCACATTCCCGCGCGGGGTTTGATTCCGTATTCGGTGAATGCTCCTCTCTGGTCGGACGGAGCAGAAAAGGACCGTTTCATCGCACTGCCTGAGGATACGAAGATTGAATTTGATACGGTCGTTTATCCGCACGGACCAGAGTACGCTGACGTCGGCTGGCGGTTCCCTGACGGGACCGTGCTCGTCAAGACGTTTTCGTTAGAGATGGAGACTGGCAACGCGGCGAGTCGCAAGCGGCTGGAAACTCGCATCCTGCAGCATCGCCGGATGCCTGGAAACGACAACGAGTACGGAGCCCAGTTTTGGCAAGGCTACACCTATGTCTGGAATGAGGATCAAACGGATGCCGAGTTGCTGGCCGCCGAGGGACTGAATCGCACGCTGACGATCAGAGACGCTGCCGCGACCGGCGGACAACGTGAACAGGTCTGGCGATTTCCGAGTCGGGCCGAATGTGCGCTGTGTCACACGATGGCGTCGAAGTACGTTTTGGGTGTGACGACTCTGCAAATGAACAGGATTCACAACTACGATGGAGCGCTCGCAAATCAGTTGTCGGTGCTGGAAAAGTTGGGTATTTTAAAGGACAAACTGCCGAAGCCTCCTGAGGAGTTGCCTCGACTGGTCGATTATCGCAGCCCGCACGAAGAGCTGCATCACCGGGCCCGATCGTATCTGCACGCCAACTGCGCCCATTGCCACCGCAAATGGGGAGGGGGCAACGCCGATTTTGAATTGCAGGCCTCAATCCCGCTCACGCAGACATTGGCTCTCAACACGCGACCGGGGCAGGGGAATTTCGGACTGACTGATCCACGCATCCTTGTCCCCGGCGAACCAAACCGCTCCCTGATTCTGGAGCGAATGCAGCTCAAGGATCTCGGCCGTATGCCCCATATCGCTTCCAAAGTCGTTGATCTTGAGGCCGTGAACATGATTCGCGAATGGATCGCCAGTCTCAGCGACGAAACCCTTCTCGACACGCCCGGCGCACACCATCCCCGCTTGCCGGGGCTTTAAGGAACAATGCCCCGCTTCCGGGCTAAGATGAATTCTGCAGTGGACGTATCGTAGGCATCAGTTGATGCAGCCAATCACGGAGCATTTTACCTGTGCCTCAGTCTTGGCGCGTGCTTCGCCCGCAACCGAAACAAGTAAGCAGATTTCGCTGAAATCTGCTGTGCCGACTTCGGCGAAGTCGGCCTACATTTAGCCGGCCTCAAAGTGATGCGTTGCCAAAAATCTTCTCAGGATTAATCAACTCTCAACGTTTGCAGAGCAGGAGCCTGAACAAGCGGAATCGCAATTTATGGCAAGAAGATTACAGAGCAGGAAAATTCAACCACTCCAATGCGACTCATCTTCTTACCTCGTAATTGTTCCTGCCTGAACAATACCAGACTGTTATCTGTAGAGCGTGCAACCGCCGAAGGAAAATTCCTGATTCGACGTAAGTGCTGAGTTCCAGTCCATTCTACAAAGGTCTCCCGTTCGTTTTCAGGTTGAGACAGTTAGGCCCGGCAGGCAGGAACTGGAATACTTCAAGGAATCGAAATCGGCGACTACACGCATTCGATGCCAGCGCGGTCCTGGTTGCTTGACGAATCGGCAGTGTCCCATTACTGTGTCGATGACCAGCCTCTCGAAACCCGCCTAATCAAAACCAGAGACCTGTTATGCCACGGTTAACAGACACACCCACCACTGGAAAAATTGACGAGCAGGATCTGAAAGCAGCCGACCAGTTGAAAGAGGTCTATGGCAAACTGCGGCAGGAACTCAGCCGCACCATCATCGGACAGTCAGAGGTCTTGAAGCAGGTGCTGATTGCCTTGTTTTGCCAAGGCCACTGTGTGCTGGAAGGCGTACCCGGCGTCGCCAAGACGTTGATGATCTCCAGCATTGCGGATTTGTTTTCACTGAAGTTCAGCCGCATTCAATTTACACCTGACCTGATGCCGTCCGACATCACCGGCACGGAAATCCTTGACGAAGAAGAAGGCACCGGACGACGGCGGATGCGATTTGTCAAAGGGCCGATTTTCGGCAACATTGTGCTCGCGGACGAAATCAATCGAACGCCGCCCAAGACCCAGGCCGCATTGCTGCAGGCCATGCAGGAATTCAAGGTCACGACAGCGGGCCAGGATTTTCAGCTTGAAAAACCGTTTCTTGTGCTGGGGACTCAAAACCCGATCGAACAGGAGGGCACGTATCCATTGCCGGAAGCACAGCTTGACCGCTTCATGTTCAAGATCCATGTGAAGTATCCGTCATTTGAAGAAGAACTCAAGATCGCGGAGACCACGACTTCGGAAGGTCTCCCGAAACTGCAGGCATTGCTTGATCGGGAAGACATCCTGCATCTGCAGAAGATCGTCAGGAAAGTCCTGATCGGACGATCGACGTCGGCCTATGCGGTGCGTCTGGTGCGAGCGACGCGGCCAAACGAACCGGATGCTCCGGATTTTGTCAAAAAGTACCTGACCTGGGGCGCTGGTCCACGTGCGTGCCAGTCGATCCTGCTCGGAGCCAAGGCAAATGCGCTGCTTGACGGACGTGTCAACGTCTCCAGCGAGGACATTCGCTATGTGATCTATCCGGTGCTGCGGCATCGATTGGTGACCAGTTTCTCGGCAGAGAGTGACGGTCTGACAACGGATGATCTCATCCGCAAACTGTTGGACGTGATTCGCGAAGAGTAATTTTGGCTGGCCGATGGAGTCCGAATCTATGGCTCTCAAATTCCTGGACCCTCCGGGACTGTCACGTGTTGGCAATATGGAATTGGTTGCCAAACAAGTGGTGGAGGGTTTTTTAACAGGGCGTCACCGCAGTCCGTATCACGGATTTTCAGTCGAATATCTCGATCATCGGCCGTATACGCCGGGCGACGACATGCGGGCGATGGACTGGAAGATGCTGGCCCGCAGCGACAAGTATCAGATCAAGTTGTTCGAAGATGAAACCAACCTGCGGGCCTATATCCTGCTCGACTGCTCGGAATCGATGGCGTTCAAGAGCGGTGAGATCGACAAGCTGACCTGGGGTTCTTATCTGGCTGCAGCGCTGACGTATCTGCTGATTCGTCAGAACGACGCAGTCGGGCTGCTGCTGTTCGATACAAAAGTGCGTTCCTACATTCCGCCGAAAGCGCATCCGTCTCAGTTTCGAAGGGTCCTGCAGGCTCTTGATGATGTGAAACCAGGTGGCGAAACAGATGTGGGTTCCGTGTTGCACGAAGCCGCCGAGCGAATCAAACGACGCGGTTTGATCATTCTGATCAGTGACCTGATCGACAAAGAAGAGCAGATTGCCAGCGGCCTGCAGCATTTCCGGCACAACAACCATGAAGTGATGGTGATGCATACGATGGACGATGCCGAGTTGAGTTTCCCTTACGATCGAATCACCAGGTTCAAGGATATGGAAGGCGCGGGAAAGGTTGTGGCGAACCCCAAAAGTCTCCGCAAGCGTTATCTGGAACGAATCAAAGCGTTTACCGACAAAATCAAGTCCGATTGTTTCGAGCGGAAGATCGGTTACAGCCTCGCACCCACGACGGAACCTTACGATCGCTTTCTGGCAGCGTACCTTGACAAACGATCTCGCATCGGATGAGTTATGAACTTTCTGCACTTCGGAATGCTGCCGTATTTTTTACCGCTGGTGGCGATTCCGATTTTGCTCCATTTGCTCACGCTGCATCGGCTGAAGACCGTTGAACTCAGCACGTTTCGTTTTCTGTTTGACAGCTATGTGCAGCAGCGGCGGCGGATGAAATTCCTGGAGGCGCTGATTGCGTTTCTCCGCACTCTGTTCATTTTATTGCTGGTGCTATCGATCGCGCGGCCGGTTGTCAGGCATTGGAGCTCGCTCTTTGGTGGCAGCAAGAGCGGTCGCGACGTGGTGCTGCTGATTGATGGTTCGGCCAGCATGAATGCGGTGACCGACGGAATCACGGCCTTCGAACGCTCGAAACGCGCTGCACTGACGGTCGTCGACCGTCTAGCGGCCGACGATCGCGTCACACTGATCAGCGTCGGCGCGAAACCTCATGAAGTCTGCAATCGCTTTTCGTCCGATGCCGAGGCGATCCGCAATGAGATTCAGAATCTCAAGGCCACGCCCTCGCGTGCCAATCTGTTTGCCGCGTTTTCTCAGGTCTTCGGTCCGGAAGCACGCACATTGTCGCATCCGGTGGTGTATCTGTTCACCGACCTGCAAACCGACGGATGGAGCGAATTTGAGGACGGACAAAGCCAAAATCTGATTCCATCGGAAACCGAACTTTACGTCATTAACGCTGGCTCCAATAAAGAACTTCCGAATATGGCTGTCGTTGGCGATGCTCCAGACGATCAGCGTGCGATTGCCGGCCTGCCGATCAGGCTGCGTCCGCGCGTGACCAATTTTTCCGAATCAGATACGCGTGACATTCCCGTGAGCATCTTTCTCGACGACAAAGAGATAGCCCGCAAAATGCTGACGGTAGAGCCGGGTGAGTCGGGTGAAGTCGAAGTCATCTTCACGCCAACTCAGGCAGGAATTGTCCGAGGCCGATTTGAGATTCCCGCTGATCGATTCTCGGGTGATGATCAATTCCTGTTTACGATGAATGTCGCGCCGCAGATCAAGGTGCTGCTGGTAAACGGAAATCCGACGATTGAGCCGCTCGAAAATGAAGGTCTGTATCTTCGCACCGCGATGATCGCGACCGAGGCGGAACCTGACGACGAGTTGAGCGGCGGCGATGCGACGCAAACGGACGCCACAAAAACGAACGACAAACTCGCGGAGGCACGTCAATTTGTACGATCGCTGGCGATTGAGGAAATCGCCGAAAGTGGCGTCAATGCGGAGACGCTCAGTCGAACCGACGTGGTGGTTCTGGCGAATTGCGGCGGTCTCAACCAGGATCATTTCAAACTGTTGAGGCAGTTCGTGGCCGACGGCGGCGGGCTGTTGATTTTCCCCGGTGATCGGGTGAATCAGGATGTTTACAACCAGCAGTTTTTTCCATCACCGGAAATTCCCGAGCAGAAGTTTGTCGCGGCGGCGTTCGCGGCAGCAGTCGGCGATCCTGACGATGGCGAGGCATTTCAGAAATTCGGCGCAATTGATTTCGCGCACCCGGTTTTCGCGGTCTTCGCCAGCAGCGATCAGCGATACCTGACAAAAGTCAGTGTTTATCGCAGATTTCCAGTCACGCTCCCTGAAGCTGGCGGAAACTCATGGCCACTGATGCAGTTCGAAGATGGCTCAGCAGCACTGCTGGAAAGCGTGTACGGAAACGGCCGGATTTTGGTCAGCGCATTTCCCATGAACACCAAATGGTCCAGCCTGCCAATGAAGCCGGAGTTCGTGCCGCTGGTGCTGCGGATGATCAGTCACGTCAAACGGCGTTCCGATGTGGATGGCCCGGCCGTTGTGCCGGCGGACGGCAATGCGGAGTTCGTGGTGGCGCAGCATTGGGCACCGGCTTCCGGAAAAGTGACCGACATTGCGGGACGTGTCACGCCGGTGAAGTTTCAGCGTTCCAATTCGCAGCTTGTCGGAGCGTTCGATCGGACGGTGGAGCAGGGCTTCTATGATCTGGAAGTCAAGGGCGGTCGAGCGGAACAGCCCAAGCATGGGACGCTCAGTTTTGCCGTAAATATCGATGCGGGTGAATCCAACTTCGCACGACTGACGCATCCGCAGATTGTGGACATGTTTCCTGATGCAAAGGTCACGTCGGTGGACGCTTCCGGCGAAGCACAGCAGCTTTATGGAAGCGTCGGAGATGAACGCGAGATCTGGCGATCATTGATCTGGCTGACATTTGTCATCATTGGTATCGAGTTTCTGTTATCAACGCTCGGCGGCCATTCGGTCGATGGCGAACAGCGTTCGACCGGGCAACAGCTACGCGATCTCGCTCGCGGTCGGTGGGTTGGACGAATGACGGGTTCGGATTTTAATGAGCTGGCAGAGAGTCAAATCAGTCAGACGAAGGTGTAGTTTTCGTAGGGTGAGGGGCAGTGCCGTTAAGAATCTATCGTGGGTCTTTTCATCGTGTTACTCGGAGTCCCTTCTCCCTCGATTCCGGGGGACTGTCGTTTTAATCGTTTAACGGCAAGCCGCAGGCGTCGGTGCCAAGTTTCGCCTGCGCCTGCGGCTCGCCGTTAAACGAAAATGCTGACCCAAGAGACTAAAACGACAATCCCCGGGGAAAAAGGGACTTGTCGAAACGTTGTTCTGGTTGAATGGAGAATGAATCATGTCAAGTGGTGACGTACTGACTCAAAACGACCAGAGCATTTCGACGCTGTCCGGCAGACTCGAACATCTGATTCAGACGACGCGGCGTTTGCTGCGTTCCACATGGGTCGCCATCGGTCTGGGAGTTTCCGGCGGACTGTTTCTGACGACACTGTTGATCGTGACCATGCTGGACCTTGCAGTCCCGCTGTGGCCTGCGTTCCGATTCATGGGCTTGATGGTGATTGCGGTCCCGACGATCTGGGCCTTCGTGGTCGGCGTTGCCCGTCCACTGTTCCGAAAGCTGACGCAGGTCACGGTCGCTCGTCGCATCGAGCAGGAACTGCCCGGCATTCATAACAGACTCGTGAGCTGCGTGGATCTGACCAACAACGCACATCAACGGCATTCGCAGGCGTTTTACCAACGATTGATTCATGAAGCCTGGGAACGTGTTCGCGACTTCCAACCAAGGCGTGTGCTTGACCTGATCACGCTCCGCCGCTCGAGCGTGTTCGCCGTGTTGGCAGTTGTCGCTTTCGTCGTAGCGTTCTTCGTGTTTCCAGATCGCCTGCCAACAGCCATGGCGCGCATCTTTCAGCCATTTGCTGATATTCCGCCCGCATCAGGTGTTTTGTACGACGTGCTGACAGGCGATCGGACGGAGCCCGGTGACTGCGATGTATTGCGTGCCGAAGACATTGATTTCAACGTCGTGTTGCTCAAGGGTGAAGTAGATCCGCCGGGAGGAAGCGATCCGCTGCGGCTCGAAATCTACACGACTGACGAGGCAGGAATTCACAAGGAACTGCGTTACAACTTTCCGGAGGTAGAACGTGACAGGACCTTTTTCAGACTGACAGGCCTCCAGGATAATTTCTCGTATCGCGTCTACGGTGGAGGCACATGGAGTAAAAAATATGTCGTCACGATGCTCGATCGTCCACGAATCGTCGGACTGCAGACAGCGCTTTACTACCCGACATACATGAGAGTCGCTGAACCTCGTCTGGGGCCACCACAATCGGCAGACATCACAGGGCCGATTGACAGTACGGTCGAAATCACTGTCGATGTTGAAGGCGACGCTTCTGAGGGTGAGATTGAACTCCTTGAACGACGTACCAGGCTCATTGACGTGGCTGATCGGCAGGAGCGGGTATGGTTCGGGGACCAGATGCCGGCTGGAGCGGCAGGGCACGGCAACTGGGCATGGGATGAAGTGCAGCTCGGGCAAAAAAGTCACACGGACGCTGCTGGCGTAGGCGCTCACTCACATGGATTCGAGAATGCTCCGGTGGGATTTGAATTGTTGCCAGGTGAGAGCCTGTACGCGGATGTGTATCTGCCAGCAGATCAGGTGCCTGAAACCATCATGTTGAAGTTTCATGACGGAAAAAACTGGGAGCATCGTGCGTACTGGGGAGCTGACAAGATTGGCGAAGGTCAACCGGATACACCGAGCCGTCTACACGTCGGTGATCTGCCGTCCGCAGGCAAACGGATTCGCCTGGAGGTTCCGGCGACTGATCTTGGTCTGGATGGCGGGAAGATTCACGGCGTGAGCTTTGCTGTCTTCGGTGGACAGGCAATCTGGGGTTCCACGGGATCATTGCCACCCGCTCACAGACAAATTACCGAACTTGCGGTGAACGAAGCGTTCCTGATGCGGGAGATTCAGGCACGAGACAACGATTTAGGTCACCCCGCGAAGTGGTCTGGAAAATTCCCGTTGCTGCGTGACGGATATTATCGCGTCGTGTTGCGGAACAGTCTGAAGTACCCCAATCAGCAGATGAACGAAGGAAAGCTGACGGCGATTCCAGATCTGCCACCGCAGGTCGTCATTGAGCGGCCGGTCCAGGATCTCGTAGTCAGCGAACCGATTCCTGTACCGGTTTTCATCTCTGCCTACGACGATTTCGGAATTGACGAGATCACTCTTTCGTTGCAGCTGCCGGACTCCGGCGGCTTCCAGGGACGTCCGGTCAGAAAATACGAAAAGCCACAGCAGAGCGAGAATGCAGTCGTCATGCTCGACCTGAAGGAAGAAGGCCTGAAGCTCGATCAGACTCTGCGTTATCGGGTCGAGGTGCGCGACGCCAAAGGCCAAAGTGCCACGACTTTGGATTACACGATTAAGATTGCCAAAGACAACAACGGCGCGGATCAGCAGTTCACTCAATTTCAGGACAAAACAGAGACTCTCCAGGACAAGTTCGAACAGCTGGTGCAGGAACAGGCCAAAGTCGAAGCAATTGCGGACGAGTTGGAAGCGAAATACGGAAATCTGACGGACAAGATCGAGCAGGCACAGGCCGCAGCAGAAGCCGAAACCAAAAATAATCCGACTCAGCCAGCCGCACCGCCGAAGCCAATTGAGCTGAATGAAACAGAGAAGCAGCAATTACAGGAGCTGAAACAGGAACTGGCAAAGGCCACACCAATCGAAGACCGCGCTCTGCAGCTCGCTCAGGAAATCGCCAATGAAATGAAGCAGGTAGCCGATCAGTCGGCCAAACTCGACATGCTGGCTCCCGAGATCGCAGAACAGGTCCAGGGGGTTCAGGAAGCTTTTCAGGAGTTGGCACTCCAGCCGATGCAGGAACTGCGAAACCTGGTGAACGAAGGCGCGCAACCAGCGCAGGCAGATCCGCAGTTGCCCGAAATTGAAGCGCAAAGCGATCAGGTCATGGAAACGCTCAGTGATCTCGAAGAGCGGATCGCAGCTGTCGCCAAAGCTCAGGAGATGAGTCGCGAGAATGTCGAACAAGCGGTCGCACAGCTCGAAGAGGATGTCCTGCGTCAAAATGCCAGCATCGCTAATCGCGAATTGATGAATCTGCGTGATTCGATCGCCGAAATGCGTCAGGATTTGACCGAACTGAACGAGACACAACAGGAATTGATCGCAGATGCTCAAAAGGATCTGTCGAAACCAGTCTTCGATGCACTCATGGATGCACAAGGCGACCTGGACGAATACGCCGAGCCAGTACTCGATGATGCTCAGGAGTTACTCGCGTCAGCGTTGCTGGCTGATGTTCGAGAGCAGGCCGGTCGACCGGAATTCAAACCGGCATTGGCGGAAGCAATGGCAGCTGACGCTCCACCGGAAGCAGCAGACGCGGAAAATGAACCGGCGGGCAACGAACCGGCGGGCAACGAACCGGCGGGCAATGAACCGGCGGGCAACGAACCGGCGGG
>CAZFDW010000209.1:0-10633 GCA_964517865.1 uncultured Chitinophaga sp.
ACTAGCGCCGCACGCCTCACAGTTCTGGAGAATCAGGACAGACTCCGAGGATCATCGTGCGTCGCAGCGATGAAAACGAGTCGTCCGGGCTGAAGTATCGCTTCCAGGAACTTCTTGACTCAAAATCTGCGTTCCCATAGGTTCCGTCCATTCGTGGGGTTCGGCAGCCGTTTTGACCGAAGCACGTCGAATGTCCGTGAATTTATCCGTCTTTAAGGAACGTTTTGAAATGGCCGATCTGATCGCACCGCATGGTGGATTGTCAGAACCTGTGTGCTGCACTGTTGGTGAAAAGGACCGGGATGCGTTTCTGGCAGAAGCGAAAACATTGCCTCAGGTGCCAGTATCTGCCGCCGACCTCTCCAGTGTATACCGCTTCGGCGATGGAACACTCAGCCCTCTCACCGGGCCCATGAATTCTGCAGTTTATAATCAAGTCCTTGATGAATGTTATGTTCTCAGCCACGGCCAGAAATACGCCTGGACGATTCCGATTGCGTTCCCGATCACCGCAGACATGGCTAAGACGCTCAAGGCTGGCCAGAAGGTCGCTTTGACCGGCCCCAACGGCGACATCGTTGCGACTCTGGATGTTAACGACGTCTATGCCTGGCCAAAGTTGAAGTACCTGCGATCGGTCTACCTCACGGACCGCATTGATCATCCGGGTGCCGACATGGTGATCAAGGGCGAAGCAGCGAACTCACATCTGATCGGTGGCGAGATCAAAGTTCTGCCCCAGCCCAAAAATCCCTCGTTCGGCAAGTACGTGTTGACGCCCCGCGAAGTTCGCAAGTTGCTGGCTGGCAAAGGCTGGAACGCCGTTGTCGCATTCCAGACACGCAACCCGCTGCATCGTGCCCATGAGTACGCCCTGGTCTACGGTCTGGAAACTCTGCTCCAGCAGGGTTTGAATGCCGGTGCCTGTTTGAATCCTCTCATCGGAGAAGTCAAAGGTGACGACGTCAACGCTGAAATTCGCATGCAGACTTATGAAAAGCTGATCACCGACCGTTCTCTGGGCGATGGCGACAGCGATGCCAGCCTGTGGGGACCTCGCAATGAATCTGTTCCGGATCGCGTTGTCCTGCTGGGTCTGGACATCAAGATGTTCTACGGCGGTCCAAAGGAAGCGGTGATGCACGGCATCTATCGCCAGAACATGGGCTACACACACCTGGTCATCGGACGCAAGCACGCTGACGCTCCGTACAACAACGGCGAATCCATCTGGGGCGACTTCGACGCTCAGGAAATCTTCAAGAAGCTCGGCGGCGACCTGAAGATCAAGACCGTCAACGTCGGCTTCGCGGCGTACTACGAATCCGCCGGTCGCGTCGATCTGATGGAACGCCACAAGGACGAAAAACCCTGGTCCATCAGCGGCAAAGACATCCGCGCGACTCTGCAGAAAGGCGAACTCGTAGATAGCCGCATCATGCGTCCGAGCACGTCGCAGATTCTCGGAGCTGCAATGAAAGTCGGCTGATGCCCGCCGCAGAAATGCAGATCGCATGAACTGAAAGCAGAGAGGCATGTTGACGACTGACGAGTCAGCATGCCTCTTTTTTGATTTGCACCGTTTTACGAACTGCAACTGCCTGCGGCATCGCCCTTGTCATTACCCACATCTTCGTGAAGTAGTTGCTCCCCTTGCAGCATGTCCTGCGCACGTTTCAACGCTGCAGCAGCGTCCGGATGATTTGGCATCAGGCGCTGAGTCATCTCGAAACAGGCAATCGCTTCCGCTGGCTGATTTTGTGACAACCGAACCTCCCCCATTTGAAACGAAATATGCGGATTTCCTGGATTCAACCGCTGCGCCTCCATCAGCAGCTGGACCGCCTGTTGAGGTTGATCGATGGCCACGATCGCCGCAAGATTCATCCGGGCGGGAACACTCCGGGGATCACGCCTCAGTTCCTCATTCAGATACGGAATCGCCTCTTCGCCCCGGCCCGCTTTCCGCAGTGCCTCACACAGCATCAGCCGCACGCCTGGCAATTCCGAATCCACGACAGCGGCACCGTTTCTCT
The DNA here is from genome assembly GCA_964517865.1 of uncultured Chitinophaga sp. Lineage (GTDB taxonomy): Bacteria > Planctomycetota > Planctomycetia > Planctomycetales > Planctomycetaceae > SXXK01. The sequence continues at coordinate 2,037 of CAZFDW010000209.1, forward strand.
CGCGATGCAGGACGTCATCCTTGTGGGAGGTATCACGAATCTCATCGTCATAGACCTGAAACCCGCGATTGAGGCCGAATCTCGCGTCCAGCACAAACGACGCGACAAATGCAGCGGTCTGATAATCTGCGGCAGCAAGTACATCGGACAACATGAGATTTGGTGCGGAGTACTTTCCACGTCCGTTCGTCGTGATCCCGTGTTCCGGATTGTAGAGACCCGTGAACAGACTTGCGTGCGATGGCAGAGTCAGCGGTGCCGTGGCATAAGCCCGCACAAACAAGACACCGTCCCGCGCAATGGAGTCCATCGCGGGGGTCAATGCCTCGTTGTAGCCATAACAACCCAGACGGTCGGCCCGAGTCGTATCCAGAGTGATCAGCAGAACATTCATCCTAGGAGGCGACCGAAACCGGTACGTCACTCCTCCGATGGCGGCCAGGATCAAAGCACTAACACACAGAATTCTGCGCCGTCGCTGTTTCACATTTCCCCCGATTCAATTCCGAGTGACACCCTCAAATGGTAACTCGCCGATGAAGTCGTGGCCTTCCACGATGTGATGTTCGATACCTGCCCTGATATTGTGAAACGTCTGCGTCAGGCCTGAAGGCCAGTCAATGGTCACTTCTGTCGCCAGTTCCGATTTGCCAACACCGAAAACCAGAATTCGTTCATTGCTGGCCTGATAGCCGTCGCCCGCAGTCAATTGTCGCGTATGGCTCTTACCAGCGCTGGTCACGGTCACATTTGTCCCGATGGCATCGCGTGAACAATTCACGCCTGTCAGCCGAAAGGTAATTGAGTTGCCACACGACTTAGTCAGATTTGTCACGAGTGCAGCGGGTGAGTCCAGATGGGAGACGACAAAGTCCTCATGGCCGTCCCGATTCCAGTCAATTCTCGCCATTCCCCTTCCGAGATAATTACCGGCAAAGTAAGAATCCGCGCCGCTGACCGCAACCTCATCAAACTGAACGCCGCCTCTGTTTGCAAATATCTGCGGCTGCATCCGGTAAGGTTTTCCGTCATACGAAAAGTCATCCACATGACCATTTGCCACAACAAGATCGGGAAATCCGTCGAGGTCACAGTCAAGCGATTGTGTTCCGAAACCCAGCTTCTGAAGACTGGGATTTCGTAGTCCGAATTCACGTGTCTCGTCTACGAATAAGGTGCCTGATTTCTGCATATACAGTGTATTTGATTCTTCAAAGAAGTTGGTGACGAAAAAGTCCAGAAGGGAATCGCCGTTGAAATCATCGACGGCAATTCCCATGCATGCCTGTGCCAGACCTTCACGATCAAACGCGACACCAGAATGGATCGCCACATCCGTGTATCGTTGTTGTTGCGTCTGAGCGTCATGTGAACTGCGAAACAGAAAATTTGCTTCGCCGTCATTGGCGATCAGCAGATCCGGGATGGGAGACGGACTCAGTCTGACTGCGACGACACCCAGCGATTTTCCTCTCAAATCGGAAATACCAAAGTCGGATGTCGCATCCAGCCACGAACCATCCCCACTGTTGAGGTGAATTCCAGGAATCGATCCATTGAAAGTTGCCGGCGAACAGGTTCTGGGATGCAGTTTTCCGCAAATCGTCGTGAATGCCTCCATGCCGCTCAGGTAATTGGCATCATACAGATCGGGAAAACCATCGCCGTTCAGATCCGCAGCGAGACAGCTGGTTGTCCACGACTCTTCGATTGCTCCTGATTCAAGTTTCACGTTCTGAAACGTCCCGTCGCCGTTGTTTTTGAAGCAACGATTTCCACCGATATTTGCGACGTACAAGTCTTCAAATCCGTCGTTGTCAAAGTCAGCGGCGGACGCACCTTGACTGTACCCGAATTCCAGCAATCCGGCCGACTGCGAACATTCTCTGAAGGTTCCACGCCCGGTATTCCAATAGCATTGATCAGCAAACTCGCGCTGCGATTCATCCACAGGCCAGCGGCAGCCCTGGGTCAGATAGATATCCGGCCAGCCGTTGTTATCAAAGTCGGCAACTGCAACACCGCCGCCGGTTGTTTCAAACATCCGCTTTCCTTCAGTCTGCGAATCATCGCTGTTGAAATACTGAAAATGAATTCCGGCAGCGGCTGCCACGTCCTTGAAAAACCAAGGCGCCCCGTCATTCTTTGTGGTCTCAGAATTCGACTCCAAAGGAAGATTCCAGGTTGGAAGTGTCAACCTCGAGAGATCAATTTCGCCTGCAGGATCATGTGACACAGGCACCTGATCCGACGATCGATTTGAAAGCAGATTCCGGAGCCGCGCCATCGATTCCAGGGCCGTTGGCTCCTCCGGCGAGAACCTGGTCGTCGCAAAATACCACGCCAGCGCCTCCTCCTCACGTCCAAGCGACTCCATCAGAGCAGCGATCTGCAGGAATGTCTGCGGTTTTGGTCCTTCGAAATAGACCGGTCGCATCATCCGGTGCAATTCCGCAAGTTGTTCGGCTCGCTGCAGGAATCGCTCAGCATCCGGTCCGCGATTCAACTGAGTCAGCACCTGGCCCAACTGAAAACATGCTTTGCGGCTGTCCGGAGCCAGACGTATTGCTTCCCAAAAACTGCGTGCCGCCGCTGCGAGCTGACTTGTCGACTGCGCCCAGCGCCCCCGAATGTACCAGATCTCAGAATGCTGATTGGCATCGGCTGGCAATGAGTTTTTCCATTCGAGGAATCCCGGAATGTCCGACCTGTCGAGCAGCAAGCCACCCAGTATCGCCTGGGGCTCAAGCAAAGAACTGTCGATGCTGACAGCCCTCCGCAACAATGACACCGCCTTGTCAACATCATTCGACCGAATTGCTGACACCGCCAGTCCGCATAAGACAAGTGGGTCGTCAGGCGTTTTTTGCGCAGCCGATGACAACAATGCTTCATCAATGTATGGCTCTTCCGGATTTCCAAACAGAAGCAGTTCGGTAATTGAAAACTGCTCGTGACCAATGCAGACTTTACCATGTATCCTTGCATCCCAGCGCTGTGCACTGGAATTCAGGATCGTCGCCAGTTGCCTGTGCGACGCAGGATCATCCGGAATTAATTCCAGACACTTCCTTAAAAGATCTGCACTTTCAGACCATTGGCCCCTGCTGAAGCTGCGTTGAGAAGCAGTGTAGTACAGATCCCGGGCAGCGGCAGTATCATTCAGCGCAATCCACAACTCCGCCGCCCTGGTGTATTCTCCAAGTTCAGCATAGGCCATTGCTTCGACACGTGCAGCTGCAGTTGCATCCGGATTGTCCTCGAGCAGATCCTGGACAATTTTCAGGGCGGATTCGGCATTTCCTTTCCGAAGTTCACGGCGCGCCTGCCGAACAATTTCATCGCTGCTCTCATATTGAAACACCAGCCAAAAGGCCAGACTGACGATCGCAATGAGCCCACCACAAACAAATGCGTAGCGTCGAATTCTCATCTTCTGACCGCACTTGAATCAGCCGCAGTGCGTCAGCACCCGGTTCCCTACGCAATTTTGAATAAACCGGACGCTAATGCGTTCCGGCTGATAGTAGAAATCGAGTGCCATTGGGCTAGCGTCCGCCAGTTAGACCACTATTCGCTGGTAAGTTCAAAATCAAACGTGCCGCCACTGCTGGAAACAGTTTCACTAAGAACGCTGGACGCTGTATCGGAGTACCGCAGCGGAATGGACTCTCTCGCTGCTGACATCATCGGAGGTTCCATCATGTCCGCGACACTGCCATCGGGTTTGATCATTTTTGTTATGATGATCTTGTACTTTCCAGCAGGTGTGCCGACGGCGCTCTCTTCTCCGACAAGCGAACGGAGCTCATATTTTCCCGCAGAATCCGTGACGCCGCTGCCGCCGAATCCTTGTTTTGCCCCATCTTCCGGGACAAATCTGACAGTTGCTTTCGGCAATGGCTTGCCATCCATTGTGACGACACCAGTGACGACGACACTCGGGTCAGGCGGCACAACTCCCTTACCACAGCCAGCAATACAGAAAACGGCCAGACTGAACGCAATCGTTTTTAGCACGGCAACTACACCCCCGGAAATAGAATTCAACTCGACCAAAGCAATTCCTGACCCTATCGAATTTCTATGTGTCGTGATTTCCCAAACCGTCGTTGGTTTTGAATAGTCTTCCAGGACCTACCTTAAGGCCCAGCCCCAAGGCTGACATAGCGCCAGCGCGTTGGGCCTGAATTCACCCTTTAAGCTCGGTTTTCTTCACTGCAGATAGAATCCGGCAGAGTCAGCAAAGTTCAAAATGTCTGCCGAAACAGAGTGCTTCGCCAGACATGCTGTCAGCCATGACCACAGGATTTTACGACTCCACTTCAGAATTCACCAATGACATTCCCATCAGCACGGTAATGCAGATTTGCTCGAGTCCTCGCATCAATGTTTTCCGACACGAATCGAACCGATCCGTCCGCAAGTAGTACCTGACAGCCACCAGTATGCAGACTGCCGGCAGTTGCCCAGTTGGCAAGGCGACCAATCTTTTTCATAAAGAGGTAAGCCGGATCGTTGTTGTTGTAAACCCACACGTTGATGCCGTACCACTGCAGATCGATACCGACCTGGACGTGCCCGGCATGGCCCCAGGCTGGGGGCACGCCATTCCAAACTTCACGGATCGTCTCAGTGACAGCCACTGTGTTGCTGGTACCATCTCTGATGGCAGCAATGTCAGTGGAATAGTCGGTGTGAAAGATCGGACGGTTCTCCTGTGGTAAATTGGTATAAGAGTACCCCTGATAATAATACTCACCATACCAAGTGTTGAAGTCGTAGTTCGTCCTGGCTCCCCCAGGATTTGTCGCACTCACCGAGTAGTACTGGTTCGTACTCGGGTAGTTATAATCGTTGCTGGAATCGGTTGGACACAGAAATCCCGCAATTTTTGTTTTCACGACCGCGTAATTATTGTCTGGATTTCCCGCAACTTCGCCCGGCGAGTACATTCCATAGACGTAGGACCAACTGGCAGCCTGGTTCTGGTCATACGCCTGATAAAGATTGCCTTGTTCGATAAACGGCAACAACAGCGTCCAGCCGGTCGCGTTTTTGTACGTCGCTGGCCTCGGAGTGGCATAGACGGGACCGCCGTGGAATCCCACATTGAGTCGCGACGGCGGAAATACTCTGTGTACGTCATGGTAGTTGTGTAGCGCAAGGCCAATCTGTTTCAGATTGTTCTTGCACTGCGTTCTGCGTGCGGCTTCCCGAGCCTGTTGCACGGCTGGCAACAACAGCGCGATGAGGATTGCGATGATCGCAATCACCACCAGCAATTCGATCAACGTAAATCCACGTTTTAACATCTTCATTGTGAAAACCTCCATTCAACGGAACAAAAAACGCGTCTCATGAGAACATGGGACAAATGGTTTCAGGAATTGAATCTGCAATTGGACAGGGCAACACGGGATCACGGGCTCATAGCGGCGAGAGCTCTCTCGATGTAAAGACTTGCCTCTCAATTTTGAAGGTGCGAATCCCTTTTTTCATGGTAATTCAGAAAAAGAACTGGATCGATCTTGCTCTGCCCCTCGCCGGTGTTTGTGACCATTCTTCGCTGATCAGCAACTGTTGTTCCATCCGAACGCATCATGTCTTGCCTCGCAATAATTTTTTCACAGTCAATTCGAGCGGCATTCGCCACCCAATGGACGGCGGTCAGCCAACACGAGTGGTTCTCAACAAAAATCGGGGCGACAGCACAAGCACTCGGTGCGAATTCAGCACTTCCATTTACATCCGAGACACCAACATTCGGAGCGTTCTGAGTTCTCCATCCGTTGAGATGTGCTTTCGAAGTATGCTCAGTCGCACAAAACACTTGCAGGGGCGCACAGGGTTGTAGGCTCCACGCTGACGGCTTTGTTTTGCCAAAGAATGATGTGCATTCACCAACGCAGGCAGAATGGATCTTTGTGCAGTGGTGCAATCGAGAACTTCGGTCAATGCCTACTCAATCACATCTTCCAGCGGCGAGATGCTGACGACTTTTTCCAGTCGGATGTAGACGGTTTTGCGGTTGGGCTGGATGCCGTGGACGCGGGATTCGCGGACGTAGACTTCGCGGGTCGTGGTGGAATCTCGCAGGTCGTGGACGTCAACGCCTTTCAGGACGAGCGTCTTTTCGTGGATTGCATGCAGGCGGCCAAGATAGACAAATGGTGCTTCCACATCGACCACGACATGTTTTCCGATGAATTCTTCCACAGACGAATTCCTGCCCTGAACAGTGTGCTGAATCTGGTGTCTATTCTTCACGCGGTGTGAATTGACAATGGCGAGCGGCTGGGCGTGAGCCCTCCGTGGCCCGCGCATGAACACACGGAGGGCTGACGCCCAGCCGCTCGCCGCTGCCTCATTCCTGGCCGCGTAAAGAATAAAACGTCGACAGTCCGACATTTCATTCCTATTTTTACCGCTTCTGCTGTGAAGACCAGCCTCCAGAGGACGGATCGCTATACTTTTGCCGGAGTTCAACGAGTCCGCAGCCTACCCCAAATCGCTTTCACCGAAATACGTCCCATGACTTCGATCTTTCGTCCGGCTGTTGATCGAATGGCTGGCTATGCGCCTGGTGAGCAGCCACAGGATGGCGGCTGGGTTAAGCTGAATACCAACGAGAATCCGTATCCGCCTTCTCCCAAAGTTGTCGAGGCCATTCGCTGCGCTGCGGAAGGACGACTGAATGTTTATCCCGATCCGCACGCGACCGGATTTCGCAAGGTCGCCGCAAAGCTGTTCCATGTCGATCCCGACTGGATCCTCCCCGCCAACGGAAGCGATGAAAATCTGACCGTGATCACGCGATCGTTCTGTGACGCCGACGACACAATCGCATATCCGTATCCCAGCTATGTGCTTTACGAATCGCTCGCTCAGATTCAGGGCTGCAGCATCGTGCGGTTGAAGCTCAATTCCGACTGGCAATGGAATCCTGCCGACGCCACACGACTTCGTAAGAATGTCCGCGTGTTTTATGTGCCCAGTCCGAACTCGCCCACCGGCAATGTGTGGTCTGCCGAAAAACTCAGCCAACTGCTTCCCGAGCGCGGCGTCCTGGTGCTTGATGAAGCGTACGGGGATTTCTGCCGCGTGCCGCATCGCGGTGAACTGCTTCGCAACGATCTTTTCGATGGTCGCTTGATCGTGACGCGGACCTTCAGTAAGTCGTATAGTCTGGCAGGCATTCGATTCGGATTTGCGATCGCTCATCCGGATCTGATCACCGGAATGCAAAAAGTGAAGGACAGCTACAACTGCGATACCGTCGCAATTGCCGCAGCCACGGCCGCCCTGGAAGATCAGGACTGGATGCTCCAGAATCGTGCGAAGATCCTGGCAACGCGGGACCGGCTGGCGGCGGCATTGCCGACGTTTGGATTTCGAGTCCATCCGAGTGAGGCGAATTTCCTGTGGACAACGCACGCAACGGGTCAGCATCGGGAACTTTACGAACAACTCAGGCAGCGAAAAATCCTGATTCGCTACATGAAATTTCCAGATGCTCTTCCCGACGGCGGAACTCTGGACGGCCTGCGAATCACGATCGGGACGGATTCGGAAATTGACCGAGTGCTTGAAGTGATGACGGATGTCGTCCAAAGTGTCTCGTGACAATCGCGGTCATGCCGAATGTTCCGGGGCTACCGCACGAAGGTCGGTTCCATCCTGAATGTCTTGGCGACTTCTGCCCAATTCCCGGCGTTCACAGCGCAAGATTGGCGTGGGACAGAGCGACTGGCATCGCGCTGAATGTTTTTTTTGCTAGCCACGAAAGGCCACAAGAAGTCACAAAAAACGCAGCGAAACTCATCACTCCTTTTGTGCATTTTGTGTCCTTTCGTGGCTAGCAAATCCTTGGTCCTGTTTTCGTCGACGGCGTTGGTGTCCAACCCCTTATTTTCAGATGATTCGACGGGCTAAAAGCCCTAACCCCTTAGACTTGTCCCCGACAAACTCTCAAACATGAATTTGGTGTCCTCTACAATGACTCGTACCGCATCGATCACGCGCAATACTGCCGAAACTCAGATTGAACTGTCGCTCAACCTGGACGGCAGTGGCAAGTCGGAGATTTCGACCGGCATTGGCTTCTTTGACCACATGCTGACTTTGTTTGCGCGCCACGGGTTGTTTGATCTGAAGGTGAAAGCCGTTGGTGATCTGCACGTGGATCACCATCACACAGTCGAAGATGTCGGAATCTGTCTGGGGCGTTGCCTGAATCAGGCCGTGGGCGACAAAATGGGAATCTGCCGGTACGGGCATTCGACGCTGCCGATGGAAGAAACGCTCATGACGTCCGCCGTCGATCTGAGTGGCCGCATGGCATTCGTGTACCACGTTGAGTTTCAAACAGAAAAGATCGGCGAATTTGATACCCAGTTGGTTCAGGAATTCTGGACGGCTGTTTCGAGTAATGCTTTGATGAATCTGCACCTGCTGCTGCATCACGGTTCCAACAGTCACCATGTGGCCGAAGCCATCTTCAAATCAACGGCCCGCGCACTTCGCATGGCTGTGAGCATTGATCCTCGGCAGCCCGGCATCCCAAGCTCTAAGGGCACGCTGCACGGTTAGAGCGT
>CAZFDW010000210.1:0-10614 GCA_964517865.1 uncultured Chitinophaga sp.
CTGTGTTTATCTGTGGTTGCTTGCGTAGGTTTTGTTTTGAGGCGTGAACGGTTACCAGGAAACGCCGCGGCAGACGGCTCGTGCAGACCAGTTCGATAAAGACGGCTTTGCAGCCCAGGCTTATCCCGCGTCTCCACTCCAAACCAGATTAAGCAGTCTTGACTTCTGGTCCGAACAACGGGGTCTGCTTCAGAGTTTATTCGAAAGCCAGTTCCTGCCGAAACCGTCGGCAGAGTTCCAGTGGCCAGTCGAATTGCTTTTGGAGGCGAGACTGGCGGAACCAGCGCTTGGTATCGTACCACCCCTTTCGCAAGGGGCCGGACACCAGTCGCAGATCGACCGCGCCTTCCCCGATCACGATGTCTCCCGACTTGAAGCTGCCTTTATACCTTTCTTTCCCTTTGCCCAGATCGAATCGCTGAATACCGCGGCGGGCTGCTTCTTCAAGCAGACGCAGTAGCAGAATCAGGCCGGGTGAGTACTTTTCAAAGGCGGGATTATAGGTTGGAAACCACATATGAATCACACGTTCAGTCTGAAGTCCGAGATGCACGGCCAGGAGTTGATCACCTGCATACAATGTGGAAAAAAGGCCGGGGGAAGAAGCATCCGTGGTGGTCATGTTCCGGAGTAATTCGACGAGCCATTCGTACTGCAGGACTTGTAAACGCCCCGTGCGAACGTGCTGAGCATCCTTCCATTTGATCAAAGATTCGAATGCGATCTGGCAGTTCGAATGATATTCGAACCGCAGTGGAGCGAGTTCCCTTTCCGCTTTACGGGCTTTGCGAAGAGTCTCGGTCACAGACGATGAATTCGTGGCCTTTCTCGCAGCCAGATAACTTTCATAGCCCTGGCTCAGATCGATATAGGGCGACGTGCTGGTCCCCCAGGTCTGTTGCGGAACCGGTGAATCGGCCACCGGTAGATGATCGAATTGCCACCAGCTGAGTCCCGCAGCCTGCATGATTCTGAACATATCAAAGTCACAGTCACGCCGAATGATCGGACCGTGAAATTCCGACAATCGGCTGCACACGTTTCGAGCCAGTCCTTTGGATGCACGTTGAAAGGGAAACAGGCCGGTGAGTTCCCCGGCGCTTTCTACGAGCGCGATTTCAACATCGTCACGAACCTGTGCGACAGTCTGCGTGAATTCCGGCTGGAAAAATGGACTTTGCAGATAGCGATCGTCGCTCGCAATGGCTTTCCACTGGCTGAGAAGATCCTGAGTCAGGTCTTTCGCGGCAATTATGCGAACATCGGTCATGATGGCTGAGACTCCGATAATAGCGTGGGTGTTAATGAAAGCGGTCGTTGTAACGTCTGATCCGTGTCGAACCGTTTTGCTGGCTCAACGGTGATACGCGCCAGACTTTGTTTACTCGAAATACGGGATGCAGCTGACGTCGCGATCCGGCGAAGCTGTCTGTGCAGCGCAGTTAGTCCAGGCCCGATCGGCGTTTCTTTCAGGGCCACTCGAGTCCGATACCAGCTTGTTCGCAGCCAGCGCCGGGCCGCGTTGGTGTCCATGATCACCCGGCACACTTCATCCGCATTGTCAGCAAACGCAAATTTATAGTCTTCGTCGCCTACCCCGAAGTCAAAACGTGCGATGCCGTGACCCGAAGCTTCGAACAGCAGGCGTCGCAACAGAAGTTTGCCGGGAGAGTAGGCCCCAAACTGCGGGTTATAGGTCGGAAACCACCAGTGACAGACCTCACGGCTGATCAGACCGTAATGAGCGGCCACAAGATTCTCACCGACGTACAACGCCGACACGACGGGGCGAAATTCGCTGTCTGCGGGAACTTTGAGGAGATGATGCAGCAACTCCACAGGCCAGCCGGGTGCCAGCGGGTCCTGTTCCATCGTCCGTACGTATTGATCTCGTTTCCATTCAATCAGTTGCGTCAGAACATCGCTGCATGCGGTATGAAACTCAAAGCGGATCGGGCCGTGTTCGCGGATCAGTTTGCGTTCCTTTCTCGCGAGTTGCTTCAGCTGACTGGTGCCCGTGTTTTTAAGGTTGCTTTCCCATGCCGCATAGCCTTTCGAAAGGTCGATCCAGGGTGAACGTCTTGAGTCAATGACATGCGATCGCTGGTCCTGTCGCCAGTCGAGTACCTTCGCACAAAATAGACGCTCGACGCCCGCGGTTTTCAGAATATCATCAGTACGGAACGTCTCGTGAGAGCCGCTGATGATCCCATGAAAGTCATTCAGAGATTCCCCCAGCGCAGCTGACTCACCCGTTTCGGCCAGGTGTAACGGCAGAAACGCGACAATTCGGCCGTGATGACTCGCCACAATGACTTTCGCAGAGCGATTCACATGACCCACGGCCTGAGCAAATTCCGGCTGAAAAAACGGACTGCGAAGTGCAGTGTTACTGCGCACCATCTGACGCCACGCTCGAACGTCTTCGGCCGTTAACTGGTCAGGTGTAATGATACGAGTTGAAAGCATGACGGTCGCAGAAAATGATGATTCAGATCTCAGCGATCAGCTGTGTGACGTAGCGTGACAGGTAACGATTACTCAACGCCAGGGCAGCTCTCTCGCTGAACGATCCCTCGCTTTGACGGAAGTTGATAGCTCCCCACCACTCCAGAGTCAGCAGGCATTCGTAAATCCGGACGGCCTTATGTTGAACTTCGCAACCCTGAAAATACTCACCAAGAAACGCTGATTCCCATCTGGCAAGCTGAGCTTGTGAAAACAATGAGCCCTGACTTCGCACCTGCGGCCCGGGTGTCTTCAGAGACATCAGAAAATACGCCAGGTCTTCGTACAGAGGTGCACGCCAGCGGCGCTGTGTGTCAAACACTGTGATTCGACTGTCGTCCGCCACCAGAACATTGCGCGGGGCAAAGTCGCCGTGTACGACGGAGCACGGCAGGTAATCAGGCAGATGCCTCGTCGCGGAGGTGATCAGCTGGCGGCACAGTCTGTCAAAGAAGAAGTGTCGCCCCAGTTGTTGAACCAGTCCGCCAGTGAACATTTTTGCCGCGTCCACGAAGCAGTCACGGTGCTCATGTCGCGCGACTGTGTGATCGAGGTCCGGCAGTTTATGAAACTCACGTAACCATGCACCGGTGTTCTCAAACGCACGATTCAGTAAACTCGAATTCGAATTCCTGTGAAACCATGTCGCTCGTTTCAGCAATGATTTCAGATCGCCGTCCGGAGATTTCTCCATCACGACCACATACGGCAGTTCCAGTAGTTCCAGCATCGAAATCACGCCGAAACGATCGTCATGCAGCGAACGGAAATGATGTTCAATCGATTCCAGAGCTCGGAATTCCCGCAGTCCGTTGGTGACAGGCTGAATCTCCGGAAACAGGCGTGGCCGTGATGTTGACTCGAACTCAGTGGTGTCCAGATGCTGCAGGGAGAACGGAATCTTGTAGATGACTCGGCGAGACCGACTGCCGTCCGTGACATCCAGTTCCAGCAGCTGTGAATGGTGCCGCTGTGTATGATGCACGATCCGGACCGTTGTGTTTGCGGAATTGAGTTCCGGAAAAAAGTCACATGCATGGCGGTCGAGGTGCGCGGTGAAGCGTTCGGCGTTCACGTCGATGTCGGCGAGTTTCGGTTCTGTCAGTGTCGATGGCATCGTTCAGACTCCTTCCGCCTTCAGCAACAGACGAACGGGTCTGTATTTCGTCAATTCAGGAAACATGTGTCCGATGTCCAGCGCTGGCAGGCCGACGATGAGGACGGTCGCCGTGCCAATGATCGTTGCCAGGAATCGCACAACAAGCGTGTCTTCAACAATCCGCGGCAGCAGCACCGCGATGATCGTCACCTGGATCATGACGAAGTATAATCGCAGGCAGGCCCAGTCCACTTCCTTCAGTAGTTTCATGTGCCAGATGGTGATCTGATTGCCAATGGGACGCATCAGCAGACCGAGGACGGTGGTTGCCGCGCCGCCGGAGACGCCCCAGTGGGGAACCAGCCACAGGTTGAGACCGACGGCTGCCATGACCGTGATGATATCCGTCAGGAAAATTCCTCCGACGTGCCCATGAGCCTTCAGAATTTCGTTATTGAATCCAGCAATGGCACTCAGATAAAAGCCTGCTGACAGCAGCGCCAGAGCGCTCGACGAATCCGCATATTGCGGTCCGAACAGCGTGACGGTGAGAAATTCCGACAGGCAGACGCAGGTCAGAAACAGCGGGAACGTTCCCACCGCGATCCATGCAGAAGTTCGCCAGAAAACCTGATCAATGGAAGCGGCGTCACCGCGAGCATGCATGCGGGAAATCGCCGGACTAAACAGCAGTCGAAAGCTGTCGGCGACAAACGAATTCAGTCGTGCGACCGGGAGAACGGCTCGAAACGCAGCAACGCCAGACGCTCCATGACAGAATTCCAGCACCAGTGTCACCAGCGAACTGCGCACAATGACCAGCAGGTCTGTGGACAACAGCGGCATACTGAATCCGAAGACCTGCCGGACCGGCACATCAATTCTGTCACGCCGGAAGTACTGCAGCAGATTGGCATTTTTCAGAACCTTCCACAGCACCAAAAAGGAATACAATGTTCCGATCGAGCCGCACACAACAAACGAAACGGCCAGTATTCGCACGTCGGAATGAGCAAAAAACAACGGCACGACGGCCAGCATTTTCAACAGCGGAGCGATCAGATGTCGTCGAACAAACAATTCCCTCGGTTTGGCGAACGTGGCAAACAGTTCGTCGAGGATCGAATCGATGGCATGCAGCGGGACCATCAGAATCAGGATCAGCATGAGTGACATCGACAGCGGATCGCTGACCAGATTGGCGCTGATATATCCCTGCGTTGCCAGAACCAGAAGCACGATGGCAATACTGAGGCCCGTGACGCAGCACAGCGTTAACGCCACCGTCCCCGCCATCTTGCCGAATTCACTCTTTTCGTGAAACATCGGCGCGAAACGGTTCAGAGTTCGTCCCAGTCCGAAAACCGCGACACTGGCTCCCATCGATGCGATCGACAGGCCATAGGCAAACGCTCCGTAATCCGATTTCATCAGACAGCGAACAATCATGACCTGCGTCAGGAAGTTCAGCATGATAGCGATGACTCGCCCCAGAGTCAGCAGTGACGATCCGCGGATCAGCATCTTTGTCTGGCACGGAGACTTGCCCTTGAGCCTCGAGTCTGTTTCGTTTCGTTGTTCGACAGCCGTCATGCGATGGCCTCCTGAGCATCAGACGTTGTCGGATTGTCAGCCATACGCGCCACACACGTGGCCGCATCTGTCATGGCCAGTATCAGCCAGAAATAGCGCACGTATGACATGTGCAGAAAGATCCCCATCACCAGATACCCCGTCATCGCCAGCAGAAACGCTGACACGGTTTGTTCAGTTTCGCGGTCAGAATTGATGAATTGTGACCGTGTGCGCAGCACGGACAGGATCGTGGATGCAAGCATGCTCATAAACAGCAGCATGCCGGGGATTCCGGTCTCCGCAGGGATTTCCAGGAACATGCAGTGAGTCTCGCGCGGGCCTTCCAGAGCTCGCAGGCCACCGACCTGTCCATATTCACGTGTGTATTCGCCGGACATATCCGGACCAACGCCGAATACAGGATGATCGATGGCTATGCGACCGGCGGCCAGCATTTCTGTCGCCCGGCCACGGATGGCTCCGTCCGGTTCTTCGGCTGTGGATGACGCGCCGAAGATGCCGAGCGCCGTGGGGACCGTTGCCAGTCGTGTTCGATATTGCGGCACCGCGAGCAACATCAGCAGGCCACCGATGCCCAGCAGTGCGACCTGTTTCGGTGAAACGAACTTCAGCGCCAGCCCAACGGTGAGCATTAACACAAACGCGACGGCGCCACTTCTTGAGAACGTGAGTGCACACCCCATCGCAATCAGGATCGCCGAAACCAGAGCAACAGAACGCAATCTGACAGACCGCTCGATCCAGAAGCGAGACAACGCCAGTGGAATCAGCATCAGCATGACCTGAGCGTAACGGTTTTTTTCACCGATCGGTCCGGCCAAACGTCGCTGACGCACGGTGCCGTGCCCTTCCGCAACCTCAAAGCCGTCGCCGTCCGAAAGCTGACCGAAACCCCCAAAGTCAGAATCAAACGATTTGGTAGCCTGCTGGTAGACGGAAATACTTCCCATTAATGTGCCGGCCGCGATCAGTGCCCAGACGCTGAGCCTGAGCAGCTCTGGTGAACGCACCACGTTCGTGATCAGGATATACATCAGCAACCCTTCAAACACCGTGCTCATCACCCCGTCAATGGCCTTGTCAGGTGCTCGGGAGAACATGGCCGAAGTCAGCTGCCAGGCGATAAACCCGACAAGCCAGGGGAGAGCGGGGCCGACAACAAGGCGTTGCCGTAACAGGACAATGTTGTAAAACAATGGAAGGATCAGTGGCACCGGAACAAGCATCGCGGCAAACGATGGGACTCCATGAAAACGAACAGCCACGACAACGGCATTCGAGTAAATCAGAAACAGCACCACCGGGATAGCCGAATCAGGTTTCGCGAGAATAAACAACGCGGCGGGGACGGCGACGATCGCAGCCAGTGCGACCAGCGGCTGTCCTTCCATCACGGCACCCACGGCAATTAACCCGGCGCACAGAAACGCTGATCCGATTGCCATGCGGCGACCGTCCATGCGGCGACCGTCCATGCGAACAGCCGGATTGTGCAGTGTTGTGGACATGAATCAGTTTTCGGTGACGATTGTCAGAGACTTTTTGCCGAATTCGGCTCGCTGTGGTTCCCACAGGACCACTCGTTTTCCACGCAGCGATTTCCAGGTGGCGATCAGACACGCAAAGTTCACCATGCAGAAAAAGAACGGCAGTGAAAAGGGCTTCCTGCGGCCGAGTTTAGTTCTGTTCAGTAACCAGCCGATCAGCGCGGCGACGTAGAAAAACACCTGCCCGGTCGCTGCCAGCAGATAGATGAGTGAGGTCTGAGCCAAAAAAATGCTGGACACAAACAACAGTAAGAGCGGAAACACCATCTGCCGACGCAGGACCTTGTGTGAAAATAACTGCACCGAATAGAAACCGTAGCGCAATGGATTCAGCAGAGTCCGCATTTGCAGAACACCGCAAAGTCCGCGGGTGATGATGCGGACTTTGCGCCCGAATTCCACACCGCTGCTGGCAGCGACCGGTTCGTATGATGCCGCATCGACCGCGAAAACCAGCCGATAGCCTTGAGCGATGACTGCCGTTGACGTGGCGAAGTCGTCCGTCACACCTTCAGGTACCGTGGTGAACAGCGACCGGCGAATCGCGTAGATGGCTCCGGTTGCGGATGTGACGTTTCCGGCCAGGCTCTGCCAGTGTTTCATGTGACGATCGAAGTTCCAGTAACTGCGTTCGCCGGCATCGGCCGCTGATCTGCTGTCGCCTCTGGAATACCGCTGGTCTCCCGCTACTCCGCCGACTGCCGGGTCTGCAAATGGTCGAGTGAGAGCCTTGAGTGCGTCCTTACCAAACATGCTGTTGGCATCTGAAAACACCAGAATCTCACCAGTGCATTGCCGAATGCCCGCATTCAATGCCGCTGCTTTGCCGGCGCGGGGGAGATCCAGCACCGTGAGTCGCGGGTCGTCGAATGACTTCAGGATGTCGATGGTCCGATCGCTCGACCCGTCCGACGCAACAACAATCTGTACCAGTTCGCGCGGGTAGTTCAGTGCCAGCATGTTGCGAACTTTTTCACCAATGTTGTCTTGTTCGTTGTGAGCGGCAATCAACACGCTGACGGTCGGCGTGATGTCACCGTTAATGGGTGGACGACGACACATCCAGCTTCGCATCCACGACAGCAGCGGGAATCCGATGTATGTGTAAAGGATGACAGCCACAGCGCTCCAGAACAGAATTGCGTTGACGTTCATCGAGTCACCTCGGCAAACACATGATCTTCGAGCGATGTTGCAGGTGTTACGGATTGCATGTGATTTTGATGATCGACTGGCGATTTGACGCCGCAGATGTGACTCAGAACTTTGCGAACACTTACATCCAGGCGGAAGTGATCTTCGACCATTTTTCTGCCTGCGGCTCCGAGCCGATGTCTGAGGTCAGCGTCTTCACACAGTCGCTGCAGAGCTGCAGCAATCGCGGCTGTGTCTCCGGGTTCAGTCAGCAGGCCGTTGACTTCGTGCTGCACCAGCTCAGGAATTCCGGACAGTCGACTTGAAATCACGGGCAATGCAGATGCCATGCCTTCCATCAGCACCACGGGAATGCCTTCGCGACGCCCGTCCGTTGTCGGAACGCTGGGGGCGACCAGAATGTCGGCGGAGTGCAGCAGTTCAATAATCTCGTGCCGGTCTCGTCGGCCTTCAAAAGTGACGACACCGTTTAATCCCGCCTCTTCCACCTGGCGCTCCAGCATTCGTTGATCGGGACCATCACCTACAAGATGCAGCTTCAGCCTGACGCCGTTTCGGACCACTGTCCTGACAGCATCAATCAGATAAGTCTGCCCTTTGACCTCGTGCAGCGTGCCAATACACAGCACATGCAACAGGCCAGAGTTCGCTGTCGCTGGCAGTTTATTCAGGGGACGAAAGTCTGCGGGGTTCACTCCACAGTGAATGACCTTCACTCTGTCGGAATGCTGGACGCCGGTTTCTTCCAGAATGATCTGACGGTTGTAATTGGAAATTGCCACAACAAAGGCGGCGTCGCGTACCTTCTCGGACAACATATGTCGGTCACGATGCAGGTCCGATCCGTGGGCAACAAAACTGTAGGGGATGTTGCTGAACTGATGGATAATCCATGCTGCGGCCGCCGGATGACTCGCAAAATGAGCGTGAATGTGGTCGATCCGCAGTTGTTTCATGCGGCGGGCCAGCGTCACGCACATCGGAAAGGCAACCAGCGCGCCGAAAAGAAAACGACGACAGCCAAGATTGGCTCGAATGATTGTCCACAAAGTTCCTGTCCACAGCAGCGGGTGAGTCAACAGCATGTGGACGTTGTCGCGGACGATCTCAGACGATATTGGTTGGACAAAGTGAGCTCGATCGACGAAGCCGACGGCCTCGGGATGCATTTTCGTGGTCTTCTCGCGGCGCAGCGGAAACACTTCGACGCGGGCCCCGGCTTCTTCAGCGGCCAGCATCTCGTACAGAATGAAGGTTTCCGTAATCTTCGGAAAACGCGACATCATGTAGGCCACACGAGGCCCTGGGTATGCCTGCGACGGAGAAGTGGATGATTGATTTCTGGCTGGGATCACGTTCGATTACTTATCGTGAAATCGTTAGATGGACGGAGAGAATTTGATCGACTGCATTTGCCCTGACTGTTGAGCCCACAACAGTCGAATCTGAGGCTGGGCGAGTAACAGAATGACACCGGACAGCAGTCCCAGCAGTCCCGAGATACCCATCACGATCAAAGGATTCGCGACAAACGATCGCGCACCCGGTGTTGGGGGTTCCAGAACCGATACTGCGATACCTGCTCGTCCGCCTGCCATGGCCTGATCAGCCATTTGCCATTGCTGCAGCTGAGCATTCACGGTTTCGTAAGCCTGCTGCGCTCGTTCTATGTCAGCCAGCTTCTGCGACTCTCGCAGACGAGTGACCGCATTGAGATGATTGATGCGCAGATGTACGTCATAGCGGGTTTGCAGTGTCTGTTCCTCCAGACGCATGCTTTCCGATGTCTGTCGCAGAATATCCGGAGCGGTCTGAACAAGACGCTGGAGTTCGGCTGCTGCTGAATTGACGCTGGCTTTGGCGGCCTGCAGTTCGGGGTGATTTGGCCCAAGCGTCTGGCTGAGTGCGTCGAAGCGCGACTGTGCAAGACGAAATCGGTCTTCTGCAGCCGCCGGACTTGGGATCCCGGTCCAGCCTTCGCTGCTAAGGGTGGCAAGTTCGTTTAAGACCAGGCTCGCACTTGCCGGATGCTGCGACAGGTTCAAGTCCGCGTCACGCACTGCTCCAGGTGCCATCGTCAACAGATTCCGTCCTTGCGGACTGATCCGTGTCGCTGCACGTTCCAGCTTGAGCAGGCGGCTTTGAGTCGTGGCCAGAGCTTCTTCCAGTCCCGCGATGATGCGGGCGAGGGCATCCGGGTCCGTCCCGGCTGAGACTGTCTGCGTCTGTTTCAATTGTTCAAATTCTGACTGCAGTTTGTTGAGTGTGGTTCGTAGTTCCGCGTCATGCTCAGTCAGTGCCAGCATTAATTCGCGATGCTGTTGGTTTTCTGTGCGAGCCAGATATTCCGTATAGCTGGCAATCAGAGCATTCAGAATTTCGGCTGCATCCTGAGAGCTCGCGTCCGCATAGCGAATCATGAGGATGCTCGTACCGGCAAGCGGATCCACCTTCAGGTTCTTCGTGATGCGGATCAGTTGGCTGGTCAGCAGATCAACGCTGACGCCGTTGCTGATTCGCTGCATGGCGTCTTCGATCACCGCAGGGCTCTGAAAAATTTCCGATTGAGTCGGCAGAAATTCCTTGTCGCGCGGGGCGGCACCGGTTCGGCCGTCCAACGCGACTTCCCGAGGTTCAACAATGATCTTAGCGCTCACTTCGTGATGAGGCGCAATGCTCATGAGCAGCGCCGCGCCTGTCACCATGCCC
>CAZFDW010000211.1:0-10555 GCA_964517865.1 uncultured Chitinophaga sp.
CCGAACACAGAAAACTCAAACCGTTAACGAAAACCTTTGCCCGGACTGTGGTTATGAATAATTGAACGGTATTGCCGTTAAACGATGAAGAAGACAGTCTCCGCAGTCGGAGGGGAGCCCGAATGCTTTAAGCATCGTCTCAGACACAGGTGTCCAGGCAGCGTTTTCAGGCAGAAAAGGCGAAGGCGCAAAAGCCTTCGGCAGAAGTTGCCGGTGTAGTGCGGCCCAGCGGAACTCAGTTTCATCACGCGGCAGCAAACGGTGAAACCTGACTTATGCAGTTGTCGCCTGACATGACATACTCGCCAGTCCGTTCAGCGGGATCGACCCAGGCACCCTGAAATCGAACTCGCCAGCTTCGCCGTTCAGTTCTATGAAGGAACTCGCCATGAACGCCTTCCGAAATATCGCACTTGTGGCTTTCGCCATGCTCACAGTTTCCAGCGCAGCGTACTGCGGTCGCACCGAGGCAATTCAGGGCAAACGCTACAACCTCACGAATCAACATGGCCCGTGGATGATCATGGTGGCATCGTTGAGCGACGTGAAGGGCGAAAATCACATCAACGGCCTGACCGCCTGGGAAGCAGCGGACACCATCGTGTACGAACTTCGCACGAAAGGAATTCCTGCGTACACGTATTCTGTCGAGGAGGAAACCGATGAAGTTGACGGCCCGAATCCGGTTCAAAATGCCGCACGGCGTGTCATCGCACGTCAGGGAGAAATCTGCGTGCTCGCCGGCAACTTCAAGTCGATTGACGACGACCAGGCACAGACCGTTCTGAAGTGGATCAAGAAGAAATACGCTTCTTCGATTGTCGAGGAAAAGAAGGGCGGACTGTTTGCAAAAACGCCCGGTCAGCCAAGCCCGTTCGGCGGAGCGATTCTGACTATCAACCCGATTTACGACGGCGAAATCCGGAGTAAGAAGCTGGATAATGAGGTTGTGGATCTGAATGACGGTACACCATTTACTTTGCTCGAGAATAAAGGCAAGTACACGCTGCAAGTTGCCACCTTTGCCGGCGGCAGCGTGATGCAGGTCGGGAATCAGTCGTCGACCAAGGCCATGGCTTTGTTCGAACAGAATTTCGGTTCAAATCTCGATGGATGTGCGAAAGAAGCCATGGCGCTGGCAGAAGCCCTGCGGACGGCTTCGAAGCACGGATATGATAAGGACTACGAAGCCTGGGTCTTTCACGATCATTATCGTTCGATCGTGACCGTGGGCTCATTCAGCAGCAAACAGGACCCGCGCATTGAACCGCTCGTGCGACTCTTCGGAGGTCGTGCCGGCACTTCTGAAAATCGAATCGTGACTGACGACGGAGTCATTCCCGCGACGTTTACGCTGCCTCAGAAACCGACGCCGCAGCACCCGCTGACGAAGCAATGGTACTTTGACAAACAGCCTCGAATCATGACCGTTCCGACGGCAAAGTGACGTTGGTCAGAGGTGTGTCAGCATTCGCCATCAGTTTTCGGGCCTCGATGATTTCTGGTGGTTCTGCAAACTGCCGTTTGCCGAGTCCGATCAGTAGTATCGTGACAGCCGTCTTCATAATGATTGTCACGTCGTACCACAACGACGCGCGGCGCATGTAGACCAGATCCAAAGCCAACTTGATGGGGAGCAACTTTTCGACGTAAGACTGCTCCGGATCTTTGTCGTCGAGCTGGAGATGACTGTGCGTGTAGTAATGGATGCTCCCTGGACTTGAAAGGCCTGGGGCAATGTTCAAGGTCTCCCGAGATCGCGGGGAATAATACTGTGTCACGATCTTCGGATCTTCGGGGCGCGGTCCGACAATGGACATCCTGCCAATCAGAATATCGTATAACTGGGGAAGCTCATCGATCTTCAGAGCGCGGAGAATTCTACCCACAAGGAACACCCGCGAATCTTTCGCACCTGTGATGACGCTTCCGGTATCGGACCCCGTATGCATCGTCCTGAACTTGTGCATGACAAAAACTTCGCCGCCTCGACCAACGCGGCGAGCGCGGTAAATGGCCGGGCCGGAACTTGCCAGCCTTATACCAAGGTACGCCAACAGCAGGACCGGTGAAAGCAGTACGATGGCGATCGCACAAATGATCACATCAAACAGGCGTTTCACCATAGCAGATCACTCTGTCGCCAATCATTGGATTGTCATAAGTTTTCGGAGCGGCCAGCGAATTGAACTGCGGGCAGGTTTCTGGCAAGTTACGTTCGTCCAGACAACACAACCGGTTGAAAGTAAAGTATAATGATCGATCTGACCGTCGTCCTGTCTGCCCGGGATATCAACTGTATTCCGCAATTACGCGAGTTGCTTGCGATGCAGGTGAACCTGTCTCGACAGGAACCCGGGTGCGTGCGGTTTGAAGCGTTTGAATCTCAAACCGTGGCGGGCACTTTCATTCTGATCGAACGCTGGGAATCTCAGGCCGCCCTGGATACACATCGCACTGCAAAAGGATTCACGACTGTCTACCAGCCGCAGGTGCTGCCACTGGTGGACCGGGTTGCTCATGTTTGTCGAGCGTTGAAGGGGACGTGACGCGCGGAATCAGATGCCTCTTAGGCGAGCGGCAGTAAAGAATTTACCAACCCGAAGCGCCAGCGAGGCTGCCTCGCTGGCGCTTCGGGTTAGTGTGGGTATGTTCTTTACCGCCGCTCGCCTTACGCAATTCGCGACGCCAAATTGAATCCCGAATACAGAACATACGTACATTGTGCCACTTGAAGTTGCCGATTCGTGCTGATAGAGGGTGGACAGTTCTTTCAAATGGTCTGGATTTGCTGTAAAGAAATAAGGATTTAATCGAGTTCCTCGGACAAAACAGGGAAAATCGGGCCGATGGCGTCCGAAGTGTTGCATTATGAAGTTCTTGTGCGTCCACCGATTTTAGATTTTTGAACAATATCGAGGGCTTGTCGGCGACATCCCACAGATTGACTTTGTCAATCGTGGGCGTCACGACGGCAAAGATACGGACTGATAATGTCGACCGTCATTCGATCCTGTCCAGGATGCAAATCCCTCCTTCTTTCTGACACGGCTCAGTGTCCGGAGTGCGGTCACGTATTCTACGAGCGGAAAGACTCTGCAACTTCAGAAGTCGTCGATGTCGGCTCAATGAAGAGTGCCAGCCTGGCGGATCCGTGTCCGCACTGTGGCGAAATGGTTCGCACGGGGCTTGTGCGTTGTTGGAGTTGCAATGGATTCATGCGGGAGGATATTGCGGCGCGCTATCGCGACATGACCGCGAATCCTCAGCAGATTATCTACAGCACGATTCCCTTGGCGCAACGCACGGACTACCTGCCGGCGCGAAATGACACGGTGAAAGGCACAGTTCCAAAAGCGTACGACGCTGAAGACTTTGAGTTGTCCGATGGTGTTGCTGGGACAGGCGCTCATTCCGCACAAGCCAAATTCGAATTGAGCGCAGGTTCACCTTCGCGACCTGCACGGGGCGTCGGCCCAGCCGCCTCCGCGACATCTGCCGCACCGGCTGAGGGGCCTGACAAACCACAGCAGAAGACACCCGGCGGAAAACCTGCGACAACAGACCGGACGGACGCTGCGGATTCGGCGGCTGCTCAGACATCCTCAAGACCGGCTGCAAAATCAAACGAAGGCAACGATGATCTCTTGTCGATCGCAATGCAGGAAGAACGCGAATTCAAAAAACGTCGCGGTGACAAGATCGCGGAACGTCAGCGAAAGCAGATGCTGATGCACTGCGCTTGCGGTGCATGGATTCGAGTGAATGAAGATCAGGCGGGCAAAGTTGTCCGATGTCGACAGTGCAAGAAGCCTGTCAATGTGCCTCAGATTCGTCGCAAGGTGGAAAAAGCAGAAGACAAACCTGCAGTTGCAAAATTGACCGTGAAGTGGATTGAGGGTGTACGATTCTTTCGCATTGCGCCGACGTCCATTGTGCTGAAACCCGGCAGCGTCGCAGAAAAATTTGTTGAAGCGGATCTGGCTATTACCGATTCACAGATTGTCGTGGTCGCGTTCACCGGGGCTGACAAGAAGAAACCTGGTCTCCTGGGAAAAGCTCCTAAGATCGATCGCCTTGAACAGAGAAAAAAAGTCTGTGAACAAGTTGCAGTGTCGGGTGGTTTCACGGCATTGACCGATGTCGAAGTGCATACGATCTCGACAGATCAAGTACCGGAAATCCGACTTGTCCAGCCAATCCTCAAGGCCCATGAATCAATGTTTGCGGGTGTTCCGGTCTTTGGCGACGGACGCATCGCCATTTTTCTGCCGATACCTTCTGAAGATGGGCTGCAGGCGTATTGTTCGCAGGGTCTGACCACATTTCGGAAGCTGCATGAAGTGTTGAAGTCGAATTTCAGGCTGGAACTGCCTGCCACCGAGAATGGAGTTCCGGACGCCGATAAATCTGATAGTCTCAACTGCTTTATCAATCAGAGTCGCGTGGAGTCGGTGCGCAATTTGAACTATTACCGACAGGATCCAGCGTTCGAACTGGAATTGTCGGGCTACCGCTGCAAATCGTGTACAGCGGTGATCAGTGAAGAAGGCCGGAAAAAAAACAAGCTCGGCGGAGCCAACGGCAAAGGTATTGCCAAAGCCAAGTGCCCCAAGTGCAGCGGTAAGATGGGTGAAGAATTGCTGTACCGCATTAAGAAGTCGCCAGGCGCTGATGCTGCCGGCCACAGTGCTGAAGCGTAAGCTGATGCCGCTGGAAATGAGTCTGGAGAGCGGAGTGGCGTGAGCCCTCCGGTACCTCGTTTTTTGTACCGGCAAGCTGACGCATGCCGCTCGCCAATACTCTCACTCATGACCGCGCGGAGTAT
Source organism: uncultured Chitinophaga sp. (assembly GCA_964517865.1). Classification (GTDB taxonomy): domain Bacteria; phylum Planctomycetota; class Planctomycetia; order Planctomycetales; family Planctomycetaceae; genus SXXK01. The sequence goes on from CAZFDW010000211.1 coordinate 4,829, forward strand.
AGCTTGAACCTCGACCGACCCACTTGTGTCTCTGGAATCACGCGGCGCGGCGAGACACAAGTGGGCGAAAACGTGCAGCACTCTGATTTCAGCGTGGAAACCTGAAAAACGAGTGATGTCGTTGGCAAGCGCCGCGTGGTGTGCGTATGCTTCGTTGGCGTGGCTGAGCCTTCTCGCTGATGGATCGGCAACTCTTGATAGTCTCTTTGGATAGGCTCGGAAACGGCAGGTGACTGCGATGTCCAGTTCTGTTCTGGAACGACCGACTTTGGTATTGAACCGCAACTGGCAGCCAGTTGCAGTCTCCACGGTCGCTCGTGCCCTCATCAAAGTTTGGAACGAATCCGCTCGGATTGTCGATCCATCCAATTTTCAGATTTATGGCTGGGAAGACTGGGCTAGGCTTCGTCCGGCCGATGGTGATCCCGTCATCCGGACTCAATGGCTGACACTGAAAGTCCCAGAAGTGATCACGCTCACGCGCTATGATCGACTTCCGGTCAAGATTGTGGCATTCAGTCGGCGCAATGTGTTCAAACGCGATAGTTTTATGTGCCAGTATTGTGGTTGCAAACCTGGCAGTGAAGAACTGACGATTGACCATGTAATGCCTCGCTCACGCGGAGGACTTTCCAGCTGGACAAACTGCGTGCTGGCCTGCATCGACTGCAATACACGCAAGGCGAACCGCACGCCGGAACAGGCTCACATGCCACTTCGCGGAACTCCCGTGCGCCCGCACTGGAACCCGCTCTACGCACCGCACGGTGTCCGAATCGAAAGCTGGTCCAAGTTCGTGAGCGAAGCCTACTGGAACGTGGAACTGGAAGAAGCCTGATCGACATCTCCAAAGTGCTCAGCATCGGATCCATTGACCTTGACCTACCTGTTGTGCAGGCGGCGATGAGCGGCTACAGCGACTGGCCGATGCGGGCGATTGCGCGGAAGTTGGGTGCGCCGTACACGATTTGTGAGGTCATGATCGATTCATTTGTCAGCTCACTGAAAGATCGCGCGAAGACACGACATCATTTGCTGGTCACTGACAGCGATCATCCCGTGGGGGCTCAATTGATGGGATCGGAGCCGGACGAGTTTCCGGCAGCGGCGAGAAAGCTGGTTGAGGCTGGCTTCGATGTGATCGATATCAATTTCGGATGCCCGGCGAAGAAGGCATCCGGACGTTGTCGCGGAGGTTATCATCTGGGTCAGCCGGAAGTGGCGATTGAAATCCTGCGGCGAGTTCGCGATGCGGTGCCGTCTGAAACTCCCGTCACAGTGAAGATGCGACGAGGGCTTGATGAGACTCAACAAAGTCGCGACAACTTTTTCTGCATTGCAGAATCGGCATTCAAACTGGGCGCGGCTGCAGTCACAGTGCATGGTCGCACGGTCGTACAAAAATATGTCGGGCCAAGTCGCTGGGCATTTCTGAAAGAGGTCCGTCAGCATTTTCCGCATCGTACGATACTGGGCAGCGGCGACCTGTTTACTGCAGCGGACTGCGTGCGGATGCTGCAGGAGACCGGGGTGGACGGCGTCACTGCAGCGCGCGGTTCGATTGGCAATCCGTGGATATTTTCTCAGGCCGCTGCCCTGTTGCGCGGCGAACCAATGCCGCCTCCGCCGACCGTGCATGATCAGCGTGAAGTAATCTGTGAACACTTTCGACTGGCGGAACAGGTTCTTCCGCTGGATCAGGTGTCAAAGCAACTTCGCAAGTTCGGCATCCATTACTCTGCGTGGCATCCTGCGGCAGAAGCCGTACGAGGAGCATTCATTGCCGTGAGAAATGCCGCTGACTGGCATCAGGTCGTTGCACGCCACTATACAATGGACCTGCCCGGTCAGTATCCGGAAGATCCTGGAAACTCGGCCCATTGTCTGGATGGTTCACCACGGCGGCTTCCTCTGTGACGGCGGCCAGTGCGCGGAAAACGGATTACGTACAACCGCTTTTCCGGCGTCCGAAGAATCCGCGTTGCCGAATGAGTGCCGCGTTGCCGAATGAGTGCCGCGACTTCGGACGGCACCAGTTCTTCCCACGTACATCGTCCGCAACCAGTGTAACGGGCTTGCTTTACGCCGGATTCCAGATCAGGATTTCGCCTTTGCCGGGGATGGATGTGTCGCCGCAATGGCGGGACCAGGTGCCGGATGACGGATTGTTTGGCAGGGAGATGCCGTGCGAGCGAAGTTCCCGGGCATAGAGATCGATGAAGGAAGGATTGTAATGGCCCGATGCCACAAACGTGGGCATGAGCGGCAGTGGCTGGAGTGACATAATTGTGCCGCGGACCATCCAGGCTCCGGTGCGGATTTCGGCACCGCTCATCAGGATGATGGTACCACCTTTCATCTGCAGGCCGCAGAAATCGCGGACCTTGCCGCCGACGACGATTGTCCCGCGACGCATCCGCATACCGACTTCCAGACCGGCCGTGCCACCGACAATGATCGTTCCGTTTCTCATCCCGCGCAGGCTGCCGCGATAGGCCGCTCCGATCTGCCCGCCGCCGTTGCCGTGCACATGGATGAAGCCGTTGATCATTTCCGCGCCGATCCAGTCACCGGCGTCGCCGGTGACTTCAATTCGTCCGCCGCGCATGTCTGCGCCCAGGTGCATGCCGACGTTGCCATGCACTTTCAGCTGCCCGCGACTCATACCTTTGCCGAGCAGTTTGACCCGATGCAGGTCGCCGTGCATTTCGATGTGGTCACTGTATTCACCAGTGACCTCAAAGAAGTCGTCCAGCCGACAATGCCGCTTGCCATGATACACCAGACTGCTGCGGATCTGTTCGTTTGACATGGTCACAAACGCATCGGGCGTCACCGACTCCGCTTCGAGCGGAACCTTCGGACGTTCTTTGAGTGTCAGTGTGATGGGACTCATGGATCGGGCAATGCAGTGAGAATGGAAGTATGAAATGATGAAATATTGTCGGGATTTTCGTTTAACGGCAAGCCGCAGGCGTAGGCGAAACCTGGCACCGACGCCTGCGGCTTGCCGTTAAACGATTTAGACGACAATCCCCGAGGAGAAGGGAGATTCAGATATCAATACAGTCACGGATTTCGGCGTGTTCAATGCGTTCCATTTCCACGGGGTAATTTTCAAACGACATGGTATAGACGTCCTCAAACTTTGGCTTCAGGAAGCTCTCGATGTCCGGATTGAACGATGGCTTTACGATGAATTCGCGGCCTTCCGGAGTCGCGCGGATATCGCCGTCTTCAATCACAACTTCCCCGCCCTTGAGTACATAACGCGGGTGGCTGAACATCTTTGCGATGTCCTTTTCTTCTTCGTAAATCACGACATCTGCGTCTGCTCCGATGCCCAGACTGCCCTTCTGGTTTAATCCAAGCGCCCGTGCAGGACCGGCGGAAGTAATCGTAGCGATTTCATATAGCGTGTATTCGCGATCAATGTCCGGCAGCGTAATGCGTTCACGCGCAATCGGACTCAGCTTCGTCATGCACTCCTTGCGGAAATCGAAACTCATCAGGAGCTGGATGATTTCCGGATAGCGCCAGAAGCAGGCTCCGTTTGGATGATCGGTCGACAGGAAAATTCGCCAGGGATCATTGATGAGCAGCAGCAGTTCCAGACCGACCGCCCATTGGATCGAATTTACGAGGTTACTGGGGCGATACGTATACGGCACAATGCCGCAGCCCGTTTCGTTTTCAACATCCAGATTGCCCCACTTGCGGCCCGTGAGTTTGTAAAGCAGATGCTGCCACGGACCATCAGCGGTGATCGTCACCGTATCGCCGAACAGCACGGCACCGGCGTCGGTGGTCATGTTGGTGTGCGTGTTAAAGTACTCGGCGACTTCGGCTGACGCGGATCGCATCGTGTCCCAGTCATCGCCACCGTACGCATGATACTGCAGATGTGCGATGTGGGCTCGACGACCTTCCAGCAGCTTCATCGTTTCCAGCGTTGTCCAGACATTGCCGGGGGCACCAAGATTGTTGCAGTGCAGATGCATCGGATGCGGCAGGCCGAGTTCATCGATGATCTGCGCGAGTCTGCCGATAATCGTGCCAGGCGTGATCTTGTTATAGCCTTCAATCGGGTCGGTAAGCTGCTTGGCATCTTTGCCCCATTTCCATGCGGCGACGCCACCGGGATTGACGGCCTTAACGCCGTATGACTTGGCTGCCCAGATATACCACGCGACGACGTCTTTCGCGCGTTCAAATTCACCCGCTTCCAGCAAGTCGAGAAAAATCTCGTTGTTCGCCATTAGCACGCAACTGGTCTTGTCGAGAATCGGTATGTCTCGCATTTCTTCGTGCGTGTGCCGCGCGGAGAGCACGGGCACGGCGGCTTCGTTGACAGTGGTCCAGCCCATGCCTGCGTAAAGATAGCCGGTGGCAAACGTTGTCGGAGCCATGCCACCCAGTCCGGAACGACGTGACTGCGTCCGGATAAACGCTGTTGTGCGCCGATGATCTTCCGGCGTCATCGCTCGCGCGAAGTTGATCGAGCCGCCCGCGACGTGCGTGTGCACGTCAACGCCGCCGGGGAAAACAATCATGCCTGTGGCATCGATCGTGCGACCGCCGATCACTGACGCGACAAACTTGCCGCCGTCAATACACAAATCACGGACTTCACCGTTGATGCCGTTGGCGGGATCGTAAATCTTTCCGCCTGTGATCCGAATCATGTCGTGCCTTGTTAGATTACTCGTTTAACCGCGTGGGCATCGCCCCGCGCTCGCCGGATCACCCGATCGCAGTATCATCGCGGGCAGCGCGGGCAGCGCGGCCCGATGGGCACGCGGTTAAACGATTGAGAAGAAACCTATCTCTGCATTACCGTCATTGGGCCACCGTCCGGAATCCAGTGCGTCTTGCGCGCGACGGCTTCGTTGATCCTCCGCACGACTTCTTCATCCGTAGGATATGGAGACTTCAGTGCAGGTTTCAAGGGTAGCGGAATCTCGTCCATCCGATAAGCGGTTCCAGGAGCACTGATGCCTGCGACAGACGTCGTGATGTGGACCCGGGCAAGGCGACTGGTATGCGTGACTTTCGGGTCGAGCACGATTGTGGGAATGCGGCCCAGATGATCGATCGCCGGTTGCGGCATAGTTGCACCGGGATCGGCCCCCAGAATCAATGCCGCATCCGTGTCGCCACGGACCAGAACATCGACTGTTGAAAACTCGCCTGGGTTGTAGCGTGGGTATCCACGATTGAATGTGATTCCAAAAGGGAATCCTGTCTGCCAGCGCATAACGACGTCGGCACCGGTGACGTTTCCATGGCCACGCATCGGCATGGCCACAAATTTGGTGAACGCATTGAGTTCCGCCGCCAGCGTCAGCAGTGCCGCCGAATTCATGTGTTTACCGCGCGTCATCGACAACCCCATGCCGAAAAACATACAGCCGAACTTTGACTTCTTCGCACGATCAATAAAGTCCGTCATCTGCTCCAGTGTCAGCCCTGTCTCCGCGATCAACGATTCGTTGACATGCTGTCCTTTCAGGATAGCGCGCATGATCGTCAGAACTTCGAAATCCTTGCCAGGCCGGATCTGAAGAAAGATGTCGGCCGCTCCGCCGCTTTTGGTTTCGCGGATATCGACCAGAATCATCGTGCGGTCTTTACGACCACGAGGCAGGAATTTACTTTTCTGCATCAGAGTGTACTTGGTGAAATGCCTTGGATGGCATTCGGCAGGATTCCCGCCCCAGTACACAA
>CAZFDW010000212.1:0-10540 GCA_964517865.1 uncultured Chitinophaga sp.
ACCCACGTAAAATGGCTGATCTCAATCAGCCGTAAGAATTCGGCGGCGGCGGCGCTGGATGTCTGACAATTGGCGAACCTCTGGGCAGCGAAATTGGACCGCGTCGCGACCAGCTTGGGTTTCCAGTCGCCGGTCGTGGTGCAATCGCACTGAGTTCTAGTCGTCGCTCCTGGCTGGGCATCAAGTCGATATGAACCATCGGCGGCTAACCGATCAGAGATTTGGCTCTTACGGGAAGACACGCTCAAATCACAACGGTTTTTCTGACAGAAATTGGCTGCGGCGTTTACCAATCTGCAGGACCGGGCGCCAATATCGCTACATGATCCCATGGATCGCCGGCCATCTCAGGCCAACGGTCGTTAACGGTCTGGAAGTCGCGTTATCTCAGATTGTTGAAATATGGTGCGCTCTCCCCGATGGCCTTCAGCGTCTTTATCCGTAGCAGCCGGAATTCCCGGAAAACCTGCGGTCTTCATTCTGGAATCATCGCTGATGTCCCACGGAACGAAACTTTTCGAGATCATTAGAATTCCGTGGCTGCGTAGTACGGCATGGCTTCTGGCATGCACCGGGAAGCAAACGCATCGCAGCGCCGTGAGGGAATTGCTATGATGTCGATAGTGTTGAGTCCGACCACTCTAGGCCAGCGCATCATGAACCAGCCCCTTGTGGATCAGAAACAGTCGCTGGAACGGCACCGCCCGTACCTGACGTTGCTGGCACGCGCCCATCTGAATCGGAACCATCCGGCGAAACTCGATTCATCTGACATCGTTCAGCAAACGCTCTTGGATGCGTTTTCCAAACGAGATCAGTTTCGAGGCAGCAGTGAGGCGGAGTTTGCAGCGTGGTTGCGCGAGATTCTGAAGCACAACCTGGCCGACGCACTGCGTGATCAGCGACGCGACAAACGCGATGTTCGCCGGGATCGATCGCTGGAAGCAGGGATCGACGCATCGTTTTCACGTACGCATGGCTGGCTGGCCGCTGCGCAATCGTCCCCCAGCCAGAAAGCCATTAAGCAGGAAGATCTGCTGCGACTGTCGGAAGCACTGACTCTGCTGCCGGAGGCCCAGCGTGAAGTCATTGTGCTGCATCATTTGCAGGGGCTGAAGCTGGCCCAAGTCGCAGCAGAAATCGACCGTACGGAAGCATCCGTGGCAGGACTTCTTTTTCGTGGACTCAAAGCTCTTCACGCCCTGCTGGCAGAATAAAGAATTCTCTGTGACGGAAAATGTTCTGATTTGACCTCCCAACTTTGTGTCTGATGCCAGAGCAGACATCGTGAATCGCCGAGAGTGATCGCAAACCATGTCTGACACGAGCCCGACACATTTAGGTGATGAATCCAACCACGAGCAACAGCTGGAGGCGGTGATCGCCGACTATCTTCGCAGCTGTGAATCCGGCACACCGCCGGATCGCCGTGAGATTCTGGAACTCCATCCGGAACTTGCGGACGATCTGCGGCAGTTCTTTGGCCAGCACGACCGCATGAATGAAATAGCTGAACCCATTCGTGGCTTTGGCGATTCTGTGACTCACACCGTGGGGCCAGGTCAGCAGTTGAGCTATGTCGGGAACTACGAATTGTTGGAAGAGATCGCACGCGGTGGCATGGGAGTCGTTTACAAGGCTCGGCAAACGACGCTGGGACGGATCGTGGCCGTGAAGATGATCGTCAAAGGACGACTGGCCAGTGAACAGGACGTGCAGAGATTCCAGATTGAGGCTCAGGCAGCGGCCGGTCTGCAACACCCAAACGTCGTAGCGATTCACGAGGTGGGCGAGCACGAAGGCTGGCGCTACTTTTCGATGGACTATGTCGAGGGCTGCGATCTGTCAGTGATTCTGCGTGAGAACCTGTTGCCTGCGAAGCGGGCCGCGACGTATGTGCGACAGATGGCCGAGGCGATCCACTATGCACATCAGCATGGAACACTGCACCGCGATCTGAAGCCGTCCAACATTCTGATCGACGACAAGGATCAGGTCCGCATCACCGACTTCGGACTGGCCATGCGCGTCGAGGGCAACAGCGATCTCACGCGCACCGGCCAGATCGTGGGGACTCCCAGTTACATGCCCCCCGAACAGGCACGAGGCCAGCGCAGCCTGATTGGTCCCGGCAGCGACGTGTACTCGTTGGGCGCGGTGCTTTACGAATGCCTAACCGGCCGCGCGCCGTTCCGAGCCGACTCGGTGATGAAGACGATCGAGCAGGTGATCCACGTCGAAGCCGCCTCGCCGCGATTGCTGAATCCCGGCATCGCCCGCGATCTGGAAACGATCTGCCTGAAGTGTTTGGAGAAGGAACCCCACCGCCGGTATGGCACGGCACAACTGTTGGGCGATGACTTGCAGCGGTATCTCGACGGCCGGCCGATCCTGGCTCGTCCCGTCGGCACCATTGAAAGTACTTGGCGCTGGTGCCGCCGTAATCCCGCCGTGGCCAGCTTGCTGGCGACCGTCGTACTGTGCCTCATGGTCGGCACAGTTGTCTCCTCGTACTTCGCCATCGAAGCCAGCCACCGCGCGGTGTCCGAAGCATTTCATCGACAGCGCGCGGACGATGAATCAGCGGAGTCGCTGCGAGAGAAGGCGATTGCCGAGAAACAAACGCAGATCGCCACGGAAAACGCGGAGGAAGCCCAACTGGCCCAACAGCGCGCCGAGGTCGCCCGAGGTGATGCAGATCAGCGGAAAAAAGAGGCGGAGGCCAACGCGACACTTGCCGATCAACACCGCATCGAGGCCGAGAAGCAGGGCCAGATTGCAAAAGTGGAACGAGACAACGCGAGGGATGCCGAGTTGACTGGCCGCCGGAGACTTTACGCATCCCAGATCAATCTGGCACACCAGGCTTGGGAAAGGGGGCACGTCACCCGTCTACTGGACTTGCTCGAAAGTCAGCGGCCAAAACTGGATCAAGAGGACCTGCGAACCTTCGAGTGGTATTACCTTTGGCGGCTGTGCCACAGTGCCCACCGTCTCACTTTGACTGGGCACACGGGGCCGCTGGCATCAGTTTCTTTTTCCCCTGACGGAACGAAACTGGCTTCCGCTGGTAATGATTCGACTGTGAAGGTCTGGGATGCCAATAGCGGGCAAGAGTTAGTGACGCTCAGGGGACATCAAGGCTGGGTTTGGTGCGTCAGGTTTTCCCCCGATGGCAAGATCGTCGCCACTGGCGGTAATGATCAGAAAATTAAGCTGTGGGACGTGGAAACATGGCAAGAGAAAGCAGCGTTCAATCGCGTTCGCGGACCGATTAGATCCCTGGAATTCTCACCCGATGGCAAGTCGCTCGCGGTGGGCGGCTTATCGTTGGAATTCTGGGATCTGGCGACGGGAAAGGTGCGGGGCACGCTCCCGGTCAATGGTCAGGATGTCATGTCCGTGGCATTTTCTCCCGACGGAAACAAACTGGCTTCTGCTTCCGCTTATCTCGATCCCAAGGTCATGTTGTGGGACTTGACGACCCAGCCACCGCAACTGCTGCACGAGTGGGAAGGAGCCTGGTCCGTCGCCTTCTCTCCCGACGGGACAACATTGGCTGCAACGTATTCTCACGGGTCGATTAACAAAGTGAGGCTACTTGATGTCGCTACGAATAAGGAGTCAGCCGCTTACCAGGGGCACGCGACCGAGATCGGCTCTGTTGCTTATTCCCCTGATGGCAAGCTACTGGCCATGGGCTGCCACGACCGAACCGTGAGGCTGTGGGAACGCGAGACAGGGAAGTCTTGGACAATGTCGCATCTCCACGATGTGACAGCCGTTACTTTTTCTCCCGACGGCAAAACCCTAGCCTCCGCAAGTTATGACCGGACGATTAAGGTGTGGAACGTCCGTCAGAAACCAGATGAACTGACCCTCCAGGGCCATCAAGCTGGCAAAGCTGGCATCGCGTTCTCACCCGATGGAAAAACCTTGGCGTATTCGGCGACAGGTGCAGTTGTCAGGCTCTGCAACCCCACTTCAGGTGAAACGCAAGCGACCCTCGTCGGGAAGGGCGACATCCTCTCTTGGGTGACGTTCTCTCGTGACAGTAAGCAACTGGCCGCTGGTGGTGTGCATGCGCCCCTGAAGCTCTGGAATGTCGCCACAAGGCAGGAGCTGGCCACGTTCGACAATCCGCAAGGTGTCTATTCGCTGGCGCTCTCACCCGACGGGAAGACTTTGGTTGCCTCTATGGGTGAGACAGGCGAGGTCAGATTTTGGGATCTGGACAGCCAACAATTGAGGGCGACGTTTAAGCCATCTCGCAACGGCTCGATCGGTGCATTGACCTATTCTCCCGACGGAAAGAGCGTGGTGACCGCGGACAAAGCTGGCTGGGTCGATTTTTGGGATCCCAAAACTCTAACCAGAACACATCGGGCCGACGCGAGGGAGGGGAATTGGATTTGGGCTCTGGTTTTCTCGCCGGACGGAAAGACCGTGGTGACCGGTGGTGATTATGGTTTTCTATGGGCTTGGGATGCGACCACGGGAAAGTTGCTGGCCACCTTTCGTGGTCATACTGCCAAAATCACGACTGTGGCCTTTTTCCCAGACGGTAAGACGATTGCCTCTGGATGTGATGACGGAACAGTCAAACTGTGGGATGTGCTGACGGGGCAGGAACGACTGACCCTCCTGGGACATAGCGATTGCGTAGTCTCAGTGGCCGTAGCACCCGACGGCAAGACCTTGGCCACGGGGAGTGTGGACGGCACCATGAAACTGTGGCACGCGGCCGAGGACCAGGCCGAATCAAAGCAAAGGAGTCAGGGCAATTTGACTCATTGATGGTCCCGAAAACACGTCGATCCGCAGTCGAGATTGCGCTGCCATCAGTGCCGAACCAAGCGGTCAAGCCGAGATCTTGTTGGATGTCGCGCCAATAAAATGCCCGTGACGTTGATTTGTTATGCGAAGTGGGATTTACCATGAACTCGACATTCGTTGGCTATTGTCCAAAACGACGTACGACGCGATCCAATTGGGTGTCGCTTGACTTGGACATTCCAAAGGGATGGTTTCCCTGGGCCGCACCTGTGGAAGAAATCTGCAGCGTCAGCAGATGCATTGCTACGGTGCCCGATGGCTGGCGGGATTGCGGGAAGCGCAACGTCCACGGCATGTATGATCGACCAGAAGTTGCCTAGAGTACCGTGCCGACACAGGTCCGCGCGGACTTCGACCTGTTTGCGTATCGGCTGCTTCTGGTGCGATTTGTGGACGGGCAGGAGGAGCCGATGGATGAATGGTGGGAATTGGACGTCGAGCCAATGAGCCGCTCGTTCGTTCGGCTCGGGTTGGATGCGGTCGAGGAATCGTTTGGCTGCTCGCCGGTGTCATGCAATGTTGGATGTGTCGAAGTGAACGTGTTGCCATTGAATCGCTACTGCCTGGTGGATACGGAAGATAAGGGAATCGAACTGGCTCGCAGTTTCTCCATCTCCGAGCCCGAGCCAGGACCGTACCGTATTGTGTCGTGGAGGTATGGCGCGATGAGAATTCCACCGCCTATTCACATTCTGCGTATGGAATAGTCATGACATGACAACCGCATCCACCCGAGCGACCGATCCCGTCAATCTGACTCGAAGTATTGTTGGCGGGCCGCCCAGTGATTTTTGGCGCTCTTTCACATGCGTGGTGATGTTCATCCGTCGCTGGAGATTCGTCACCGATCATTTCCGGACGCAAAGGAACTCCGCGAACACGTGGTTTCCGTGCAATTCACGGAAGAGGACTATGAGCGGGTTTTCGCGGGCGGCGGCGTTACGAACGTTGTCTATCTGGCCGACCCCGACTTTCGGAAACCGGCGATCGAACGTGTCGCCAGGATCGTCACGATCGCCAGCACCGCCCTCGCTGCCGGCATTGATCCCATTCTTGAAGCCGACCGAAACGTGACCATTCTGGCGATCATTCGCATGGGGCCACTCTGTATCTGGACGAAGCCGAATTCGTCGATAAAGCAGGTGGAGAACGTCCGCAATGCCAACAATGCCATTCCTCCGCGACTGATTTGCCAAAATCGTTGCACATTGCGCGCTCTGCTGAGCTGTCGATGGCGTCTGGATTGTCAGGGCCGTGGCATTTCGCCGTGGTCTCTTGTGGTGACCTTCCTGCGCAGGAGTGGCTGATGACCGTGATTAGCAGATACCAGTTGGTGGCGTTGATTGTGATGATATGTGGGACGATCCCAGCGGCGGAGGAGCCGAAGCCGGAGGCTCCCACCGCAGGGCTGGCCGTGGGGGATTTGTTGCCGAACTTTGAAAGCACTGACGACCAGGGGCAACCGTGGAGGTCTGCCGACCATGTCGGCAAAAAAGTACTCGTCCTGTACTTCTACCCTGGCGACTTTACTGGTGGCTGTATCAAACAGGCCGAAGCGTATCGCGACGGATTGGCCAAAATCGAGGAACTGGGCGTCGAACTCGTCGGGGTGAGTGGTGATGAAGTGGCCGCACACAAGCTGTTCAAAGAAACGTACGGGCTGAAACATGCACTCCTGGCCGATACGAAGGGGGAACTGGCAAAGCTGGTCGGCGTGCCTATCGGTGCTGGTGGTCGGGTGAGCCCGAGAACTCCTGACAATAAACTGATTCCTGATGCCGATGGCAAGCGAATTGTTTTTGACCGTCCTGTGACGACGGCCCGCTGGACTGTGGTCATCGATCGAGAGGGAAAAATTGCTGCGCTGCGGACGATCGTGAATCCAGTCACTGACTCCGATGAGGTACTCAAGATTGTCGAAGCACTCCCAAAGTAAACGCAAGGGAGTCGTCACTAAGTTCGCCCGCCTCCTGGACATCAGCGACGAAGAACGGGACGGGCGAATATGCCGGTCGTTCGGGCTCAAGTTTTCTATTCGCTCAACAACCAGTTCGGAGTCGCTGTATGAATCGTATCGGGAACATTCGCGTCTGCTCAGTGGCGATGATACTTGCCTGCTTTTGCCACGCATCGGCGGTCCTGACAATCGCCGACGAATTGCCGACTTCGGGCCAGGAAGCTGCCTGCCACGGCGTCAAGACTCAGACCGGGGTCCCGGCGGAAGAAACAGGGGGCAGCTGGCCACAGTGGCGCGGACCGAACCGCGATAATGTTTCACCCGAAACGGGACTGCTCAAAGAGTGGCCTGACGGAGGCCCGCCACTGATGTGGCGCGCCGAAGGAATCGGAGAAGGGATTGCGTCCGTGTCCATCGCCGACGGACGAATCTACACACTGGGCTATTTCGAAGGCGGCGAGTTTCTGACGGCACTCGACCAGCGCACAGCCCAGCGCGTCTGGGCGACACGGCTTGGTCCACGGGTCAACGAGAATCCACTCATGCGCTGGCTGAGTCAGCGCTCGCCCACGCTGGATGGAGATCGGCTGTATGCGATCACCACTGGAGGCAGGCTTGTCTGTTTACAAACGAGTGATGGAAAAGAACTCTGGAGTAGAAACTATCTAGATGATTTCGCGTCGCCACGGCCGAACTTTGGCTTTTGTGATTACCCACTCGTGGACGGCGATGCGCTGATTTGTACTCCAGGTGGCCCACAGGCGTCCGTCGTGGCACTCGACAAGCGAACTGGGAAAGAATTGTGGCGGAGTCTGGTCCCCGGCGGCGGACGATCTGCGTATGCTGCACTCGTCGTCTCCGAAGCCGGCGGCATTCGGCAATATGTCGCGTTTCTGGAGAAATCTCTGGTGGGACTGCGCGCTTTCGACGGCCGATTGCTTTGGAATTACGACAGGATCGTCAACCGCATCGCCAACACTCGCACACCCATCGTAAGCGGTGATTCCCTTTTCGTGAGCAACGGGTATGGCGTGGGCTACGGTCTGCTGAAACTCGTTGCAAATGGGGCAGAGGTCAAGGCACTGGAGCAGTATTTCCACCAGCCTGGTCTGGACACTTTCCAGGACAGCTCAGTCGTCGTTGGCGATCATCTGTACGCCGGGACCGGGGTGCTCTTGATGTGTCTGGACTGGAACAGCGGTGAAACGGTCTGGCGTGAGCGAAGACAGCGAGAAGCGATTCTCTATGCGGAAGATCGGATCTATTTGCGGAACAGCGATGGACGCATGACTTTGGCAGAACCTTCTCCGACAGAATTCGTCGAGCGGGGTAGTTTTCAGATTCCAGATGCCGCAGGAGTCGCTGCCGCGACCGCTCATGTCATTGCTGGTGGGCGACTTTACCTTCGCGACGACAACAAGCTGTTCTGCTACGACATTCGCGAACACGCATTCGAGCCTCCGGTGGCAACGCCCCGAACGATCGTATTAGAGCCTCTTGCCGCCATGTCTGCCAAAGATCCTGGTGAACGCACCCTGCGTTCGGTGTTCGTCCCCACGCCACAGGACATTGTGGAGAAAATGCTGGAGCTGGCAGCCGTGAAAAAGACGGATGTCGTCTGTGACCTCGGCAGCGGCGACGGTCGCATCGTGATCACTGCTGCCCGAAAATACGGCTGTCGGGCGATCGGCTATGAACTCGATCAGGAACTGGTCGATTCATCGCGGTTGAAAGTGAAAGCTGCCGGATTGAAGGACTTGGTGACTGTGGAACTGCAAGACATCTTCAAAACGAATCTCGAACACGCCGATGTCATCGCGGTATTCCTGCTGCCCCAGCAACTGGAGAAACTGCTTCCGCAATTGGAGAAAATGAAACCGGGATCACGAATCATTTCACACCAGTTTGAGATTCCCGGCGTGCCTGCGGATCAGACAATCAACGTGGAGTCGTCAGACGACGGTGCCCGGCATACATTGTACCAATGGACCTTGCCCCTGAAAATCACGAAGAAATGAGCCTATGAACATCCATCGATCCCGATTGGCCCTTGCCGCTTTGACGGCGACATTTTTGTGGGGAGCATTGAGAGTAGAGTTCCACCTGTTCGCATCGGACGAGACGGTTTCAGCTCGGCAGAACCGGACAGAAACGGAGGCCAAGTCCAGGCTGGCCGATCGGTATTTGTATGCGGCCCACATGAATCTTGCCCAAGCGGCGTGGGACCAGTCGCAAATCAGCGAAACCATTCGACTCCTCAACCTGCACGACCCGGCGCTGGCGAATCTGCGGAACGAAGATGACCTGCGCGGCTTCGAGTGGCATTATTGGACCCGACAGTTAAATTCCTGCCAAAGAAGTCTGAACATCAATCCACGCGGAAGCGCGACGTTTAGTCCGGATGGCACTCGATTGGCAGTGGCGGAGTTTCAGGGGATCAGCGTCTGGGATGTGGCCACAGGCGAAGCCACACTCAGACTGGCAGGCCGCCTGGATTTTGTTAACAAAGTGGTCTTCAGCCCCGATGGGAGACAACTGGCTTCGGCAGATCGAAGTGGTGTCACAGTTTGGGATGCCACAAGCGGCGATGAAATTCTATACCTCACCGGACACACTGGTGAAGTTCTGTGCGTGGCTTTCAGTCAGGACGGCCAGCGACTGGTGTCATCCGGCAGAGATTGCAATGTAAAAATATGGGACACGAAGAGTGGCGAACTATTGCTGGATATGAAGCCGCACCACATGTCATTGAGCAGTCTGGCGTTCAGCCCCGACGGGAAGCGGCTGGTATGGACCAACGGAATTGGAGTCACGGTTTGGGACATCGCTCGTGGCCATCCGGTCTTTCACTCGCAAGGTCAAATGGGCGACTGGGTCACAGATGTGGTCTTCAGCCCGGACGGCCAGCGTCTGGCGTCGTCCGGAAGCGATGGCACCATTAAAGTCCTGGACGCCACGAGCGGCCAACAGCTTTTAAAGATTGCAACTCAGCTCCATAGCGGTTCGACAGTGGCGTTCAGCGCCGATGGCAGGACGCTGGCATCGGCCGATGGAAGCCGGGTGAAAGTCTGGGATGCAGAACATGGTCAGGAAATCCTCACACTCACGGGTCACACTGAAACCGTGACTTGTGTGGCATGCAGTCCGGACGGAAAGCGTCTGGCGTCGACAAGTCTCGATGGAACCGTGAAAGTTTGGGACGCCACATGCAGCCCGCAGACATTCCTGATGCCCGCGGAATTAGGTAACAACCCCCAAGTGACATTCAGTCCGGATGGAAAATTCCTGGCATCCGTCGGGGATTCTGCAAAAATCCGGGACGCGGTGAGCGGTGAAAAATTGCAGACGATGCAGGGCGACCCGTGGTGGGCTCTCTGTGTTTCGTTTAGCCCGGACGGCGAACGCCTGGTCTCGGGTACGCAAAGCGCATTGAACATCTGGGATGTTCCGACGGGCAAAGAACTGCTTCGACTGAAAGGACCTGACGGTGATGTTGAAAGTGTCGTTTTCAGCTCGGATGGGAAACAGTTCGCCTTTACGTGTCGCGGCACAGTGCATGTATGGGAGGCCGCGACAGGTAAGGAACTGCTGGCAATGCGACCAGACAGGGACCCCGCCAGGAATGTGGTATTCAGCCCGGACGGCACACGACTCGCAGCAGCCAGTGCTCATTCTTTCACAGTTTGGGATGCTGGCAGCGGTGAGATGGTTCTCTCCCTGACATTGGATAGCATCCTTCAAGATTTT
>CAZFDW010000213.1:0-10498 GCA_964517865.1 uncultured Chitinophaga sp.
TCTCCAAAAACGGTCGTTTGACCAATCCCAAGTTTTAGCTGTGACAAAGCACTAGTCACGTTGTGAGACTCACGGTCGTGCTGGCTTCAATCCATGCTGAGGCCATGCAGGGGATTGCACAGTCCGGCGACCAGCCAGCGGCGGCGATATCTGACTCATTGAGCTTTTCACGGGACGTGTTTCCCATCCTGCAACGATCGTGTCTGGAATGTCACGGTGCGAAGAAGCAGGAGGGCCAGCTTCGGCTGGATGGTCACCAGAATCTGGCCGAAACCAGCGTTGTCGTCCCGAAAAATCCGGGCGCCAGCGAGTTGATTCGCCGCATCACTCTGCCCCGCAATCATGAAGAGATCATGCCGGCAACGGGAGAGCCTCTGACCGAGAACCAGGTCACCGTTCTGCGTCAATGGATTGCCCGCGGGGCAGAATGGCCAGAGTCTTTCGAGACGCCAAGGCACTGGGCCTATCGGATTCCGGTGAAGAGTGAGCCTCGGCAGTTGAAAGAAGACAACTGGAGCCGTTCGCCGATTGATGCATTTGTCCTCGAAGGGATTGCCGCCGCTGGATTTGTTCCATCACCTGCCGCAGAACCGGCCTTGCTGCTGCGGCGCGTGTACTTCGATCTGATTGGTCTTCCACCCACGCCGGCAGAAGTGAATGCCTTTGTGCATGACCCGTCCGACGCCAGGTTTCAGCAAGTTGTCGATGAACTGCTGCAGCGACCGCAGTTGGGAGAAAAATGGGCGAGGCACTGGCTGGATCTGGCGCGCTATGCCGATTCGCATGGTTTCCAGCGCGACGATCTTCGTGACAACTGGGCGTGGCGAGACGGGGTGATCAATGCTCTGAACGACGACATGCCGTTCGATCAGTTCACCATCGAACAAATTGCGGGCGACCTGCTGCCAGACGCCACTGAATCGCAAAAGATCGCGACCGGATTTCACCGATGTGCGGCGACCAATGTCGAAGCAGGATCGCTTCCCGAAGAAACTCGCGCGGAGCAGTTGATTGACCGGGTCAACACGACATCGACCGTGTGGCTTGGATCAACGCTGGAGTGCGTTCAGTGTCATGATCATAAGTACGATCCATTCACGACAACTGACTACTACAGCCTGCTCGCGTTCTTCAACAACACGGCGATTGAAGCGGATCTGAAAAATCTCCGCCAGCCGTCATCGATTGCCTTTCAGGGGCCATCGATGGAGATCTCGAACCCCGATCGAGATCGCGCACGAGCACCACTGGCGGAAAAACTGGCGCAGCTGGAGGCATCATTGGCGAAGCGGCGAACCGAGCTAAATTCCGACATTGCCGCATGGACAACTGAACTGGCCGCCCGGACCACCGACGCCACCGTCACGCACACGCTGGACATCACGGACTTTCAATCGCTTGGAACGACGGATTTTTTTGAAAAACGGTCCGACGGTTCGATCCTGCTCGTCGGCAGCGATCCGCCTTCCAAAGACCGTTATACGATGACGGTCGCTGCGAATCTGAAGGACATTCGAGCGTTCCGACTGGACGCACTCACACACGAATCTCTGCCCGGCATGGGGCCAGGTCGCGGTGATCCGAAGCGGACAAATTTCGTCCTGCATGAGTTCATCGTGTCGGTCACCCGCAAATCTGACCCCTCACCGAAGTTGCTGACGTTTTGTTCAGCCACAGCAGACTTTTCCCAGGACAAGTGGGACGTGTTCGGCGCAGTGGACGGCAATACCCAATCAGGCTGGGCGATCGCACCGCAGTTCAGTCAGCCTCACTGAGCAGTGTTTGTTCTCGAAGGGCCGCTTGATATCGACGATGGCGATCAACTGACGATTGAACTGCATCAGGATTTTGGGAACGCGAGAACTCTGGGATGCTTTAAACTTTCTGCTGTGACAGGCAACGTGGCGAGCGGCGAATCGAAAAGTATTTCCGGCGAGATCACTGAACTGCTGCAGCGAGCACCTTCTGCATGGACTGCTGCCGAACGAAAGCAACTGGTCGATTTTCGTCTGGAATCTGATACACCTGCGAAGCGACTGGAACAGCAGATTGCGGCGGTCAGGAAAGACATCACAAAAACAGCTCCTGACACAACTCTCATCATGGTCGAACAGGAACCGCGACCAACCTTTATTTTCGAACGCGGTGATTATCGCCAGCGAGGTGCCGGTGTTCAGCCGGGCACACCGGCGATTCTACATCCGATGCCGGAAGGTCCTCCGAATCGCCTGACCCTGGCGCGCTGGCTTGTTGACCCTGCCAACCCGCTCGTCGCGCGAGTGACTGTGAATCGATGGTGGGCGGAGATCTTCGGGACGGGACTGGTTGCCACGCTCGAAGACTTTGGAATCAAAGGCGAATCGCCGTCTCATCCGGAACTGCTGGACTGGCTGGCCGTCGAATTTATGCAGCACAAGTGGTCGATGAAGCACATGCTCCGGACGATTGTCCTTTCATCGACGTATCGTCAGTCGTCCCGCATTCCAGGGGAACTGGCCGAGGCGGATGATCAGAACCGTCTGCTCGCCCGCGGGCCTCGTTTTCGCTTCGACGCCGAGATGATTCGCGACAATGCGCTGGCGATTTCCGGGCTGCTGGATTTGACGCAGTTCGGCCCGCCCATTCGTCCTCCGCAGCTCGATGGATTGTGGGCCAAAGTCGGCGGACAGCAATACGACTACGTCGTCAGCGATGGCACTCAGAAGTACCGCCGGGGAATCTACGTCGTGCTGAAACGCAGCGCGCCGAATCCGAGTCTCATCACCTTCGATGCCTCGGCTCGACTGGCATGCATCGTGAAGCGTTCTCGCACCAATACGCCATCACAGGCATTGACGCTCTTGAATGATCCTGTTTATGTCGAAGCTTCGCGCGCGTTGGCTCATCGAGTCTTGTCAGAAAACGCGGAATCCCATTTTTGCACGAAACTGGATTACGCCTTTCAGCTCTGCACGTCTCGCAAACCCGGCGATCAGGAATGCGAAGCTCTCACGCGACTGTTTGAGACACAGTCCGCTGCATTTGAACAACGCCCGGACGACGTCATGCGCATCACCCGTGACTTGCCGTCGTCCGTGAATGAGAAGCCGCACGAAGTCGCCGCATGGTACAGTCTGACAACCGTGCTGCTGAACCTGCATGAAACCATTACAAAACCCTGACAATCCCATGATCACTCGCAACACACGTTCACGTCGAGGCTTCGTTGGTTCCACCGGGTTCAGCCTGGGCAGCATTGCGCTTGCTGAAATGATATCGACGTCTGCAACCGCCGCAGCTTCGAATCCGGACAGTTCCCGTGCTCCTCACTTCGCGCCGAAGGCGAAACATGTGATCTATCTTCACATGATCGGCGCGCCGTCGCAGCTGGATCTTTTTGATCCAAAGCCGGAGCTGGTCAAACGTCACAATCAACCCTGCCCTGCAGAAGTTACCAAAGGACGTGACTTTGCATTCATCGGCAAGACATCGACCCTGGCGGGCTCACCGTGGAAGTTTGCCGCTCATGGACAAAGCGGGCAGATGATGTCCGAACTCCTGCCAAACCTTGCTTCAGTGGCGGATGACATCGCCGTCATTCGTTCCATTCACACCGACGAAATCAATCACGCACCCGCTCAGATGTTTCTGCATTCCGGATTCGGACGCGGAGGCCGACCAAGTCTCGGCTCCTGGGTCACATACGGTCTTGGTTCGGCGAACGAGGATCTTCCTGGCTACGTCGTGTTGCTCAGTGGTCCGCCGGGTGGAGCCGGAACCAGTCTGTGGTCTCCAGGATTTCTGCCGAGCGTTCACCAGGGCATCCAATTTCGATCCAAAGGAGATCCCGTGCTGTTTCTTTCCAGCCCGGAAGGTTATCAGCCCGACGATCGCCGCCGCGAACTGGATACGCTGCGAGAACTGAATCAGCTGCAGTTGGATGTGACTGATGATCCCGAGATATCAACACGCATCAGTCAGTACGAATTGGCATTCCGCATGCAGACATCAGTGCCGGAGCTGATGAGCATCGCCGGGGAAACCAGAGAAACTCTGGAGATGTACGGAGCCAAACCTGGCGAAGCCTCCTTCGCCAACAACTGCCTGCTGGCTCGACGGCTTGTAGAACGCGGTGTGCGGCACATTGAGCTGTACGATTCTGACTGGGATCACCACGGCGGTTTGAAGACACGATTGCCCGCCAAGTCCAAAGACGTCGATCAGGCCATGGCCACGTTGATCCGCGATCTGAAGGCCCGTGATCTGTTGTCGGAGACTTTGATCGTCTGGGGTTCCGAATTTGGTCGCACTCCGTTAAGTCAGGGTGGAGACGGCAATGCAAAGGATGTCCCCGGCCGCGATCATCACAAAGACGCATTTACAATGTGGCTTGCTGGCGGCGGCATCAAAGGCGGCGTTTCGCACGGTCACACGGATGACTTCGGCATGGACATCGCCGATTCACCGGTACACGTCCACGATCTCAACGCCACGATTCTGCATCTGCTTGGGCTCGACCACAAACGCCTCACCTACCGCTACCAGGGCCGCGATTTCCGTTTGACGGATGTGCATGGCGAAGTCGTGCGGCCGATCCTGATTTGAGGAAAAGGCTCAGGGGTTGAGCCGACGGATGCGATTCCCATCGTAGCCGATACGCTCCGTCGTGAAGAGCGCGGCCCGATGGGCACGCGGTTAAACTATTCCCTTACCGTAATTCGACGGCCTCGAAAGATCGCATGATAAGACGAACGCAGTATGATAACCCATTCTGTCAATTGAACTCCCGGTGACGTTGCTGAAGGATACGCTTATGTTGACCATGCTCGGTACTCCGCGACGATGCTGCGACGGTGTGACTCGTCGTGAGACGCTGAAGGTCGGCACGCTGTCAGCACTGGGAGGCTTTGGGTTACCTCAAATGCTGTCGGCAGAAGCTGCGGGAGCCGTGCAGGGGGCCAAAGCAAAGAATGTCATCTTTGTCTTCCTGCTCGGCGGCGCGGCGACGCAGGATATGTACGATCTGAAGCCGGACGCACCGGCAGAGGTTCGTGGTGAATTCAAGCCGATTCCGACGACGGTTCCCGGCATCGAAGTGTGTGAGCATCTGCCGAAGCTCGCTCGGATGGCCCATCAGTTCGCATTTATTCGTTCGGTGAATCACAAAGCAGGGTGCCACAACTGCCTGCCGTGCTACACCGGTTACGATGCGATGCCGCCAGACCAGCATCCACGCGGCACCGATCCGCCCAGCATTGGGTCCACGTTGCAGTATCTTGGCGGTCCGCGAACGGAAACGCCGCCGTACGTCTACATGCCCAACTGGCTGGGCTGGGGTCAGTCATTTCGCCGAGCCGGACCCTATGGTGGCTTCCTGGGCAAAGAATACGATCCGCTCACCACGGAGTGTCTGCCCTACTACGACAAAAACTCATTCGCACCGTCGCCCGGGACCCCTCAGATCGTGCGTGGGGCTCCGGTCTTGCCCAGTACGTCACTCGAAGACGGCATGACAATCGACCGCCTGAATGAACGGCGTTCGCTGTTGCTGCAGATCGACGACGAGAGACGGCGCACCGACCAATTGGCTTCTACGAGTTCGTATCTGCGAAACCAACAGCAGGCCTTTGACATTCTGACTTCGTCTGGAATGCGAAAGGCCTTTGACCTGTCTCACGAAGATCCGAAAACGGTGGACCGATATGGCCAGACGCTGTTCGGCAACTCGGCTCTGATCGCCCGTCGGCTGGTCGAGGCGGGAGTTCGGTTCGTCAATGTGACGTGGGATCTGTTCTGGGGTCCCGTCAATGTGGACTATGACGCCTGGGATACGCACACGAACAACTTCAAAATACTAAAGAACAACAAGCTGCCCGGATTCGACCAGACCATGTTTGCGCTGGTGACGGATTTGGAGGAACGCGGTCTGCTGGACGAAACGTTGATTGTTGTCACCAGTGAAATGGGCCGCACTCCACGGATCAACGGCAACGCCGGTCGAGACCACTGGACGAACTGCTATGGATCTCTGCTTGCCGGTGCCGGAATTCGAGGCGGAACGGTCTACGGGGCATCGGATTCTCAGGCCGCGTACGTGCAGGATAAACCCGTTCGCCCGGCAGATCTTGTAGCGACCATTTACCGAACTCTGGGCATCGATCCCGCGACGCGCGTCCCCGATCAGACGGGGCGGCCCGTCGAGATTTCGCAGGGCGGAAACGAAATTTCTGAGGTTCTGCTGTAAGGGCCGGCGACAGTCATTTGGAATGCGGCAACTTGTCGCCGCTTTTCCTTTCCAATACGGCATTTTTGTCAATCGGCGTGGGGGAAAAGTGAACATTCCAGTTCAACTTCAGGGGAAGTCGGCCGTACAAACGATAGATTCAAATCCTTCACGTGCTGCCATAGTCATTGTGCGCTCTGTTGCGTGCAGCTAGACTTACATGTTCAATCGGCGGATCAGGCCGTCCTTGCCAAACAAAGGTTCGATGCGATGCAAAGCCTGCTCGAAAATCCAGTCATTCGCGACGCAGTTCTAAAGCTGGATGTCGAACAGTACCATCGACTGTGTAGTTCCGGAATTATCCGGGAGAAGACGGAATTGCTGGAAGGAGTGGTTGTTGAAAAAATGGGCAAGTCTCCGCTGCATTCCTGGACAGTCGCTTTTCTCGAAGAATGGTTCAGACATCAGCTGCGAACAGGATTGTTGCTGCGAGTCGAGCAGCCGCTGACGCTGGGGATGTCAGAACCTGAACCGGATCTCGCCGTCGTTGCGGGAACTCGTGACGATTTCCGGCAGTCCCATCCGTCCTCTGCATTGCTGGTTGTTGAAGTTGCAGTCACAACGACCGACATGGATCAAGCCAAGGCGGCAATCTATGCAAACGCCGGCATCGACCAGTATTTACTCGTTCAACCGGAAAAGAAGCAGATCATTGTCTTCGACTGCTGGACAAACCGTGCCTACTCAAAGCAGCGTGTCATTGCGACCGGAGACACGTTACTGCTCCCTGAAATCTGCAAGGCGGAGCTGAATCTGTCTCAGCTGTTTGCTGAATAGTGGTCGGTGTCAGGACGTCAGATCAATTCAGCAATCGGGTTTCCGTCATCGATGACGAATCGAGGGCGGCCCGTGATCTGTATATTGCACATTCTGACAGTGCCATTCGTTCCTGACCCCTTTTTTAAAGCCTTACAAAACACTAGACTTCGCAATCGTGGATTACCCTTGGCTGCGGCATTTTGCCTGCACGCCGCAGACGATACGCCTCCAGGCAGACTAGAACGAACATGATTTGCGTAAGTCTCGGACGAACCCGGAATTCGTCCATGAGGGAAGAACACAGGGCTCTGGCTGAAAAGAAGGCCGAACTTGTTGAACTTCGCGTTGATTACATGCGCAAGCGACCGGATATCGGGCTGCTGCTCAAAGACCGACCGACGCCTGTCGTCGTCACATGTCGTCGTCGCGCGGATCGGGGCCGCTGGTTCGGCACGGAGGAGCAGCGACTTATGATCCTGCGGGAAGCGATCATCGGCGGGGCGGAGTACGTTGACCTTGAAGATGATGTCGCGAAATCTATCCGCCGTTACGGCAAGACGAGGCGGATCGTCAGCTATCACAACTTCGAAGAAACGCCGCTTGAGTTGTACGATATCCATCGCCGCCTCGCGCAGTGTGATGCGGACGTCATCAAGATTGTCACGATGGCAAATTCGCCGGCAGACAATGTCCGTATGCTCGAAATGGTGAGTGCTGCCGAAATCCCGACGGTTGGCTTCTGCATGGGCGAAATGGGCGCCATTAGTCGCATCCTCTGCGGACGAGCGGGGTCACCGTTCACGTATGCCAGTTTCAGTCGTGAACGAGAACTGGCTCCTGGGCAATTGTCATTTGCCGAAGTTCGCAACCTGTACCGATACAATATGATCACGAAAGAGACAAAGGTGTTTGGAGTGATCGGAGACCCGATTGCTCAAAGCAAGAGCCCACTCATTCACAACGCGGCGTTTCGAAAGCTCGGTATTGATGCTGTCTACCTGCCGCTTCGAATTCCCGCCGATTTGCTTTTGCCATCGCTGAAGGAATTTGACCGCCTCACAATCAGCGGCTACAGCGTCACGATTCCTCATAAAGAGGGCGTACTGCAATTCTGCGATACGATGTCGGAAGAAACCGACTCGATCGGTGCGGCAAACACACTCTTTCGACAGAACGATCAATGGGTGGCGACCAACACCGATGCTCCGGCGGCGCTGGAAGCCATTCAGGACGGACTCAGGAAATCCGGAGGCGTGACGGAACTGGTCGGTCGAAAAGTTCTGATTCTCGGAGCGGGCGGTGTTTCACGCGCCGTCGGACACGCCCTGCTGGTTGCCGGAGCTGCGGTATCGGTGACCAATCGTTCGCGTGATCGAGGCCGTGCGCTGGCGGCGGAACTCGGTTGTCAATATGTGTCATGGGAAAACCGAGGCGCAGAAACGTGCGAGGTACTGATCAACTGCACGTCGGTCGGGATGCATCCCAATCTGGATGAAACTCCATTTGAACAGCACTGGTTGGGAGATTCGACGTTGGTGTTCGACACGGTGTACAACCCGGAACAGACGCTGTTGCTCAAGCTCGCCCGGGAACGCGGTTGTCCGACGGTCAGTGGCGTGGAAATGTTCGTGCGGCAGGCAGCGAAACAGTTCGAACTTTTCACTGGTCAGGTTGCACCGATTGATTACATGGCTGAAACTCTGCGAGTCTCCACGTCGGCGGCGCACGCGATCATCAGTCCCGCCGAAGCTGCTTCGGTTGTGAAACCGAGAGTCGTCCTGCGTCCGATTGTAGAACTGGATGACGACGATGACGACGATGATGAAGTCGAGGGTGACTCGGTGAACCAATAAGGACAATTCCAGGATTCATGGTCGCCTTTCGCTCCGCGAAAGCTGCGTTGCTTTCGCAGAGCGAATTGACACGGGCGAGCGGCTGGGCGTCCGCCCTCCGTGTGTTAATGCACTGGCCACGGAGGGCTGACGCCCAGCCGCTCGCCGGTCACTCATTTCTGGGTGCCTGAAGAAGATTTAAAATTACGGGCCATTGCTTTGAAGTATCGTCAACTATGCAAACCAGTAACAAACCACGAATCATCGCCGTGATGCCCGCCTATAACGCGGAGTCAACTCTGGAACGCACACTGCGGGATATTCCGCCAGGGACCGTCGATGAAATTATTCTGGTCGATGACTGCAGCAAAGATCGCACGGTCGAACTGGCCCGTTCTCTGGGACTCACGGTGATTTCTCATGAACGAAATACCGGCTACGGGGGAAATCAGAAGACCTGCTACACCGCTGCACTGGAACGTGGGGCCGACATCGTGGTCATGATTCATCCCGACTATCAGTACGACAGCCGCGTGATTCCGGTGGCCGCTGAACTCATTCGTCTCGGGAACTGCGATGTTATTCTGGGCTCAAGAATTCGCACGCGCGCTGAAGCACTGCAGGGAGGAATGCCGGCCTGGAAATACATCGCGAACCGCTGTCTGACGATTTTTGAAAACGTGGCGCTCGGTCAGAACCTCGGCGATTTTCACAGCGGCTTCCGCGCGTATCGGCGTGAAGTTCTGGAAACGGTCCCGTGGCAGGAAAATTCCGACGATTTCGTGTTTGACACACAGTTTCTGGCTCAGGCTGTCTACTTCGATTTCAAGCTGGGAGACATACCTGTTCCCGTGCGTTACTTTGCGGAAGCCTCCAGCATCAACTTCAGCCGCAGCACGCGCTATGGACTACTGACTCTGTGGGTGATGTTCGAATTCTGGTGCAATCGTTTGGGAATCTGCCGCTCGCAGATTTACAGGAAGAAATAGCCAGCGTGGTACATCCGTCAATTGCTTCGTGCGGCCGCGTTCGATTGTGAAATTGAGAGGGCGAGGCTACTGTTGGGAGGGCGAGGCTCCTGCCGAGCCGTGCGTTTCTGCATTTGTCGTCGGCTCGGCAGGAGCCTCGCTCTCCCGAGAATCAACGTCAATTGCACTCTCACCGAAATCCACGACCGCACACTCCAGGACTGCCAGAGACTAATCTGTTGGATTTACAGGATTATTGCGGCTATAGTGATTTTCGTTGGCAAGAGTTCTGGCACGGAATTGAACGCATGTCGATATCATCCGAAACGACTTACTTGTCACAGACGAAGCTGACGTATGACGAATATGCGATGATTCCGTATGACGGCAAGCGTCATGAAATCATTGACGGACACCACTACACCAACGACCCGCCATTTCCGCGTCATCAGGCTGTTTCCCGGCACATCGGATTTCAACTCTATGAGCAGATTGAGTTGACCAGCCACGGACAGGTCATCAACTCTCCGATTGATCTTCAGTTGAGCAACTTTGATGTTGTCCAGCCGGACCTTGTCGTCGTTCTGACATCGAATCGCATCATTGACGAAATCAATATCAAAGGCGTACCGGACCTGGTGATTGAAATCCTGTCGCCATCGAATCGCAAACACGAC